>CAZJPE010000001.1:0-158514 GCA_964547875.1 Candidatus Woesearchaeota archaeon
CAAGCCCTACTGTTTTATTGACAGTTGTTCTTGCAGTTATTTTTGTTGTGCTTTTGATTGTACTAATAGTACTTTTAACAAGAAAGCCTGGAAAAACTGAAGAAGCCGGAGAAGGCTACTACTAAACCTTATTTTTTTATTTTTTATTTTTTATTTTACTTTTTATTTTTTGTCAATATAAGCGAAAATTATAAAAATAATAAGATGTTGAAAGAATATGGAAGCTTTAAAGACACAAGAAAAATACTCAAAAAAATTATTAAGACCGTAGCCATAACATTTTTAGGAATCACTGGCTCTTGTATTGCTTGCATTTTTGGACAGGCAGTTAATTCAAGAAATCCTTATGAAAATACACCTATTGTAAAAGAATATAAAGCAATGAGCGAGACATTAGATAGTTTAAAGCATGAAAAAAAGACAATCTTATTCACAATTGCCATATCAACCTGATAATCTTAAACCTCATCTTGATAATATTTTTGGAAAGCAGCGAGAAAGAAATGATTCATTAGATAAAGCCATAGAGATTGTCGAGAGAGATTTGAAGACAATAAAAGAATACCCATCTTTTATTAATCATGATAGTTTAAATAAAGAAAGAGATATAAAAGAAAATTATATTCTTTTTGGGACATTGACTTCTATTTTGGGTTTTGGAGGTTGGTGCATCTATCAGATTCTTGTAAATGGTATAAGAATTCAGAAAAAGCTAGGGCAATAAGGAACAAAATCTTAATTAGTTGCTTCTTATTTAACCCACTTTCATATTCAGAACAAAGGGATTAAGCTGATGGAATAAGTAAGATTTATATATATTTCATGTATGATAGAACAATGGCAGAAATAACAATAAAAATACCAGAATCACTCAAAGAAAGATTAATGAAAGAAAGGATAAACTTGGCGGTAGTTATAGCCAGGGTTGTAAAACAACTTGAAGAAGAAAAAGAGATGATAGACTGGTCTGTAAAATTACAGCACGCTTCAAGAAAGGGCAGATTTGATGAACTTAAGAAAAAGAGACTAATATAAAATGAAGTTCATTGTTGATACAAATATACTTTTTACTTTTTTCTGGGAGAATTCGTTTACTAAAGGAATATTAATAGATCAGGACTTTGAGTTTTTCTCGCCAGAATATGCCCTAAAGGAAATTAATAATCATATAAATGAGATTCTAAGCAAAACAGGAATAACGAATGAAAAGTTCCAAGAATTAAAAAAAGATCTTGCAATTTGCATCAAATTTGTGCCTTCTGAAGAATATAAATACTTCCTAAAAGAAGCTTCTTTATTGCTTCATAATTATCCAGACGATATTGATTTTTTGGCTTTAGCTATTAAATTAAAACTGCCAATTTGGTCAAATGACCCTCATTTAAAAAATCAAAATAAAATCAAAGTTTATACAACAAAAGAATTTCTTAATTTGTTAAGATAAAGATAACTTTCATATTCAAAACAAAGGGATTAAGGAATGCAACAACGACTTTCATACCAAAAGTTATATAGAGGTTTTTAACTATTTGATAGTGATATCTCTAGAGGGAAAGGAATTTTTAATCTGTTAAGTGTTTGCTTAAGAACCTGTACTCTTTTTCTAAAGTCTAAAATTCCTATATTTGTTATTCTTTTTGTATTGATATTTCTCGTTATAAAAATGCCTTCTTCTATCTCCTCTGTTGTGCCATCTTCGGCTGGTTCGCTAAGAGATAATTCTAAAAAATCCCCTTCTTCATCATAATAGAAATCATATGTATTGTATTCTTCTGTCATTTTATTTTCTCCTCTAAGTAAGAGGTTATAATAAATCCATGTTCGTTTATATATTTAACTACGACTAAAATGAAACGGTTTGGTAATTTGAGACTTTTGTAATTTTTATAATAATATCCTTTATTAAATGGCTTATTTAGTAATTTATCGGGATATTTCAACGTTTCTTTTATCTCTTCTGTATATTTTTGCATATAAGGATGTTTTCGCATCATGTGGTTCCATTGTCTCTTTGTACACTTTATTTTCCTGCCAGTTTTGTCGGTAATTTCAAAAATATTCAGCATTGTTATTATAGATTTAAAATTGTTATAAATGTTTCTTTCATATTCAGAACAAAATGATTGCAAAAAATAAGAAGAAACCAGAATTTTAAACAATAAGCTCTTTTTTTATTTTAGACAATGTCTTATAGCCATTTTTCTTCACGAGAAAAATATCTTCAATTCTTACTCCGCCAAGATTTGGAATGTATAATCCTGGCTCAATTGTTATTATCATGCCTTCTTTTAGCTTTGTTTTGCCCGGGATTGACGGAGATTCATGGAGCTCTATGCCTACACCATGGCCTGTGCCGTGGATAAAGAATTTCTCCATTTTGTATTTTTTAAAAACAGACATTACTTCATTGTGGATTGCTTTGCAACTAATTCCTTCTTTAATTAAATTTATGGCTGATTTTTGAGCTTCTAATACTATATTGTATATTTCCTGCATTTTTTGAGATTTTGGCCTGCCTTTGCAGAGTGTTCTTGTAAAATCAGAGAAATATCTTGACTTAATTGACCTTGGATAAATATCTATAACTATAGGAACTCCTGCATGAATAGGCCCTGCTCCTTCTTTATGGGGATAGGCTGTATCTTTTCCCGATGAAATAATTATTCCTTCTGGAGATTCTAAGCCATAAAGGACAAATAATTCTCCTGCCAGTTCTTTCAAATATTCAGAACTAATTTTTTTCCCTTTATAATAAAGCATATTCTTTTTTTCTTTTGATTTTTTTATTATGCTACTAATTTTCGTAAAAGCTAAATCAACGATTTTTTGCACTTTTTCAATTTCTTTTATTTCTTCAGATGATTTTACGCTCCTATCTAAAAAAGGGTTTAGGATTTTTGTTTTTATATTATTTTTTTTAAGCTCTTCTGCATAAATTAAGGGAAAGTTATAAGGAACATTTATTTTTTCTATGCCTTTTTCTTTTAAAAAAAGGCAGGCGATTGTTGCGAGATTTATTTTTTTAAATCTCGCTTTTGCTTTTTTAACATATTTTTTCTGAGGCAGAACAATTAGAGATTTTTTTGCTTCTTTTTTTATTCTTGAAAATTCCAAATCATCTATGAGAGTGTAATTCTTATTTTTCAAAGATAGGAAGATGAAAGGATCAGGGACTAATACTTTAGTTAAATAAAGCATATTTGCGTCATTGAAGCTGTCTGCTATGATGAGTTTGTTCATAGGTTTATTTATGAAGATTATTATATAAATCTAGATGTTATCAGCGATAGCGGTGGCTTATATCCAACACCCGCCTGAAGATAGTGCAAAAAAGAAAGATTAATAAATACGGAGATTTTATTTTTATTATGAAAAAGATAAATATTATTTCGCTAATAATAGTTATTTTTGGATTGGTATTATTATTACTTTTCAATTATCTTCCTTGTTATGATCCTGATCCTCACACTTGCGGATTTGGCAAAGTAATTTTATCATATTTTGTTGCTTTTCCCTTAATTTTAATCGGAATTATTTTATTTATAGTTTCTTGGATAATCGGAAGAATAAAGTCTAAGAAATAAGAGCAATTTCGTTGCCTTCTAAAAAAACAAAACCAAATATTTATATACGTCCTGCTTATTATTAATTATATGGAAGAAGTATCTTTTTCAGCTGTCTTACATGAGGAAGACTTAGATGGAAAGCCTGTTTTTGTAGCGGATTGCATAGAATTAGGTGTTAGTGATTTTGGGAATAATGTTAATGAATGTTTGAGCAATTTAAAGAAAGGTATTTCTCTTTTGTTAGAAGAAGCTCCTGAAAAAAGAGCGTTATTAAAAGCAAAAGAACCTGTTCTTGTTACGAGAATAGCTCTCTAAAGTCAACTCCAGCTTGTTTTTCTATACTCTTTAAGGTTCCAATTGGCATTATTTCGCGGTGTATAGGAACAACAACTGTCCTATTTTCTTTCCTTAAGATAACATGAGTTCCGGTTTGTCTTCTAATTTCAAATCCCTGTTTTTGAAGGATTCTCAACACCTCTTTTGATTTTATGTTTTTTAGTTTCATTTATTATCTCTAAATTAGCCTGTTTTTATATTTATTCACAATTGATTGTTATTTGAAATTTCAGCTTAAAAAGCGCACTGCCTTCCCCCACCCTTAAGGTCTTTTTCTATTTGCGACAATATATAAAAATCTGAAACTTTAAATATAGGGCTAGATAATTGCAGATATGGTGTATATAAAAAAGATAGTTGTCAATGGTTTCAAGAGTTTTGCAAGGAAAACAGACATAATATTTGATAAGGGCATTAATCTTTTTGTCGGGCCTAATGGCTCTGGAAAGAGCAATGTGGTTGAGGCGCTGTGCTTTGTATTAGGAAGATTATCAATTAAGTCTATGAGGGCTTCAAAAGCAAGAAATCTTATTTTTATGGGATCAAAATACATTAAGCCCGCGAAAGAAGCTTATGTAGAGTTGATTTTTGATAATATAGACAGGGCTTTTTCTATAAATAACGATGAAGTAAGCTTGAAAAGAGTTGTAAGAGCAAATGGGCAGAGCATATACAAGATTAATGGAGAAACTAAAACCAGAGGGGAGATCATAGAGATGCTTGCCCAAGCAGGCATTGATCCTTATGGATTTAATCTTATTTTACAGGGGCAGATTCAGAGCATTGTTAAAATGCATTCTGAAGAAAGAAGAAAGGTAATAGAGGAAGTTGCTGGAATTTCTATTTATGAATCAAGAAAGGAAAAATCATTGCATGAGCTGGAAAAGACAGATGAAAGATTAAAGGAGATTTCAACTATTTTACGAGAGAGAACCGCATATTTGAAAAACTTGGAAAGAGAGAAAATGCAGGCGCAGAAATACAAAGATGCTGAATTAATTGTTAAGAGAGCTAAAGCTTCTATATTAAATAAAAGATCGCGGGATAAAGAAAAAGAATTAGAGAATATTAAGAAATCAATTGAGGAGAAAGAGAAAGAGAAATTTGAAATAAAAAAAGAGATTGAGACGATACAAATATTAGTGAATGAATTAAGCGCGAAAATTGACGACATAAACAAGAAGATACAAAAGTCAAGCGGAGTTGAGCAAGAAACTCTGCATAACGAGATTAGTGAATTAAAAGCAGAGCTTGAAGGGAGCAGAGTAAGAAAAGAGGGCTATGAAAATAGGCAAAAAGAGATAGAAAGAAGGATAGATGAGATATATAAGTCAATTCCTAACATCGAGAGCGAGATAAAAGAACTGAGGAAAAAATCCCCTTCAATGGCTAAAAAATCCATTGAATTAAAAAAGAAAAAAGAGGAATTGGGCAACATTGAAAGTGAATTGAAAAAGATATTGGGATTTAAAACAGAATTAGAATCATTCAAAGAGAGAATCAAGGACAAGGAAAAACAATTGACCAAGACAAGGATTGCTTCAGAATCTTTAGTTAAGATAATTGAGGAAAATTCCGCTAATTTTAGATACAAAGATGAAAAAATATGCTTAAGGACAATTGAATTTTTGAAAAAGGATTTTTTGGAAAAAAGAGAGAATTTTGAACTATTGAGAATAAACGAAATAGAGAATAACAAGATTATTGCGGCTGCTGATTCTGAAATAAACAATGCAAATAAAATAAAGGCTGAAATGGAAAAGATAGATATATGTCCTTTGTGCCAAAGCAAAATAACAGAGAAGCATATAAGACATGTTTATGAAGACATTGACAAGAAAATAAAAAATGCTGTTGAAAAAAAAGAGAGTGCTATAAACGAGATAAAAAATATTATTGGCGAAAAATATAAATTGGAAAATGGAACAAAAGAAATTGAAAAAAAGATATCCGAAGGAGAGATAGAGCTTATAAATCAGAAAAATGTTGAGGATAAAAAAGAACAATTGAAGAGTTTGTTTAATGACGAGAAAGCATTGAAGAATGAAATTTTAATGCTAGAAAAAGAAAAGAACAAGCTCGAAGGCCTTGCTTCAAATCTTGTGGATGTAGAGGAAAGATATGGAAAAAAGATGCTTGAAATCGAAGATATTTCAATTTTGACTGAGGAGAATCTTGATACGGCCCTTCTTTATAAAGAAAGAGAGCTTGAAAATATGAGAAAGATAATCAAAAAAAGCAAGGAAGATCTCGATGATATGAAAAGCGAAGTAAATGAGATTACTAAAAACATTGAAGAGAAATCAGATAGATTAGAAAAACTGGAGGAGCAAGAGCGTGAATTGCAGGAGAGATTTAAGAAGATGTTTTTATTGAGAAACGAGCTGCAAAAACAAACTCAGGAGAAAAATCTTTACTTAAGCGAGAAACAGCAGGAATCGTGGCAGATTGAAGATCAGATGAATTATTTAAAAATAGGAAGGGCGAAGTTAGATGCAGAGGGTGAGTCAATTAAGATTGAGCTATCTGAATTTACTGGGATTGAATTATTGGGCGGAAATATAAATGTCTTGGAAGAAAAACTTAGAAAATCTCAGGAGACATTACAGGATATAGGGCCAATAAATATGAGGGCTTTGGAGGTTTACGAAGAGGTTAAAAAGGAGTACGACATCGTGCAGGAAAAAGTAGATATATTGCAGAAGGAAAAAGAGGATATCTTAAAAATCATAGAGGAGATAGACAAGAAAAAGACAAATAGTTTCATGAAAACATTCAAGGCAATAAACAGCTTATTTTCAGAGAATTTTTCTAAATTATCTTCTAAAGGAACAGCTTATTTGGATATTGAAAATAAAGAGGAGATATTTAATGGAGGAGTTGACATTGTTGTTAAATTAGGAAAGGGAAAATATTTTGATGTCACTTCTTTATCTGGAGGAGAGCAGACTTTAGTTGCATTATCTTTGTTATTTGCAATTCAAGAGCATAAGCCATATCATTTTTACGTATTTGACGAGATTGATGCGGCTTTAGATAGGAGAAATTCCGAGAGATTGGCTGCATTATTAGACCAATATATGAAATCAGGACAATACATTGTTGTTACGCATAACGACGCCATTGTAACAAATTCCAATTTTTTGTATGGGGTTAGCATGCATGACGGAGTTTCCAAGATTTTGAGCTTAAAAGTCAATTGAATGTGTGTTAGCTCATGCTATTTTATCTTATTTATTTTTTAATTAAAAGACCAAGCTAAAAAGGTATTTGATTGATTTATAGACTATCATATGTTATCTTACTGATTGATCAGTCTCGCATAGAAATTATTAAATACACATAACATTTTAATATACTTATTTGCTTTCAATATAATGTCACTAACTATAAGGATATTATCCCTTTTAGGCTTAATTCTCTCAATTTACGCATTTTATACAGAAAAAAAATTTGAGAAAAATAAAAAGCACAAAGCATTATGCGATATTCATGACAAAGCCTCATGCACAAAAGCATTTTCCAGTGAATATGGAAAGATGTTCGGCGTTTCAAACTCATTGGCAGGAGTTTTCTTTTACGTAATAATAATTATCTTGTCTTTTTTAAACTATTATAAAATTATCTTTTATTTTGCAATCATCTCATCATTAATAACAATTTATCTTGCCTATGCTTTATTTTTTAAGTTGAAAAATCTCTGCATTGTCTGCACTGCGATTTACATAATTAATATTTTGTTATTCGTTATTAGTTATATAAATATAAAATAAAAAATATAAGGCATGGCATTAGAAATCCCAGAGTTATTTACGAATTCTGTAGTTCTCTCTAGCTTTGCGTTTTTAGTTTTAACTTGGCTAATGTTCCATAACGCTTCCAAGATATTAAAAGATCAAAGATGGAAATTCTCGTTTATTACAGCAGTTATATTAATAGGATGGTTCGGTGCTGTCTTTATTCTAAGCAGGGCAGGATTTTTTGCGCTTAATCATTTGGTTGCTCCATATATCTTCATCGGTTTTATTATTCTTTTTGGTATTTTGCAGAAAGTCTATTCCTCAAAAAATATTCAAAAAGTTTCAGACGCAATTCCTGTTCATTGGATTATCAGCATTCAAACATATCGCATTGTTGGCGTTGGCTTTTTTATTCTTTATGCGCAAGGCGTCCTTCCAGGAGCTTTTGCATTTCCAGCAGGAATTGGAGATATTCTTGTTGGAGTTACAGCTCCTCTCGTAGCACTCTTGTATTTCCTGAAAAAATCATATTCAAGAAAGCTGGCAATTACCTGGAATATTTTGGGAATTGCTGATTTAGTTATAGCTTTAAGTGTTGGAGCTCTTGGATATCCAAGGCCACTTCAAGTTATTCCCTTGGAGCTCTCAACCGAGCCTTTATCTTTGTTTCCTTTAGCTCTTATCTCGCTGTTTGCAGTGCCCTTGGCATTGTTATCGCATTTCTTTTCATTGCGAGTTCTAAGGAAAGATTAGAAACCTTTAATAATTATGCCATCTCTTTATCTTAAGGAGGTGTTATATGGCATTTGATATGACAAGTGGCGGAGCAATTCTTTTAGGTATTTTGATTGCTTTAGGTACAGCTTTGAACTGGCCTAGAAAATTAGATTATCTTTGGGCAGTAATAGCTCTGCTTTGGGGCATACTTGGTGCAACTGGAGTATTTTAAGCAGAATATTTTATAATAGCAACTGAAAAAAAGAGGATTATTAATTTGAGAAACTAAAAATGAAAAAGAGTTTTATTATAATAGGAACTATAATAGTTGTTGTTCTTATAGGAGTGATTTGGATTATGAAAGAGGTTCTTGTAGAAAAGGATGTTGAGGAGAATATCGGCACTGAAGATCGTGGAAATACTATGATTCAGGAAGGGGAGGAGATGGTTAAGCGAGGAGAGTCAGATAATACTTCAGAAAGCAACGTGAAAAAATCTCAACCTGCTCCTGATGTTCGAATAAATTCCAAACCCGTCTTGAAAAATTTTGGAGTAAATATAGAACCTTGGAACAAGCAAACAAATCTTGCTGGAGATCTTCTCTTTACGAAAAAGCTTCTTTTTGATGATGGGAAGGTTTCAAATGATAAAGTATTCATTGATTTTGGTCATGTTGATAAATATCGTTCTGAAATACCCACTATAGAATATTGGTTTTTTGTGCCTCTCAAAACAAAAGTTCAAGCTCCTGTTGATGGTATTGTACAAGTGGTTTTTTTTAATCATACACAAGATTGGGGAATAAATATTATGCAAGAAGGATCAGAATGGATTACGAGTTTTGAGCACGTTGTGAATCTTATTGTGAAAGAAGGAGATTTCGTAAAAGCAGGAGACATTGTTGGCGAAGCTGCTCCTAGAGGTACTTTTAATAATGAAATTGCTATGGTTGAACTTGCTGTTTGGAATCCTGGAAAAGGAATTATAAAATATTGCCCATCTTTATTTTTAGAAGATAATTTGAAGTTTGTATATGAAGAGAAATTGAAAAAAGTTGCGAGTGATTGGGAAGAATTTATTGGTAAGAATGTTTATGATGAGGAAAAATGGGTGGCTCCAGGATGTTTGCTGGTGAATATTACAGAAAGGTAAAGATGAAAAAGAGTGAAAATCTGAGAATTATTCTTGCTTAGAGGATAACTTACAGAGATATTCCAAATATCTTGGCACTTGTAATAATCATTATTATGAGCCTGCTGATGTGAATGGAGATAATAGAGTTAATGTTGGTGATGACATAGCTCTTTCATCGTGGTTATTTAGAGGAGGACCTGCTCCTGTAAAGCTTTCAAGAGAGCAAGTGAGTTGTACAGATACCGATGGAGGAAAGAATTATACTGTTAAGGGAAATACTAATATGACTAATTCTACCGGGAAATTTAGTTACGTTGATAGTTGTAGTAATACTCAAAGTTTGAATGAGTATTATTGTGATGTTAATAATATCGCTAAAAGAGAATCTTATACTTGTCCAAATGGATGTGAGAATGGGGCTTGCAAACCTATTGGAATCCAACCTAATGTATGCGGAAATGGCATTGTTGAGCGTGCAAATGTAGAGGCTTGTGACGATGGCAATAAAGCAAATGGAGATGGTTGTTCTGATAGATGCAGATTTGAAGAGAGCGATTCTCCTAAGAAGATATGTGGAGATGGCGACGGAGGGCTTAATACTGGAGTAGCTAGTTTTGCTAATGCATCTGACGGTACTATACTTACGGATGAATGTGTAGATAATTCTGTTTTATACGAAGCTGAATGTGATCCGAATAAAGGCGGTTTGCTTGATGGAGAGCTTATTAATTGCGTAAATGGTTGCACTAATGGAGCGTGTATAGGCAATAATTGTAGATTGGCTTCGGCATCATGGAGCGTGACAGAATCTGCTGTTGGGCAAATAGTTAGTCTTGCTGTTGAAGGAAGTGATTGTGCTGATTCAGAAGTTAGTTTTGAAGTCAGAGAAAAAGATGTCATTAGTGCAGATGACCCTGTAAGAGTAAATCCTTCAAATGCTAAATTTTTCAACGGAGTTGCGAATTCTCAATGGACAGTTGAAGATCAGCTTGATGAGGGCTTTACAAAACCAGAATATTACTTTATAGCACGCATTGTCTCAGACCCAGGAAAAGACATACAAAGCGGATTGTTACGAGTTGTTTAATTTTTTTTAAGACTCTTATTTTCAATTTTTATATAGGCTAAAGAGATTTATTTATGATATGAGAAGAAGCTGATTGAATTTATTTATTCAAGAACTCTATTTCATCTTCTGAAAGATTGAGCTGTTTCTGAACATAAGAATTCTGCAAAATAGGCTTTAACAAGCTAAAATCATGCATTATGCGCTTTGTAGAGCAGTGCACTAATCTTGCATATTTTTTTGCAATTGTTTTTTTCTTCTCTGTTTTTTGATTATGAAGCCAGATCTTCAAAACTCTTTTTGGTCTCTCATAGCTTGTAAAACCTGCGAGAGGCGTTTTTTTAGCATAGGATATTCCCGCACTTTGAAAAATGCTCTGATACTGCAAAAATCTCCAGTATTGATTCCTGTAAATCCTGCCTCTAAACACATCTGCATTTCCCAATGCATAATACGCTTTCACAAGCGCCTCGTTTTTATATTCTTTCGGGATATTTTCCTCTATCCAAAGAAAAATCTCGTCAAGTGAGAGGGAAGAACTTTCAAAAATGTCTAAAAAATCTCCTCGTTCCTTGAACAATCTTCTCAAGATATGAAAAATACTTTCCTCCATATCCCGCTTTTCAGAACTATCAACTTTTAAATCACTGATTGAGGAAAAAGACTGTATGTCATTCAATGCGGCCCTAACATCGCCTTGTGATTTAATTGCGATCAGCTTTAGGAATTTCTCGTCTTTTTTCAATCCCTCTTCTTGCGCAACATTTTTAAGTATAGAAATAATCTCCTCAATTCTCAGAGGCTTTAATTCTATTATCTTTGATTTTGCCCTTACAGGGGATAATTTTGACTGCCATACGTCATTGCAAGTCATTATTATGGGGAATTTTGTTGCTTGAATTATTCTCACTAGCTCTGGAATGCCGCCTTTATCTGTGCCTGTCACGCCATCAAGCTCGTCCATTAAGATAATCTTTCCCTTTTTTATAAGACTTCGCTGAATTGTTGCGGGAGCCAATGTATCCTCAAGCTTCTGCCTATTTCTTAAATCAGAGGCATTTAATTCAAATATCTCAAGGTTATTTTCCTTCGCAGCAGCATAAGCCAGAGACGTCTTTCCTGTCCCAGGCAGCCCATAAAGGATTAGCGCTTGTCTTTTCGGGAATTCTTTTATAAAAACCTTTATTTTTTCTATTGCCTCATTCTGTCCTACTATATCCTTATAGTTTTTTGCCCGATATTTTTCAGCGTATGTAAGATGCATTTTTATACCACACATATGCTAAACAATCTTTGTTAGAGCCTATGATAGCATGATGTAATAAATTAGCAGGAAGTATTAAAAGATCATCTTCACTTTGATGATAATTTGTGCTACTAATTTCATGCGTGATTGATCCCTCAATAACTAAAGCAAATTCTGTTTGATTATTCATCATTCCCCTATAGCTTTTACCTTTAGGAAATCTACATTCTTCCCACGATAAATGAGGATTAGATAAAAACATCTTGCGCTGTTTAGAATTAAGGTGAAAAAGTTCGACATTTTCCCAATGCTTTTCAAGAAATTCTTCTAAGGATAAGGAGAATAATTGTTTCGTCATTTTCCTTGTCCCGCAAGAACGAATGAGGCTAAAAGGGCCTGCAGTTGCACAAACTCATCAGAGCCTTCTATCATCCTAAATTCTATCTCGCCTGTTTTTTCAGTGAGCTTGATTTTTATTTCCGGCTCAATCTGCAAGTTCCATATCTCTTTCTGAATAGCCTTAATAACATCCACTCCAGCAACGCTGTCCCTAAGCATAACATCAAGCAATTTATCCTTTGCTCTGATAAAGTCTCCTGCAAGAGCATAATCAATAACAACCTTTATGTCTCTTGGTTTCGTTGAAGCAAGAATCATATTGATCATGTCCTCGCTTATATTGAGAGATATTGAAGCTGTTGTTTGCAATAGATTGATAGTGCGTCTGCAATCTCCCTCGGAGCCGTCATAAAGAGCGTCAAAAGCCCCATCGCTGACTGCAAGCTTCTCCTTCTCTGCAATTCTTTTTATTACTTGCACAACGTCTTTTTTCTCCAAGAGCCTGAATCTAAGGACAACGCATCTTGATTGTATGGGATCAATAATCCTTGAAGAATAATTGCATGATAAAATAAACCTGCATGTATTTGTGTAATTCTCCATTATTCTCCTTAAAGCTTGCTGTGCCTCTCTTGTCAAAGCATCTGCTTCGTCAAGAAAGATAACCTTGAACGGCATGTTTTCTATTGCTTTTGTTCTCGCAAAATCCTTGACTTTTTGCCTGATTACGTCTATTCCTCTTTCATCACTCGCGTTTAATTCTAAATAATTCTCCCTCCATCTTTCTTTAAATAGCTCCTTGACTATAATCAAGGCTACTGTTGATTTCCCAGTCCCAGCAGGCCCTGCAAGCAACAAATGCGGGATATTAAGAGCCTGTACAAGCGATTTTACCCTTTTAAGAATCTCCTGCTGTCCAACAACCTCCTCGAATTTAGAGGGCCTGTATTTTTCTGTCCAAATTTCAGATGAGTTCATAACTTAACTCAATTTAGTATTTTTATAAAGATTGTTATATGGCAGAAGATTGAATAAATTAAACAAAATGTCTGTTGCTATATCCTAGAGTATAAATAGCAGCTAATATACCTTAGAATCAACGTTCTAAATTCGTTCTGTAAATATGCTTATTAATTTTGTTTAGAATGAAACTAATGTTGTCTACTAATGTTAATTATTTACTTTTTTCTTTATAGTTAATAAGTATTAGTATACCTTGAATTGTATTAATAATTATTGTTATCAAAAGTATAGACTTAATTATAGAATATATTTAAAAAAATTAAGCAGCTCTTTCTCTATGCAGGCGCCTCTTGCGCTTCTCTTTTCTCAAAAGCTTACGCTGCCATTTCCATCTCATCTGGCGTTTTTTCTTCCATCTCCTTGACGAGCGTTTCATAATTCATCAAGAAAAATTCAATTTATAAATCTTAGCTCTCGATATTATTCATCTTTATCTTGCCAAGCTCTTCTCTTACGACTAAAGCTTTGTCGTCTCCTAATATTTTCTTGTAGAAATCAATGTCAGAATAAATGGACTGCCCAAGAGTGCCCGCTTCATTTATCAGCTGCGCTATTTCTGCTTCATGCAGGGAAGTCTTGCTCAAAATCCTCCAGCCTTTGACTGTCGGAATTGGGGGCATTGATTCCTCATAACCAAGTATCCTCAATAAATGATTGTCATCAAGAATCTCGTCATAATCCAAATCCTCAAGCAAAGTTTTTGATCTCTTAAGATTAAACTGGGTATAATCTTTTATAACGAGATCTGTTTCCTCTTCGACATCCTTCAATAACTCTTTTAGTCTTAGTTTTAGCAAGGCTCCCTCTTTGCCCAATTCAATAGTATATTTGTTTAGACTATCTGCAATTTTCTGTATTAAATACCCTTTTTGTATAACTTGTATAGCCTGATTTAAACTTGGATAATTCCTTATTTCAAAAAAATTAAGTTTTCCTATATATTTGTCAAAAAGTTCTCTCTGTTTTTCAAGCAATTGTATGTTTTCATTAGCTTTTCTAAGCAGCTCATCTGTATTCACAAGAGGGTATTTTATGTATTTATAGAATAAATTAATCTCGTGTTTTCTTTCAGAAATAGCAATCGCCAAAGTTCCTGCCTGTTTTGCTGCTCTCTCTGCAGCCTTATGCCTGGTTCCAGTCTCATTTGTAGCTATCTTATTATCAGGCGCAAGCAAAACATTTGCATGATTAATTTTTCTCATATCCTTTGATAACACTATAGCCCCATCCATTTTAGCAAGCTCAACAAGCCTTTGATGAGTAAATCCAGCATCTATTCTAAAACCTCCCTCAAGAATTGGAGCAAGATGCTCATTTTCTACAACTATGAGCGCTCCTTTCTCCGCTTTCAATATGCCATCAAGCGCTGCTCTTAAATTTGTTCCAGGCGCCACTAATTTTAAAATCGCTGAAAATTCTTCTTCAGAGACTTTATAATCTTCTTCCTGAATTATCTTCTCCTGTATTTCTTTTTTTTCTGTTTCCCTCATTTTGCCTTGCTTAAAGATTAAGTCTTTATTTCAAATAGATTTTTATTTAATTAAGAGTAATATATAAATATTATTAATATATCTTTCTAAGGCTTCAAATAAAATTGTAGTATGCATCCGCAATTTTAAAAGCCTATTTCTCATAGTGTTTTTAGAACATTCTTGATTTCATTGATAACTTTCTGTTGGTCTTTTTTATTAGACATTCTTACAAACTTGATTAATAAATCGCTTAATTCTTCTTTTTTAAGTATTTTTATTTCGAATCCATCAGCGACAAAATAAAATCTATACGAATCATGTTTTAATTCTTTTATAACAATCCCTCCAACTTGTCCAACAGCCTTGCCTTTATAGGGATTTTCTTCAAGAGTTTTCATTAACTCAAATATCTTAATAGATTCTTTCTTGAAAAGCTTATTTACCTCATCTTCAAGTTTTTTTGTAATTATTACTTTTGCCATCTCTTTTTTGAATTAGAAATAGCTTCATTTATAGAAATAGTATTTTCCTCACTCATCAATAAATCATGCAACTGCCTTTTCTTCGCGCTTTCTAATAGCCTGGCTATAACTTCAGAATAAGTTTCTCCCTTATTCCCAAATTCCTTAATCTTTTCTTTTATTTCATTTGAAACAGCTATTGTCGTATTTTCCATTTTATAATTTCTATAACTATTATAGTTATTATAACAATTATAATTTATAAATGTTTCGATCGGGAAATGCTCCTGCAGAGCAGAAGTTTGTTTGATAGTTCGATAGAACGATGCGAACCGTATAATACGTCTACATTAAACATGCGAGATAGACTCAATGTGCCCGTATTAAAATATTATATTCTCTTCTTTTAGCATATCGAAAAGAAATTTAACTAGATATTTTAAATTTCCTTTTAATTGCGCAGATTCTAATGCTTTATAATAAAGATATTTCTTCTTACTGGGAATATTAACCATGGGAAAAGCATGTTTATGCAGAATAAAGTTAATAAGCAATCTTCCAACTCTCCCATTTCCGTCTACAAAAGGATGAATTGTCTCAAAAGCAGAATGAAAATAGGCGGCTAAAATCAAAGGATGCAATTTTTCTCTATTTTTAGAATACCAAGAAAGAAGAACCTGCATCTCTTCTGGTACTTCTTTTGGTTTTGGAGGTA
The DNA here is from genome assembly GCA_964547875.1 of Candidatus Woesearchaeota archaeon. Taxonomy (GTDB): domain Archaea; phylum Nanobdellota; class Nanobdellia; order Pacearchaeales; family GW2011-AR1; genus JAUSIK01. The sequence continues at coordinate 15,816 of CAZJPE010000001.1, forward strand.
GCCAATTTGCTCCACGGATATAAACTTGAAGAGTTCTATATTTTCCAATTTCTGCTTTTAACTCATCTTTGAGAGTATTTTTAACCACTAATTCATGTAATTTAAGAATCATTTCTTTGGATATATCTTCTTCCCAATTTAGGATATAATCAAAAGCCTCTCTATGATTAATAACTTCATTTATTTCTCTTAATGATTTTCTAGGAGTTATTTTTTCAAATAAGAGCTGGGATGTTTCTTGCAAAGTGAGAGTATTGCCTTCTATATTAGTAGAATCGTAAGTAAATAGAGAAACAAATGTCTCATATCTGTTTTGTAAGTTTTTCTTGGGCAGTAAAGCGTATTCTTCTTTTATTTTTTCCAGTTCTTCTATCTCTTTTTCAGTCAATAGAGTAGAGAGAAGCATTAATTCTTTATCCGCCTTTTCTTCTTTTTCAGATAATTGTTTTTTTACTAAATCAACTCCGAGGTATACTCTTTTTTTCTGGACTTTATCTCCTTTTCTCACAGATTGCACTCTATAATAATACTTTCTGCCATTTTTCTCCTTTATTTCAGTATAAGCCATAATATCTTTACGTCTACATCGTTTATATATTTTTCTATGGTGTAGACGTATAATGAGGATTATGTAGACAAATTTGTAGACATAATATAATTTGCAGTCATCTCGGTAGGCTATAAATTTCGCTTATAACAATTTCGCCAAGGAGACATATGCTCCTGCCGTAAGTGGAGCAGAGAATTCCATGCTCTCTTTTTTTATTTTGTAATCTCATGCAATAAAGTGGAACTTATATTTATATTTTGCTATTTTTAATAGCATGAAGAAGGTTGATTCTAGATTAGAGACAAATGAAAGCAAAACGCATTAAGAAGAAGCTTTTGAATTCAGGCGATATGGGATATTTTGAGGAGAGGATTAATGAGATTTTTGATTTTTTGGATTTATTTCACTATTATGTAATTATTAAGTAGTTACAGATAGAAAGGTTTAAAAAGATTAAATTCTCTTAATTTTTATGAATTACAGGCAATTTTTTGAGAGAAAAGCAGAGCAAGTAGCACAAGACTTACTTGGAAGAGTATTAATGACAAATAAGGGTTTTACAGGCCAGATAGTGCAAACAGGCGCTTATGAAGATGATAATGGCACACCAACAAGACAAGGAATGTTGTATGCTCCTGGAACAATATTTCTAATGAGATATAGAGGGAGCGAAATGTTCAATATTGCAACAGACAGAGAAGGATTTCCTTCTTGTGTAGAAATAAAGCAATTAGCAAGCCCTGATGGAAGAATAACAGGTTCTGGAAAGATCACTAAATACCTCGGCTTAAATGGAACAGACGGAATACCATTGAAGGATTTAGTGCAAATATTAGGAGAGCCTGTTGGCAGCTCAAGAATTGTAAGAAAAGAAGGAAGTGCTGAGAATTGCATGGGTGTTTATTCTATTAAGAAATAAGGAGTTTTAAAATGAAAAAGACTCCTAAGATGCTTGAGATTGAAGAAAGAATTGGCGAGCCAATTGACGTTTATTTGAGGAGGGAGTATGTTAAAGAGAGGAGAAGTACTGTAGAAATAGCAGAGCGATTTGGTGTTGGTAGTACGACTATTCGTGGTTGGTTAAAAAAGGAAGGTATAGGAATAAGAGACATATCTGAGGCAACAAGCATAGCACGTTTACCAGAAGGATTTGTTAAGCCTTCTAAAGAAGAACTAGAAAGAATGTATGTTAACGAGAGGATGAGTATTACTAAGATAGGAGTGAAATTAGGAGTAAGTAGGGCGAGTGCACATAACTGGCTAATGGAAAATGAAATTGGAACAAGAGATAGATCCGTAATTAAATTACCAAATGGTGTTACCAAACCTACTAAAGAAGAGTTAGAAAAATTGTATTATGAAGATGGATTAGGTATGGCTAAAATAGGAATTAGGTTTGGAGTTAGTCATTTTATTATTCGTGGTTGGCTAAATGATTATGATATTGAGATTAGAGAAGCAAGAAAATTACCAGAAGGATTTGTTAAGCCTTCTAAAGAAGAACTAGAAAGAATGTATGTTGATGAGAAAATGAGTACGTATAAAATAGCAGAAAGATTAGGGGCGAATGCTACGAGTGTCTTTAAGTGGTTAAGAAAGAATGGTATCGAAACTAGGGAACCACCAAGATTACCAGAAGGATTTGTTAAACCAACTAGAGATGAACTAGAAAAATTTTATGTAAATGAAAGAATAAGTGTAGAAGAGATAAGTAAAAAATTAGGAGTTAGTCATTTTACTCTTTGTAATTGGTTAAGAGAATATGACATAGAAATAAGAGATAGCTCTGAAGCTAAATTACCCGAGGGAATTATTAAACCAAAAAAACAAGAGTTAGAAAGAATGTATGTTGATGAAAAGATGAGTGCGGAAAAAATGGGGAAAAGACTAGGGGTAGGTACTACGACTATTTACAATTGGTTAAAGGAGAATGATATTGAGATTAGAGACATATCTGAAGCATTGAGTATAGCACATTTACCAGATGGGTTTACTAAACCTTCTAAAGAAGAACTAGAAAGAATGTACGTGAGGGATGGAATTAGCACATATAAAATCGGAGAAAGATTAGGAGTATCTAATTCTACCATCATTAATTGGTTAAAGAAATACAAAATTTCTACAAGATCCCATAATGATATGTCCAACTCCCAATTCAAAGATTTTTTAAAAAACAATCAGGCTGCATTGAATTTGGCAGGAGCGGCTGTATTAATGAATGGTGCTGGAAATGATATTGAGTCATTAATAATTCAAACATATCAAGGTACATTTAAAGATAGAAAAGAATTATACTCGTTGTTAGAAAAAAATAGACAAGAAATTTATGATTTAGTAAAAGAAGGTCTAACAAATCTTGGAATGTATATAGGGGATTTTTCTCTTGATGAAAGACCGATTATTCCTGTTTTGATTGGGCAGGCGATCTCTGGCATTTCAGATGAAAAGTTAACTTCTTCATTAGAAGAAAAGGTTGTAAAGTTATTAAGAAATCAGTATAGCCCTCTTTTTAATGAAAATATGCACGAAACATTGAGGACAATTGAAGGGAAATTAGAAGGATCTGATGGGAAAATTAAGGGAATTTATGAAAAACTTCATACCCACTATCAAGAAACAATGAAATTAATGGAGGAGTTGAAATAAAATGGCATTATTAAGACCGTATCAAGCTGAAGCAGTTAAGGAAATACTTGACAAGAAGAGAGTTTTAATAGCGGATGATATGGGGCTTGGAAAATGTGCTGAATCCATATCTGCTAAAACTGCTATTGATAGAAGATATGGAGAAGGTGGAAAGACATTAATTATATGCCCTCCCTCTGTTGTACAACACTGGGAAGACGAGATTAAGTTATGGTATCATAAGCATGAAAATACAAGAATTGCAAGAGTTGAAACATCAACATATGACTCTGATATAAAATCAGCAAGAAATGCAGATTTTGTAATTACTGGCTATCCAACATTGTCTTATTTTGGGGATCAACCAAGAAAAATCGATAATCTAAAAAATTTAGGATTTCAATATGGAATCATAGACGAAGCTCATAATGCTAAGAATCCAGAATCCATAAGAAGTTCTGCTGCTAGGAAATTATTACATACTCCAGAATATTTAGCAATTTTATCAGGAACTCCTATTCCAAATACTGTTATTGATATTTATTCACTTTTGAATCTTTTAGATAAAGAAAGTTTTCCAATCAACAGCGAAAATGCTCGTTCTATCTTAACAAACTTTTATACTTTATTTAGAAGAGATCCTGAATTTGTAAGCCGAGTAATTGGAGAAAGAAGAATTAGAAGAACTGTTGAGGATTATCTAAATACACAGTTTCCTGCAATACAACAACATGATTTAGAAGTAATGCTTGATGGAGAACATCAAGATGTTTACATGAATGTTTATGAGAATGACGAAATTAAACCAGGCTCAAAACTAATTCAATTAAGAAAAGCCGCCCTAGATCCAAATCTAGTCAGCCCAAAAAAGCTTGAAGACAAATTAGCATCGAGGATAGGAAAGATGGAATCTTCTGTTTACAAATCTGTAGATGATATTATTGAAGAAGCTGTTGATAAGGGTGGAAAAGTGTTGCTATTTTCTGATTTAAAAGTTGGAGTTACTGATAAATTAACAGAAAGATACGCTAAATACGGGGCAGTATTTATTGACTCTGATGTTCCTTCAACTAAAACAAATGGAGAAGTAAGTTTAAGAGAAGAAGTTAGAAGAAGATTTCAGCAAGATCCAAATTGTAAGGTATTAATCGCAACAACTGTTATGGATGAAGGAGTTGATTTGACAGCAGCAACAGATATTGTACACTTAACATTGCCATATTCTCCTGCTGCCATGGATCAAAGGAATAGAAGATCACAAAGAATAGGAGAAGTTAAGAAAGGTAGTGTTAATGTTTACACTGTAAAACAAAAGTTAGATACAGGTATTCCAACAATTACAGAAGGTATTGGTAGATTGTTAGATGATAAAAGAAGAATTATAACTTATATAGAAAAAGAGCCATTTTCTCTAACAAAAAGAGACTTAGACGAGATTAAAAATGGAAAACCTCAAAAATCAAGCCATTTAGCTCCAATTATTCGTTCTGGTATGAATTCTGTATTAGCTCATTTTAGACAGTTAAAAGGACAGGGCCATAAAAAGATTTTAGCTCATTATGAAAAATATCCAGAAGAAGCAGAGTATATTGCAAGACTTTATGCTTCACATTGGGAAGGATACTATGGTGGAAATACTGCTAATTTGTATACGAAAGTAATTCAATTACTTGGAGAAACTGAAGATTTAGAAAGAAAATTGGATATTGCCTCTGGCCCATTCTCTTTATCTAGAAAATTAGGAGAGCCTGTCACAAATATTGACTTAAATCCTCATATGTTACAGGCGGGAAGAAAACTTGAAGAGAAAGGAATTATAGTTCCTGGGAATATTGCAAAAGAAGCATCATTCCATGATTTGCCATTTGATAAAGAATCTTTTGATTTAGCAGTATGTTCTTTGGCATTGCATATGTCTCGCTTAGAAGTCAAAGATGAAAGAAAAACAATCAGAGAAAGAGAACTAGCATTTAAAGAGGCAAATAGAGTATTAAGACATGGAGGTTACGGAATCATTACTCTTCCGTATACAGCTATTAATTTAGAAGATACTGAAAGATTTTATGAAGGTCTTGAGCAACTTGGGTTTGAAGTTCTACCTTTTTCTGGATTTTATAAAGGCCCAAAAGAATCAAAGTTTAGAAGAGTGTATTTAGCTGGCTTGAGAAAGATAGAAGATTCTCCTAAGGCTTCAATTGATCCTGAATTACTGACATGGAAAATGGACAAAAGCATTGGTGAAAGAAAGGGGAGTTCTAAAAAGAAGAAGAAACACATCTTACCAGAAGAAAAAATAATTGAAAAAGAACATGTAACTTCGTTCTCACATACAACAAAAAGAAAGGAATTAGGAGACTTGGTTAGGGAGAGCTTAAAATGAAAAAGACTCCTAAGATGCTTGAGGTTGAAGAAAGAATTGGCGAGCCAATTGACGTTTACTTGAGAAGAGAGTATGTTGATGAGGGGATGAATGCAAGAGAAATAGGGGAAAAGTTTGGAGTGAGTGAGGCTCCTGTTCTTAGATGGCTAAGAAAATATGGAATCCCGGTTCGCACATCAGCAGAATCAAGACTTTGGAGCCATATTGACCATAATAAGATTGCTAAAGATGAATTAGTCAGACTCCATATACAAGAAAGAAAATCAATTCTTCAAATGTCAAAACTGCTTGGAATAGCAAGAGAAACTATCAAGGATATCCTTACTCAACACAATATTCCTATCAGAGATTCTAGAAGAAAAGGGCAAATAAAAAAAGAAGAACTTGAAGAGTTATACAGAACAAAAACTATGGAAGAAATAGCTCACTTTTATGAGGTCTCAGGTACTCATGTTAGAAACAAATTAAATCAATATGGAATACCTATCAAAACTCTAAGTGAAGCAAGACTGACTAAGAGTGGCGGACACATTCCTTCAGAAAATGAGTTAAGAAAGCTGTATGCCCAACATAAAAGCGCCAAAAAAATAGCCGATTTATATAAAGTTTCTGAACCAACAATCCTAACATATTTACATAAATATCAGATCATAAAAAGTATTAATACAAATAAACAATTCATCAATCTTATAAGGAGAGATAAAGTAGCAGGAAATTTAGTTGTGATGGCAACTCTATTAAATGGTGAGGCGAGCAACATTGAACAACTCATCACAGAAATATATAATGGGCAATTTACAAACCAACAACAACTCCACGCATTGATAGATGAAAATCGTAAAGAAGTCTATGAATTAGTAGAAGCGGGATTAACTAATTTAGGAGCTTATATTGGAAATTTCTCTCTCGATGATAGGGTTATTATTCCAGTTTTAATCGGTCAGGCTATTTCTAGCATTCCAGATGAAAAATTAACATCCTCGCTAGAAAAAAGAGTTATCAACATATTAAGAACACAATACAGTCCCTTATTTAATGAAAATATGCAGGGAACATTAAAAACAATTGAAGGGAAATTAGAAGAATCAGATGGGAAAATTAGGGGCATTTATCAAAAACTATATGATCATTATCAAGAAGTTATGCAATTACAGGAGGAATTAGCATGAAAAAATCACTAAGGATATTAGATATTGAAAAGAAAATTGGTGAGTCTCTTAAAGAATATTTAGTAAGACAGTATTGGGAAAATCATAAATCAACTACACAAATTGGTTTGGAATTAGAAATCAACCCGGGAACAGTTGGAAAATGGTTTAAAAAATATTCCATTGAAGCAAGAAATCCGTCCGAGGCTAAACTACCAGGCGATTTTATAGTTCCGAGCAAAGAAACACTAGAGAGATTATATGTAACGGAAAGAAAAACAACTTCTTATTTAGCAAAGCAATTTCAAGTAAGCCACACTACAATTAGTGGTTGGTTAAGTAAAAATAATATAACTATCCGTAATCCAACTGAGGCTCATTTAAGAAAAGGTCTTAAAAAACCTTCTAAGTCAGAATTAAGAAGGTTATATATTGAAGAACATCTTTCTACAAACAAGATTGCAGATCAAGTGGGAGTAAGTTCTTTTTCTGTTTGTAAGTGGTTGAGAGAATATCATATTCCAATAAGAAAACCTTCTGAGTCGGTTCTTCCTAAAGATTTTAAGAAACCAAAGAAAGAGGTGATGGAAAGATTGTATATTGAGGAGAGAAAATCAGGAATACAAATTGCAAAGATTTTTGGAGTAAGCCAGCCAACTATTTATGATCTGCTTGATAAGTATCATATTCCACGAAGAGAAGGCATTCATACGATATTGCCTGAAATTGTTGTGCCAACAAGAGAACAACTTCAGAAATGGTATTCAAAAGAAGAAAGATCCTTAGGTTCAATTTCAGAAGAAGTAGGCGTAAGTAGGACGACTGTAAGAAGTTGGTTAAAGAATAAGGGGATACCTCTAAGAGAAAAATTTAAAGGAATGTTGCAGAAGGGATTCACTAAACCTGCGGTAGAAAAATTGAGAAGATGGTATATCGATGAAAGAAAATCAGTCAATCAAATTAGCCAAGAACTTGGCGTAAGCCAAAAAGCTGTGAATCATTGGCTGAGCGAAATAGGGGTTGAGATAAGAGGATATTCTGAAGCCAAGTTATCTGTGGGAGTAAAAAAACCTTCAAGAGAAAAATTGGAACAGTGGTATGTAAAAGAAAGAGAATCCATGATTGAGTTAAGCAAAAGAATTGGAGTAACTGATGCTACATTAAGAAGATGGATTAGAGAGTATGAAATTCCTTTAAGAGATAAATCAGAAGAAGTTTCAGCTAAGAAACCTGCTAAAGAAGAACTTGAAAGATGGTATATTCGAGACCAAAAATCAACAGTACAGATTGGTAAAATGCTTGGGATATCTTCTAAAACTGTTGGACGATGGCTAAAAGATTATGATGTCTTAGTAAGGAATAACTCAGAATCTCATTTAATAGGAAGAAATTGCCCTTCACAAGAAGAACTAGTAAATCTTTATCTTCATGAAAATCAAAGTCTAGATCAAATTGCAAAAACATTTGGTGTTCATAAAGCGACTGTGAGCAATTGGCTAGAGCGATATAAAATTGAGAAATCATCAAAAATTAAAGATGGGGAAGGCATTTTAAATTTTCTCAAAAAAGAGAAATCTGCGTTAGAATTAAGCTTAGCCGTGTTAAATTTAAATAGAGAAGGCTCAGATATTGAAAAATTGATAACTCAACTCTATGAAGATAGGATTAATGATTCTACTATATTTCATGAATTACTTGCAGAAAACAGGGAGAATATTAGAGATTTAGTCAGAGAAGGAATTACTAATTTAGGAACCTATTTGGGAGATTATACTCTAGAAGATAGAGTGATTGTTCCATTGCTGATAGGACAGGCATTGAGTGGAATTTCTGGAGATAGATTAACTATTTCTTTAGAAGAAAGAATTGTAAAAATTTTAAGAAATGAATATGGGCCTGCTTTTAATATCAATCCTGAAGGGACTTTAAGTAGATTAGAGAAAACAATTAATCAGTATGAAGGAAAGGTTAGGGGTATTTATCAAAGACTTTACAACCACTATTCTGAAACAATGAATTTAATGGAGGAGTTGAAATAAAATGAGCATCGAACGCAAACAAAGTATTTATGAGAGAATGAGTCACGAAAGAATCAAAGTAGTGTGCGCTCAAATAGACATTCTTGGTCATTATGATCCTGAAGGTAGAGAAAGAAGAGTTCAAGAGCTATATAACATCTCGCATAAATCTTTAATTGTTGAACCTTCTGAAAAGAGTATTGAAGAGATGGATGAGCTTGTTAGAAAATATCAAAGAGAACTTACTGATTATAGAAAGAGAAATCCTAATGTAGAAGAAAGAGATGAAATTAAGGAGAAATTTGGTGAGCTAGAAAAATTAAGCGGCTCTTGCAGTTTCTAAGTCTTCTTTATATTTTTCTTCAAATTTTTCTATGATTTTCAGCAATCCTGCTTTATGATGTTTTGATGAAGCTTTTTTGCTTAGATGAAGTTCACAATTTTTAGCGTTTTCTCTATTATTAATTACTGCAATCTCATAAAGTGCTAAAGCCAAATCTCTTGCTTTATCATCGTTATGCAATTTTACCGGGATATATTCTTTTTCTGTTCTAATTGTCTCATTTGTTCCACCTCTGTAATCTACACCCGTAATTTTTATACCAGAAGGAAAAAGTCTATCATTTATCTTTAAAGCTGCTTGAATAGGATTTAAACTACCTAATTCGTACTCTCTTAAAACTAATCCTACACGATATCTATCCCAATTACTTCCCGTCACAAATAATATAATCCCAATAAGAAGAAAAAATAACCCTAAAGATCTACTAATAGTGATGCTAATGTCTTCAATTATGGTAAATCCGGTTATTGTTTGAAGAGAATTGATAACGAGAATTATTCCAATTAAGAATAAAGTGCTTCCAATAATATACAATCCTCTTTTTACATTCATGTAAACATTAAGAAATTGTTTTTTATAATCCTTTCTATAATCAAAAAAAAGGCTCTCCGCAGGGAGCCCGAAAGAATTAAGAAAGAACCTTTTCGAAATAGCTGACGGGCTCGATGTCTGTGATTGTGGTTTTATTATATATCCTTCCATACAGAGCCCCCTGCACCCCCAGCGTATAAAAGAAATATCGATGACAAAATGAATTTTTACACTCGAAAATCTGGGTGTAATGATTTCAGCAAATTTTGCAGTGTTTCAGCCACCTCATTTCTCTGGATAGCTATCCCTAATTTTCTATACTTTCCCAATAAATCTCTATTAGAAACAATAAACATCCATCTTCTAGGATATTTTTTATTCAAAAAATCAACCTTCTTAGCAGCCTGTTTTTTCTTGCTCGGTAAATCACCCGTTTCAATCTCAAGGGCATAATATTTTCTTCTGAACATAAAAGTAACATCTGCGTCTCTTGTTTCATGTTCTTGAATTCTTTCTATCCCTTCAAAGGAATTAAGCAACTGGCAAACAGACCAAACAAGAAAGGTATGTGTATTGGAGTGATTTAAAGGAGATTTTACAAGAGCAGAAGTAACTCTATTTTCTTTCACGCAATATTCATTTAAATGCTCATAACCTTCCTCTTCCAAAATTTTTATTTCATCCTCGCTTAAATTTTCTTTATTGAAAACTTTATTTTCTCGAATATTCAAAGAATCTCTTAATTCTCTAATTCTCATTTCTTCAGACATCTCTTTACCCCTTTTATATTCTTCAAGCCCCCGAATTTTGTTTGATAATTCTGCTTTATCTTCTTCGGCTTTTGCTAATTTTTCTTTATATTCAATCTCTTTCAGAACTTGTCTTGCATCAAGTTTCTTTTCCTTCAATTTTGTTTCATATTGTTTCATCAGTTTTTCATCAAAATTTTCTTTTTCAATATTCATTACTTTTTCATTTACTTCTCCAGAATTAAGTTTTTTAAAGTCTATAGATAAAAAATTCCTAATTTCCTTTTCTTGATTATTTATCCTATTTTGTTTTTCCTTTTTGCTTGCTTTCATATCAAAAATCCATTCATGTAGCTTATAATTATAATAAATAAAAAATCCAATAAAAATAACAAACAGAAATTTCCAAAAAGTCCAGTTGAATTTAAAATCCCTAAGGTAATTTGATAAGGAGGTCATCAAGAAATATGTTTCATAAATAAATAGACCTGCAAGTATCCAAATTATAAGAATAAAAATAATTTTTGTTAAAATCTTGATGTTTTCCCATGTTTCCCAATTGAAATTTTCTCTAAAGGACATATCAGAAAATAATATCTTTTTGCTATTAAACCAGCATTAAGAAAAAGAGCACCAAACTTTTCTGAAATGCTCCTGCCGGGATTCGAACCCGGGTTTACGCCGCGAAAGGGCGTCGTCCTTGGCCTCTAGACTACAGGAGCTTTAATCTTTAACATATTTTTATCTTTTAAAGGTTGTTATGCCCTTGTCTTTGAAGAAATCAAATCAATAGAAGAAGATAATATTTTTATTAGAATAAAATGAAAAAATCAGATTAAAAGCTTATGACATATGTTTAATAGGAGCATCTTCAATCTGCTCTTAAAACTAAAATATAATCAATAAATAGGCTTGTTGGATTCCATTCTGGATTGACTAATCTAACAAATTTTATGTTTGTTCCCTTACAATTAATTATTCTCTTATCTTTTCCCTTTATTCCATCAACATTACCGCAATGGATCCATTCATCTGGAAGATAATCTCCGTTATAATCTTCACCTATTAATATTTGAAGTGCAAGATAATTATTTTCGTAATTAATTGGAGTTATTGTAATTTGGATTGTAGAAATAATCAATTAAAGATAGATCATTCTACTTCTTGCTCAACTTTTGGCAAGAGCATTCTCCAAGAGAGTTCTGATCTCTTCCATAAAAAAGGGATTTGAATTAAATTAGAGGGCTTAGTGAGATTACATCCGAATAGTTAGATAGTTTTATAAAAGATATTTACTCCTAATCTAAATGAAAAAGATTGGCAAGGGGATTACAAAATACAAAAAAAGGGACGGAATACTTCATCCTATTTTTATTTTTTTTATTTTTTTTATTTGCAGTTTTATTTTTTTATCATTTATTTTTTTGGGAATATTATCCGCTTTTCCTGACAGGCCAAGAGTTCAGACCTTATTTGAAAAGATAGATAGATTAAATATTCCAATCCTTGAAAACTTTATTATAGAGATACAGGCTGAAGGGGCTAAATCGCAAGTTGTTTTTGCTCTTCTGAATGAGATTTATGTTGATAATAATGCTCCTGCCGGAGGAGATGGCTCAATTACAAATCCATTTAATACAATTCAACAGGGATTAAATGTCGCTGTTGCAGGAGACAGTATTTTTGTGAGGGGAGACACTTCTGGAGCTGGCAGAGTATATGGCGAGACTCCCAATTTTGTTAATTCTGGAACTGCTGGAAATGTTATTACATTAAAAAATTATCCTGGAGAAAAAGTTATTGTGCAGACAACAGGACAGATTTTATTTGACCAGAATAATTTAATAATAGACGGAATAATTTTTGACCATTTGGATACTGATCCAGAATTTATTTTTTGGACAGGAGATAATATTACTCTTAAAAATTCCGAAGTAAAGAATGGATTAAGAGCGGGAATAAGACTTGAGGGATATTATAATGCTGCTATTTTAAATAACTCGATTCATAATTTTAGAGAGACTGGAACTGGCGGCACTACGCATTGCATCAGGCATGTTCAAAATCCAGCTGTTGGACTTAATAGAATTTTCCGACTGATTAATAATTCTATTTATGATTGTTCTGCAGACGGCATACAATTTTATGCAACGTCAGAAATTAATGTTCCAGATGCAGAGCAATCTCGTGATATTTTAATTGAAGGCAATAAATTTTATCTTACTGAGGCATTTGCTAATGGTCTGCCATCGCCATTGCCTGAGAATGCTATTGACATGAAAGAAGGTAGTGACATGATTATTAGAAATAATGAAATGCACACTTATCGCACTAGCAAAATAATTGTTATTCAAAAAGGCCATAGAAATATTACAATTGAAGGCAATATTATCCATGATGGTGATCGTGGTCTTGAGATTAGAGCAGAGGTTGGGGGAAAGTCTGTTGATGTAAAAGTTATTCGAAATGTTATATACAATATAAATTATTCAACATTTTATGCATTAAGATTTGTTGATGCTGAAAATGTAGATGTTTATCATAATACTATATACAATTCTCCTGGTGATTGCATTCAAATTAGTAGTCCAGGTATTATAAATGGAAATATTCGAGATAATCTTTGTGTTAATTCTGGAACCTCTTCGAACGTGGGGAGTGTAAACTTAGTTTTTTCTCATAACGGATGGTTTAATGCGGGATGCGGAGGATTATGTAGTGCTGGGACAGACACAACTGGAACAAACCCTCAATTTGTTGATGTTTTAAACAATGATTTTCATCTTCAATCAACAAGCCCTGTAATTGATAGAGGCATTGATGTAGGTTTTCCTTTTGCAGGAAGTGCTCCTGACTTGGGAGCTTATGAAAATGGAACTATATCTGGACCTCCTCCGCCTGTCTGCGGAAATGCTCTTTTAGAGAGCGGAGAAGAGTGTGATGACGGAAATATCATAAATGGCGATGGATGCACTGCTTCTTGCAAAATATATGCAAAATTTGGAGTAATTGGAGATTATTCTAGAGGAACTGATTTAACATTTACAAGTGTGACAGCTGTTTCAAATCTTGTCAAAAGCTGGAATCCGGACTTTATTATTACGACAGGAGACAATAATTATCCTTCTGGATCTGCTTCTACTATTGACGAAAATATAGGGCAGTTTTATCACGATTTTATTTTTCCTTACACTGGCTCTTGGGGGGCAGGCTCAACAAGAGGGAATAGATTCTGGCCTTCCTTGGGAAATCATGATTGGGATGCTGCGGGAGCTGCTCCTTATTTGAGCTACTTTACATTGTCTGGAAATGAGAGATATTATAATTTCACTTTTGGAAATATTCATTTTTTTGTTGTTGACAGCGACCCTAGCGAGCCTGATGGAATTTCTTCAACATTAATACAAGGACAATGGCTGCAGAATCAGCTTGCTTTATCAACATCTACTTTTAATGTTGTTTATTTTCATCACCCTCCATATTCATCAGGAGCAAATCACGGCTCTACTCCTGCTCTGCAATGGCCTTATCAGGCATGGGGAGCTGACGTTGTGTTATCAGGGCATGATCATCTTTATGAGAGAATTATTCAAGGCGGATTTCCTTATTTTGTGAATGGTTTAGGAGGAAGAAGCATTTATAATTTTGCAACGCCTGTGAGCGGGAGTATTGCGCGTTATAATGGTGCTTATGGAGCTATGCTTGTTGAAGCAAATAAAACAAACATTAACTTTACATTTATTAATGTTACTAATGATTTTATTGATAGTTACACTCTTAGCACAGGGGTCCAAACATGTACAGACGCAGATTCTGATTATTACAATGCAACAGCAGGAGGAAATTGCGGAGCTGTTGCGGATTGCAATGACAACAACGCAGGAATTAATCCTGGAAGAATAGAGATATGTGGCAATGGCGTTGATGAAAATTGTAATCCTAATGATGATATTTGCTCTATTAATCCTGTTTGTACAACTATAAGTGGCACTAGCGTCACGCCAGATGATCCTGCAATTTGGATTAATTCAACAAATCCTGCAGAAAGTTTAGTATTAGTAGCATATAAGGGAGGAGACTTGAAATCATTCAGAGCAAGAGATTGTAGTTCTGTCAGTACAATTACTGGCATGGCAAATCCTAATAATGTTGATGTTGAATACGGATTAAATCTTGCTGGAGAGATTGTTGATATAGCAGTCATGACAGAAAGACTCAACAACAGATTGCTTGTCTTCAAACTTCCTAACTTATTGCAGATTGGAGCTATTCCAACTGTTTTGCCAGAGCCAATGGGCGTAACGCTCTATAAAGATTCTTTAGGAAATATTGATGCATTTGTAAGCGCAAAAACACCAACAACAGGAACAATTCAACAATATAGATTAGATGGCACAACAGGAGCTGTCACAGGAACTTTAGTGAGGAGATTTGGAGATTATACAACAGAAGTTGAGGCTCTTTCTGTTGAAGATGAGCAAGGAAGATTATATGCCTCTCATGAACGGTCTAAGATAGATGTATACGACGCAACAAATGGGAACTTCATACAGAGTTTTGGCCAAACTGGATTTGCATTAGATAGAGAGGGAAGTGCCATTTATGCTTGTGGAAATGAGCGTTATTTCCTTATCTCGGATCAAGGAGCGAGTAGGATTAGGATTTATAATATTAGCAATAATTATGCTTTCATTGGAGAGTTTATAGCGAGTGGCTCAACGCAAACAGATGGAATTGAGATAACTAAAGAGCGCTCAATAACTAATTTCCCATCTGGTATTTTTGCATCACAGAATAATGATTTAAATGTTATACTTTATAGATGGGGAGATATTGCAAGTTTGTTTGGATTAACTATTTGTTCAGGGTCTGGATGTGGTAATGGCGTTCTTGAATCAGGCGAACAATGTGATGATGGCAATACTAATAATAATGATGCATGCACTAATTCTTGTCTCGATGCAGTTTGTGGTGATGGCATTATAAGAACAGGTATTGAGGAATGCGATGATGGTAACATAAATGGCGGAGATGGATGTTCTCCATCTTGTTTGACTGAACTGGGTTGCACCACATCTTCTCTCTTCTGGCAAAACTTCCCTATAACAACTCAAATAGGAACATTTACGGCAACATTCAATGCGACTCCAAATAACAATAACATGAATGGAGTAACTGGATTATCTTTCGGAACAGCAACTCTTTATACAGATTTAGCAAATATTTTAAGATTTAATAGCACAGGATTTATTGATGCTAGAGATGGTAGTGCTTATAGATCTGATATATCTATGCCTTATATAGCAGGAACAAGATATCAAGTTAGATTAGTAGTCAATATTCCAGCAAGAACATATAATATTTATGTAACTCCGGCAGGAGGAGTTGAACAAACACTTGGTACAAATTACTTATTTAGATCAGAGCAAGCCACAATAACAACTATTAATAACTGGGCATTATATGCTGGAGCAGGAACTCATACAATATGTGGAATGAGCATTTCAACAATTCCTTCTATATGTACTGATACAGATTTAGATGGCTATAATGCAACAGCTGGAGGAAATTGCGGAGCTGTTGCAGACTGCAATGACAATAATGCAAATGTAAAGCCAAATGCTCTAGAGTTATGTGACGGAATCGATAATCAATGTCCGGGAGATGTAGGATATGGAACAGTTGATGAAGGCTGTCCAGCTGTTTGTGGCGATGGAATTTGCAGCGCTGGAGAAAATTGCCCTGCAGATGCAATAGGCTGTGTTGACAATCTTTGTTACGAGCCAACATGTGTTAATGGTTGTTCACAAGTTACTGTTGCAAATGGCGGAAATGACGAATCTTGCGTTTTACCAAATACTTGCGATGGAGCAGGAAACTGCGTTGCCCCACAATGCATTACAAATGCAGATTGCAATGATGGAGCATATTGCAATGGGATTGAGAGCTGTGTTAGCGGGAGTTGTGTTGCTGGAACAGCTGTAAATTGCAATGATGGGGTTTCTTGTACGATTGATAGCTGTAACGAAGCAAGCGATAGCTGTAGTAATACAGCAGACAATAGTTTATGCAATAACGGATTGTATTGTGACGGGACTGAAACTTGTAATGCTGTTTTAGGCTGCCAGTCAGGAGCGCTTCCTTGCACAGGACAGATATGTGATGAGGCTGGAGATGTATGCGTTATTCCTCCAGTTCCTACGATACAAATAGTTTCTCCTTTGGATGGCGAAAATATTATAATATATTCGAATAACATGGAGAGTATAACTAACGTAACAGTTAGGTTTAATGTAGGCAGCTTTACGCTTGGAGGCAAGGGACAAAATCACATACATTTCTCTTTGAGCAATGTAACTGGATACAGCTCTAATGATGATTTCATGTTTTATGACGGAAATGACGATGTAGTAGAATTTAATTTAATTGCTGGAGTAACTAGTTATGCGACATGGATTGATGGAAATACGATTAGATTCAAGAATGTTTCATTAGGAGGGCATTTATTGAGGGCAAGATTAGTTGATTCTGTTCATGCGTTTATTGGAAATTCAGAGGCCGAGAGGAATATTACATTTAATATTACTTCTAATTATTGCGGGGATAATATATGCAGTTCTAATTTTGAATCCTGCTCAAGCTGTTCTGCTGATTGTGGACAGTGTCCATCACCCCCATCTGGAGGAAGTGGGACCGGAGGTGGAGGAAGTTCTGGCGGTGGAGGCAGCGCTATAATAACGCCTAAACCTCCAATTGCAGAGCCTATAAATACTACAGAAGTTCCGCCAGAATTAGAGAGCATAGAGTTGAGCGATGACGTGCAATTTGTAAATGTGGAAAATGGTGAGCAAATAATATTGGAAATTCATGGAAAGGACGTTTCTTATATAGTCTCGTTTGTTATTGAAGAAGATGGTATTGTGTTAAGGGTTTTGAATGGGGATTATAACTTAGGTGAGAAAGAGGTATTGAGCTTGTTATTAGAAGATAAAGAGATTTATTTGGGAGCTGCTGAACGAGGCGAAGAGAGGGCAGTTATCGCACTTAGTTTAGATAAAGAAAAAGTGAGAAGAGAGGTTGTTCCTCTTTCTGAATTTAAGAATAAAGCCTCCTTTGTTTTTGTTCTTATCGGAATTTTTATGATTTTATCAGTTGTTGTTATTGCGCTAATCATCTGGTATTCTGTAGGAAATAAAAAGCAAAAAGCAGCTATTGAGAGTTTTAGAGTGTTTGGGCAGAAGTGATTGAAATAGTCTGCTTATCTTATATTTATGTTGGGTGTTTATATTTTAACTGGATAATTAAATGATATCTTGTCATTATTTTTATTTTTAATGTTGATCTTTAGGGTTTTTTATTTTTATTTTTATATCTTCAATTTAATGTCTTTACTAAAACTTATAAACTACTAAATATTCTATTTTAATATAAAAAGAGTTACTTACAATGTTATTTGTTTACGCTTTAGGGTAGTTAGTTACTTACAAAATGGTGTATGAGAAATATATAAAAAAAGGTGGGAAGATATTTGGGCCTTATTTGTATGAGACAAGAAGAGTAAACGGGAAAGTTGTCAATACTTATCTTGGACCTAAGAATAACGCAATTAATACCTTAGTTAACAAGGGTAAAGAGATTAATCACGATAAGAAGATATTTTTTATTAATATTTTCATTGTTATTTTTATTGCTATCTTTTTAGGAATATTTTTTGGTATTGTGTTTAATTTTGTTGGCGAGGATTTCGATTTATCTGAATTTTTCATTGGAGACTTAAAGGTATTTCTGGCTCCAGGTATAGGGGATAGAGTTGTTGCGCAAGGGAATTTTAACGCAACAATTGTTGAGAGACCTGTTATTGGAAAGCCTGTAAAATGGAGAAAGAAAATTGAGTTAAAGAAAGGAGAGAATGTTATTTTAATTCCTAAAGAAGCGAATGATATTATTGTTAAAAAAGTAAAAGATTCTAAGAGCGTAAAGAAAGAGATTATAGAAAAGGAAGATGAAAAGAAAAAAGAAGTTATTAATAAAACTATAAATGAAACTGAGAGCAAATTAATTGATAATGAATCAAAAATAGTTGTTCAGAATGATAGTATTATTAATGAAACAATAATAACTAATAGAAGTATTATTGAGAATAATAGTATCATTGAAGAAGTAATTAATGAGAGCATTGATGAAAAAGTGGCTGAGTTAAATCAAACTGATGAAATTGACATATTAACTAGTCCTGAAATAACCAGTGAGATAATTGAGAAGAGCGATTCAAAGGAAGTTATTATCAGAGACGAGCCTGCAGAATATGAAATAGAATATGTTACAGAAGCACCTGTTGCGGTTGAAAATGAAATTAACAAATATAAGAAGAGAGTTGTTGTTTCTGGGCCTGAGCTTGGTTATGAAAATATATTGACTTTTACAAATATTCCTGAAGTTTTAGAAGTTGGAAAAGATGGCTCTCTTAGAGTTTATTGGGTTGAAAAAGATAGTTATGAGCCATTTGTTGCTTTTGATAAAAATAATAATGGGCTTATTGATTATATAGAATGGAATACCCCCTATTTGAGCGAGCAGACTTTTGAAATTTCCATTATTATTTTGAATGTACAGAGCTATCCAACTGTTGGGGGAAATTGGACTGTCTTGTTTAATACGACTGGAATTGCTGATTTGAAAATAAGAGCTTCTAATGGAACAACATGGACTGATAGTGCTGAAAGCGGTTATGATTTGAAATTCCTTGAATTAAAATGCGGCGAGAATGTTGTTAATACAGAATTTGTAAAAGAGAGCGCAAATTGCGAGACAGATACATGTTATGTTTTAGTGAGAGATTATTCTTGTGATGGAACAGGCTCTGAAATAAGTAAAGTATTGACTCCTGGAAAACACACTATAAAATTTGAGTTTGGAAATGAGACTGCATATGCTCATAATTTGGCTTGCGGAAGCATATCAATTTGTGAGAATTTAGATGTGACTAATTGTGTTTATACATTGACGGCAGATGTTAGTTCTTCAGGAACGTGCTTTAGTGTATTAGCGGAAAATGTTACGCTTGACTGCCGAGGGCATAATGTAAATTATTCAAAATCTGCTATTGTCGGAACTTATGGTGTAAGTTCTAATGCTGATTGGACAAGAGTGAAAAACTGCTTTATAACTGACGGCGCATCTGGAACTACTGACCAACAATCACATGCTATTTTCTTTAATGGCGTTGATAACGGAACTATTTCCAATAATTCTATTTTTACGTTCCATGGAGGGGATGATGGAATTCGCCTGGAAAATATAGTTGACAGTAATATAACTAATAATAAAATTACAACAAATTCTCTAGGCAGTGATGCTAATGGAATTAGATTAAAGAATTCTATAAGAAATGTAATCAACAATAATAATATAACAACTTTTGGAACTTACAGTGCAGGTATTTATCTTGAGACAAGTTCTGATAATAATTCAATATATAATAACGTTATTAATGTTTCAGGGTCAGGTGGGTATGGCGGAATTAATATTTTCTCTTCAAACAATAACTCAATAAACAGAAATAAAATTTTTACGCTATCTACTCAGGGCGGAATTTACTTTTCTAGCAGCTCAGATAACATAATTAATAATACTTACATAGATACAAAAGGGGATATTCCCAATGGCGGAATTTATGTACTGGGGACATCAAATCAGAATAATTTTTATGATTCTAATATTAGCGCAGTTGGAAATGATATTAGATTTAGCGCAGGCGGTTCTGGAGTTTTTAATTTAACAAATGTTAGCAATGCCAGAAAAATAAGTTTTGATGTAGCATCAGCTTCAAGATTGAATGTGCATTGGTATTTAGATGCTTATGCTAATTATTCAAATGGAGCATCTGCAGACGAGGTAAATATCTCTATGTGGAATGCTTCTTTTTCTCATTTATTCTCTGAATTAACAAATGTTAATGGAAGAATAACAAGAAAGATTATTTTAGAATATTCGAGAAATGCAACTGATTTTGCCTGGCAAGGCAATCATACAGTTAATGCCACAAAAATAGGATATGTGCCGCATTCAAGAAGCATTAATCTTACATCAAGCAGATTTGAGGTTTTTACAATGAATGTTGCTGAAAATGTTAGCGAATGCAGGAGTTTGACTATGCCAAATACTTATTATAGATTGATACAGAACATAATTTGGAGCGGTGGGGATTGCATTGTTATAGATAAAGCAGGAGACAACAATATTACTTTAGATGGACAGGGTTTTCTGATTGATGTTTCCGCTGGAACAGGAGCTGCTGTGTCTATAAAATCATACACTGATAATGTAACTATTAAGAATTTGAATATTTCAGGCAGCGGAAATCCAGCTATAAATGTTCAAGATGCAGAAGGCATACTTATTATAAATAATTCTATTAAAGGCAGTGGCACAAGTATTTTTTTATCAGGGGTAACTGATCTTACTGTTGCCAATATAACTTATAATAAAATTCTTAGTAACGGAAATTTTGAAGGAATTCATATCAATGGATTGACGCGTAGTTCTATCATTAATAATAATATTACATCCTTAAAGCATGGTATTTTTTTGAAGAAAGATCTGCTTTCAGGTAATTCTCCTCATGGGAATGTTATATCAAGGAATAATATTAAAACTTATGGAGCAGACGCATATGGTATTAACGTTAATTCTGGAGATAGGCAGAATATTAGTGACAATATTATCTTTACAGACGGTACAACTAGCCATGCAATTTCATTTAACTCTATTTCATATTCAAATATTATAGGGAATATTATTGCAACTAATGGAACGAGGGGCTACGGCATCAATTTATCTTTAAGCTCTAATAATAATGTTCTTAATAATACTATTTATACTAATGGAACTTTTGGGCGGGGTGTTAATCTTGCTTCTAGTTTAAATATTTCTATCATCCAGAATACTATTAATACCACTGGCGCTTCAGCAGATGGAATCTTTATTACTTTTAGTTCAAATTTTACGACAATTATGAATAATGTAATTTTGACAAATGGAACTGACTCGGAAGGAATTGATATGGAGCTAAATTCCCATTTTACAAGAATAATAAATAATACTCTTCATATATCTGGGTCAGATACTAAAGCAATTGATATCGAAACAAATTCAAATTTATTAGTTAATAATACGATAATTACACTTGCAGATAATACTGTAGGAGTTCGTTTACTCTCAAGTTTTAATAATATTCTTCTTAATAATAATATTAATACTTCTGGAGCTGTAGGCTATGGTATTCTTTTAAGAGGCTCAAGTAGAAATAACACTTTTGTAGGAATAAAGATAAATGCAGTTGCTAATGCTCTACGCTTAAATGATGGCGCTCATAACTTTAGTGTGCAAGATAGTTTTCTTAATTCTTCTAGTAATGATGATTTTAGTATAGCCTCTGTAGTTACAGATGGAGAATTTAATTTTACTAATGTAACAGGAAGAACTGAGCGCATTAATGTTGGATGGGCTTCGGGAGCAAAAGGAGCATTAAATGTGCATTGGTATTTGGATGCCTATGCGAATTATACTAATAGCACGAATGCAGCTAATGCAAATATTAGTGCTTTTGATAATAATAGCATATTGCAGTTCTCTAAGTTGACTGAAGCGGACGGAAGAATTCCAAGGCAAATTCTTTTGGAATATAAACAGACAAATAATAGTATAGGAGGAAGTGTTTCAACTTATTATTCAAATTATACATTTATTGCCCGTAGTGTTTATAATGAAAATTTACAGCAAAGTTGGAATATGAGCACAAATAGATTCTTAGTTTTTACGTTTGATGATCTCGGATTTCCTTTAATTAATTTTACAAATCCTACTCCGCCAAATGCAACTTCTGTATCAGAGGGCTTTATTAATGTTAATGTCTCTATAATTGGGAAGAATTTAAAAGAGGTTATATTTAACTGGAATAAGACTAATTATAGCATTTATGATGATTCTCTTGTCTTAATAATGAATTTTGACAATCGTTCTATTCTTGGAGAGGACGATACATTTGTCAGAGATTTAAGTAAATACGGGAATAATGGAACTGTATATCGGGCTAATTGGACTAATGATGGGAGATATGGTGGCGCGTTTAAATTTTATAATAACTCGATTATAAACATTTCTAATACTTCCTCATTAAGACCGCAAGAAATAAGTGTGGGTGTTTGGTTTAAGGCAGATGATGTTACTGGTGTTACTAGGGGTATATTTGATAAGCGTTATATTGGCGCTTATGATAGTTATGTTTTAAGAATTTCTAGTCTTGCTTCTTTAGCTTTTTGTGTAGCTGAAGATCCAAGTAATCCTTTTGACACAAATTTTTGTGCTAGTGAGCCTGGTATACAGGCTAATAGATGGTATTTTGTTGTTGGTACTTTTAATCGTACAACAGCAACGCTATATCTCGATGGCGTCTTGGTGAGTCAAAAAATAGGATCAAGAAATATTTTATATTCTGATGATTCGCTAGTTATTGGATATGAGCAACAAGGACCAAATCGAAATTATTTTAATGGCACAATTGACGAACTGAGAATATGGAACAGAAGTTTATCCGCGGATGAGATTGAAGAGCAATACTATTCTAATTTATTTAAGTACGACGTTGATAAATGGAGTTTATATGTTAATCAAAATTTTATAGTAAATGGAACATACACATATCAGGCATTTGCTTCTAACATTCTTAATAATTGGGCTGCGACTGAAGAGCGAGTCTTGAATGTAAATGTTTCTTATTTAATTATTGATATCTCGGATTTAGGTTTTCAAAATATTCAACCTGGAAAAGCTGAATATGTAAATTTCTCTGTTCTTGTTTCTAATTATATTGGACAGAATTTGATTAGGTTGAATGCGAGTTTTTCTAGGGGAAATATTGCTAGAACAAATGTATCTTGCGCCCGTGTTGCCGATGTTAGCTCAACAATTGCGAATTATTCTTGTAGTGTTGATATTTGGTATTTTGATCCTTCTGGGGAATGGAATGTCAGTGCTGATGTTAGGGATTCTGTTGGGAGAGTAGCTTATCGCAACGAGATTTTTAACTTAATGTCAGAGGCTTTTATTTCGCATCAAGGTATTTTGTCTTATGGGAGTTTATTGCCGGGAGATACAAATATAATTAGAGATTTCTTATTGAATAATATAGGGAATGACGCGTTTAGCCAGATTAAAATTAAAGGAAGAAATCTTTTGCAGCAACCTTTTGGACCAAACATAATTCCATCAGTTAATTTTGCCGTTAGCGATATTAGTGCTTCGTCTTGTAGTGGAATTATTTTAGATCATGGCGTTGAGAAGACTGTAACAGGACTTACGTTGCAGGTCGGGAATAATTCAATAAATACAAGAGACTCTAGTTCTGGACAAGAAGAATTATTTATCTGCCTTAAACAAGTTCCTATTGGCATACCTTCTGCAGAATACAAAGCGGGGCAGGCTAATACGTGGGAGATAACAACTATCCCTCCTCATACTTTTGCGTAATTTTAATTACCTTTGATAAATGAATTTGTTGAATACAAATAAAATTCTTTAACGAAATGTTTATAAATGACGATGAATATTAAAGATTAGGTTTTATAAAGATAAAGAAAATCTTAAAAGAGGGATGATGAAAAATAAAAAGATTATTTATATTGGATTTTTTGCAATTGTATTATTTGCGATGATTTCTTTTGTTAGCGCAGGGTTTGGTGATTGGATCAAAGGATTGTTTGGGGAGCCGCAGTTGGGGCCTTTTAATGCGACGGTTACGATTCAGAGCCTTCCGCCAAATATTGTTAGGATATTTAATGTGACTGATGATTTTGTAAGTAGCGGCGTTGATAGTGTTCTGCCTACACCTGATAGTGCTTCTAATGTGTATGTAACATTTTTGGCTGACGATCCAAATGGAAGAACAGACTTGCCTACTACTTTGACTATAGGAACTAATGTGGACCTCAATCTTACTTATTCCGGTGTAAGAGCTACTACTTCTAGTTATATTGGTTCATCAGCATCTGCAGATACTTGTGTTGAGGTTACTAATTGTGGCTCGTGTAGTTCTAATCAAAGGATGTATTTTTGTAACTTGTCATCAGCCATGCAATTTTATTATCAGCCTAATTTTACAGCTAATCTTTGGTTTACTAGCACAAGAATAAGTGATATTACGCTTACTTTTGGGCCAGCTAATAATACATTTGGATTTACATATCGTGAACTTGCTGATGTTTTGAATATTGTTAATCTGACATGGTATGGTATTTCTCCTTCAGGTACTAATCAGAAAGCTACTGATAATGTTACTCTTATTAACAAGGGTAATAGATTGCTTAAAAGTGTAAATATAACTGCTTACAACCTTACAGGTTCTAATTATCCTGGTACTAAGGCGCTGATTCCTGCTAACACAATTAGGGCCAATGGCACGATCGGAACAGAGTGCAATAGTATTGGCACAACAACTTTTTGGGAACATGCAGGATTAAATGTTACTATTGGCAATCTTGATTATGGACCTAGCGAACAAAGAAGTTTACATTTTTGCATATTTCCTGCCTTAAATGCGCTTCCTGAATATGCCCCCGGGGGTTTGGATTTGGGTAATTCTCCATATACCGCTAGAGGGCCATTAGTTGGAGGAAACATAAATCCTGCTACAGGAACATCTGATTGGAGGTTGCAGTTGGTATGAAAATTCAATATAGTATCAAAAATATATTTATCTTTATAGTAGGGACTATTTTTCTTATTTTGTTTAGTTCTTTTATTAGCGCCCTTACAGTCGCTGTTCCAGGCGATTTGAGTTTGTATCCTGGGCAGGTTTATGATACTGGCTTTGATATAATGAATACGATTGGAGGGAGTGGTGATTTAGTCTTAGAAGCGCAATTTTCAGAGGGCTCTGAAATTGTTTCTTTCACTCAAGGGAATAGATTTGAAGTTCCCGGCGGGAGTTCAGTACCTGCTTTTGTAAGGTTTAGGATTCCAGCCAATGCAGCCCTAGGGACTATATATCCTATTAAGGTCGTATTTAAAACCGTATCTGAAGGAAAAGGAAGCGGGAGTGTTAGCTTTGTAGAAGACGTTGTCACAACATTTAAGGTTACAATAGTTGAGCAGTCAACAATAAGCGTTCAGCCTACCGCAGAGGCAGAAAAAGTCAGCGTATTTTCCAATGTATGGTTCTGGATTATAGTAATTATTATAATAGTTATAATTTTATGGCTTATTTTCAAGGTAAAGAAAAAGCAGTGATTTAATTTTATGGCAGCTAAAATAAATTACATAGAAAAATTGATTGAATGGCATAAATACCCTATAAACGCATTTCTTCATCTTGTTGCACTGATTATTTTAGTGATTGCCTTATGGTATCATAGCTGGATTGGGATTGTAATAGCGTTTGTTATTGCTTTAATAGGTCATTTGATTCAAGAAACATATAGCCATAAAGATAGAATTGACAAGCTTGAAAAGAAGAGAAGATGAGTGATAATCTTATTGGATTATAGAGAATTGAGTCCGCTTCGCTGACTTTGCAAGATTAGCGGCTTTGCGTGAGTTTTAATCACATCTAGAAAAGTAAGACAATCTTCTAAAATTGTGTAAGATTATTCTTGCCGTTATTTATCCGTAATACCCTGTGATCTTGCCATAGTGATAAAGCTATAAGTTAACATAACTGACTATAGTAATTTATTACATTTTTAATTTTCTTCATAGATGAGGAGCCATTTCCATAGAGGCATAAATATTATTCCTCCCTCACTTTTTTCTATATTTCTTGTCAAGATTATCAAATCCTTTGTCTTTATTTTGAATTCCTTTTTAAAATCCATTAAACCACTTATTTCCCTTTTGTTTATTTCGTCTGCATCTGTTACGTTTAAGGCGCTTAGGGAATTATCTTTATTCTTTATAATAAAATCAACTTCATTTTTGTTTTTCCAATAATAAATTTTTTTACTTCTTCTTTTAAGTTCGAGAAAAGTAAGGTTTTCTATTAATTTTCCTCTGTCTTCTGAAAATTTGAAACTTACTGCATTTCTCAAGCCATTGTCAATACAATATACTTTAGATGCCCTTGTTTTTTGTTCTTTATAACTATAGGAGAAGTGCTCTAAAGTAAAAATTAGAAATGCTTCCTTACAATAAGATAGATATTCTTTTACTGTATCATACGCTATTTTAAGAACGTTTCTTATATTTCTTAGTGATATCAGAGAGGTAATACTAGTCATAAAAAATAATGTAATATCTCTTGTCTTTTGAGCATTCAAATCATAACGGTCAACAATGTCTTTATATATTATATCATCGAAATATTGCTCGAGTAATTTTATTTTGAAATCTGATGCCTTTGTAAGAACTTCTGGAAATCCTCCAAAATTTAGATAATCTCTAAGATATTTTAGTATTTTTATTTTAGTTGTTTCTAAAATTATACCTTTTCTAAGTTTTGCTTTGTCTATTTCTATATTATGAAAAAATAGAAATTCCTCAAAACTTAATGGAAATACCTCAAAAGTAATGTTTCTGCCTGTTAATAAAGTAGAATATTCTTTTTTTAAGAGATGAGAGCTAGAACCTGAAATAATAAATTTGTCATTTGATTTTAAGTCATATTTTTTTCTTATCCATAATTCCCAGCCTTCTTTTCTCTGAATCTCATCTAAAAAGATATATGCCTTTTTGTCTATATTGAGATATTGCCTATAACTTAGATAGAGGTCATCTAATGAGTCGTGTATAAGTTTCTTGTCTTCGCAATTTATAAAAAGTATTTGTTGTGGGGCAATTCCTTTTTTTAGTAAAGAGTCAATCATTTGATACATTAATGTGCTTTTTCCTGAACGCCTAACTCCGGTAATTATAGTTATTTCTTTTACGTTTATAGATTTAAGTAGGAGATTGTAAGATTTGCGTGATCTACCTTTTAATTCAGATGTTACTTCTAGCTTCTCCCACCAAGGGTTCCATTCGTTGAGTTTCTCTATTTCCATTTTGTTACATTAAGATGTAACAAATAGTATATAAATGTTACGTTTTAGTGTAACTATAGTTTGAAGGTTGCGAAAACCGCTTCTAATAATTTTCTCTGAAGACTTACAAAAAACGCATGTTATCATTTTCACTCCTTCTCATCGTGGAGGACATTTTATTATCAATCTATAGAAGACTTAATAGAATCTGTTGGATATATTGGCATAATAAGGATAACTTGGAAATACAAAAAGTATTAAATATCTCATTTCATTTTTTATCTCATGAAAAGAGCAATTGTATTTTTGATTTTATTGTTAAATATAAATTTTTTTATTTCTTCTGTCAGCGCATTCGGAGTTGCAACTTTATATTCTGACAATTATCCTTTGAAAATGTATCCTGGAGAAACAAAAGAGACATTTTTTTTGTTGAGAAATGTTGTAGAGGGAGACGACGATGTTGTTATTAAGTCCGAACTTACGAGCGGGGCGGATATTGCCAAATTGATAGATGGGGCGAAGAGTTATGATGCCCCTTTTGGAAGCGAGATTGAAGTGCCTCTTAGCATAGAGATACCTAAAGAAGCAGTGATAGGGAGCGAGTATAGAATAGGGGCCATTTTCAGGCCAACTCCAACAAAGGTCGCAGGAGGAAATATTCAATTTATTATAAATATAGGAAAATCTTTTCCAGTTGTTATAATAGAGAAATCTAAACAAGCGAAGAAAGAGATTGAAACATATACAATAACACTTGAAGATGATGGCGGAGTTGGAGGGGCATTTGCTCCGTTTATCAAGGGAGCAAAGGGTATTTGGCTCGGATTTATTTTTGGATTAATAGCAGGGATAATTATAGTGATAATGCTGATAATTTCTTTTACAATAAAAGCTGTAAAAAGAACTAGAGAATTAGCAGAAAACGATTTTATTCAGGCTGAGAATATTAGCAGACCATATTAATGTTTTTTATTCATGTAGACTAGACCATAATTTTGTCTCTATACGAGATTTCGTTATTTTTGAAGATAAAATATCCCATCAAGATAACAATTATTAAGATTGCAAGCCAGAGAATAGCGGTTATTTTTTGATTCATGGAATGTTAAATCAGAGTTTATCTATAAATTTGCTCGTAAACGAAAGAAAATTACAACAATTTAGATGACTTCATATTAACAGCTCACAATTCAGTAAGTCTTAAATAGATGATTTTATTATTTTAAGAATGAAAAAAGAGTTGAATAAAAAACTGGTTTATTTTGTTTTATCTTTTGTCTTTTTAATCTTAATTTTTGGTTTCATTTTTCCAGAAGTTTTCTTGAGATATTTTCTTATACCTGCTTTGTCTCCTTTTTTTCCTGATTACTCGCCTTTTAATGCTACTGTTACCTTAATTGGTTATTCTGCGCCTTTAATTATCAATTTATCTACGAGCATATTGGTATGCGAAGAAAGTTCTTTATCTCATTTCTTTAATGTTAGCGATTTAGATAGGAATCTTGTGGAAGTTTCTATTTCTCCTCTATCGCCTTTTTTTACAGAATTGATCAGTTCGCCTCCTATTGGAAGCAGCATATATACTGCGCGAATATTCTCTCCAATTTTGGGTAAAAATACAGTAGACAGAGCCTTAGGTTATAGAACCTATGCGAGGATAGTTTCTGCAAGAGATTCTACTAATTTAATCGATACGAAAGCGGTAGATATTATTGTGATAGAGATAAATAATAGGCCCTTTGTAGTTGGCATAGGCGTAAGGACAGTTTGGATGCAGGGAGATGACAGCACTTTTGAGCATCAACTCAATGTTTTTGATGTTGAAGACGGAAATCAAAATTCTGGAGATTTAACTTTTAATTTAACATTTTTAGATAACTCCCCAATATTATTTAATATCAGCGCTAATGGGACAATGATATTTACGCCTAATGTTAGCGAGATTGCAGCAGGAGTCTATAATCTTAGTGTTTATAATATTAGCGTGTGCGTGAAAGATAAGGGATTAAATAATATTCATCCTAACATAACTATTTGCGGGCAAGATGGAGGCTCAAATGAGGTTTGTCAGAATTTTAGTTTAACTATTACAGATGAAAATAGGGCGCCGATTATTACAACACATTATCCTTTGAACTTGAGTTTTAGTGCAGATGGAATAAGTATTTTATATTTTAACATTACAACAAGGGATCCTGATGGAACAATTCCTGATGCTTATTGGTATGTTGATGATATTCTTAGGAACTATAGTTCAAGCAGCTTATTTTATGAGTTTTTGCATACATTTGGATGTGGTGTTTCTGGAAGGCATAATATTACTGCTTTAGTAACAGATGGTTTGCTTAATACTTCCCTAACTTGGAATGCCAGCGTTCAAAATGTTGCTTGTCCATCACCTCAACAATCTGGAGGAGGCGGAGGCGGTTTTGAAAAATGTAATGAAAAATGGGCGTGCTTGGATTGGAATGTCTGCCAGAATGCAGAAGGTTCTTTCAGCTCTGGCTTAATATCAGGTGATGATTTTGACACTATAAAAGAAAATTGCAGACTTGATTTATTTGGAGAGAATTGTGGATTGCAGATAAGGGGCTGTTATGACATAAATTCCTGCAAAACTAGTTCATTCAAGCCTGATGAGATAGGGCATTGCTATTATGTTGAGAATCCGAGTTGTAGCGATGGAGTTAAAAATTGTCATGATGAAACTTGTGAATTATTGATTGATTGCGGCGGGCCTTGTGACGCTTGTCCGACATGTTCAGATGGAAAAAGAAACCAGGGCGAGTTAGGAAAAGATTGCGGAGGACCATGTCCTTTGATATGTCCTTATAGACCGTCTCTATTTGCTATATTGAGAATCCAATATATCTTTTTAGCTTTAATCTTATTGTTTTTGATAATAGTGGTAATACAAATAATCAGGTTTTATAGAGCGAGAAAGAAGATAACGAAATAACGAATATTGCCAGCAATGCGTGAAGATATTTTACTCTACATTTAAAATATCGGGACAATGTTTATAAACTTGTTTTACTCTACATAATTGTTTTTAAAAGAGGATAATGGTGCATAAAAGATACATAAAGATTAGGGGTAAAACTTATGGGCCTTATTATTACGAGTCTTATAGAGAAGGCAGTAAGGTAAAGAAGAGATATCTTAAAATCCCGCATGAAAAAGAGCGTAGAGTAAAAAGCTTTTTGAATCAAAATAAAATAATTAATCTAAAATTGTTAATAATATTTTATCTTATTTTTATTGTCATTTTGATGTTGCTTGCAATTAACAGATATTCTGCTCCATTTTTTTCTGAAAGAGAGGATAGAGCTGTATTATTGGCTCCGCCTGGAGCTTCTGTTGGAGCAAGCGATAACGCTAATTTGAGCATTTGGGATGATACAGACCTTGGGGAGAATAGGTTCAGTGGAATTTTAGTTAATTTTTATGCGAATTATACTAATTCTGTTGGGAATGTAATAGACAATCTAAATGGAAATTGCCTGATAAGATATGATTATACTGGAGTTTATACGAATTATGATAATATGGTATATGACATTAATTCTTTATTGTGGAAAAGCAGTAGGACTTTTAATTACAAGGGAATTCATAATTTTGAAGTTGATTGCAGAAGTGATTTGGGAAATGTAAGCCTAACTAATAATTTTGTTATTTCTAATTCAGAGCCTGACATAAAAGAGACGCCTGGCGGATCTCTTGATTTTGACAACAATATATTTAATAATGATATTTTAGGATGTGTAGAAGATATTTTATGCCTATATAATATCTCGGCAAATGTCAGCGATCCTGATGTAAATGACATGCTTGTTTTTGATTACATTCCAGGGCCAAATTCTACTTTAACTAATTTTGCCATAGATCCACAAACAGGCATTTTGAGCATAGATATAAATAAAGACGCCGATACAGGACAGAAAATAATAGAATTGACTGTAATTGACAGCGATGGAGCGAGAGACACTGCTACTTTGTCTGTGAGCATAACGCCTGTTAACGACGCTCCTGTTTTTATTAATCTGATTAATAAAAGCTTTAATATATCAATGCTATTTGAATATAACATTATTGCGAATGACGAAGAAGGCAATGTTCCATTTAGTTTCAACATAACTTTTTTAAGCTGCGAGACAGCCCAATGGTCTACGAGGACAAATTGCGAATTATTCAATACTAGTCAATATAGCGTCAATGGCACTGCAATAAATATAAGCTTTACTCCTTCAAGAAATGATGTT
This sequence comes from Candidatus Woesearchaeota archaeon, assembly GCA_964547875.1. Lineage (GTDB taxonomy): Archaea > Nanobdellota > Nanobdellia > Pacearchaeales > GW2011-AR1 > JAUSIK01. The sequence goes on from CAZJPE010000001.1 coordinate 47,437, forward strand.
GGGAGCTATATAATTAATTTCAGCGTTAGTGATTCTGGAATACCAAGCGCGATTAGGAGCGAGATAATCAATTTTACTGTTCTTAATATAAATTCTGAGCCATGGTTTAGATATGTCTGCGATAATGAAAGGGAGGCTGTTGAGGATTTGGAATTTAATTGCTATATAAATGCGAGCGATATTGACGAGGTGAATAATTTGACATTTAGTTCTAATGCGAATTGGTTTTTGGATTTTAAAAGCGTGATTGTAAATAGCACTACTAATTTTAATGGCTCTATTCTTGTTAACTTTACGGCGACAGATAAAAATGTAGGGAACTGGAGCATAAATGTTACAGTAAGGGATACTGGAATACCTATCATGCAGAATTCCAGCACATTTTATTTTTTTGTGGACAATATTAACGATAGAGTTAAATTGCAAGATTTACCGACTATTACAGCATATACGAGCAATAATTATTCAGTATATATTAATGCTAGTGATGACGATTTGCTAATACCTGATAAAAATGTTTACAATGAGATTTTAAGTTTTTCTTCAAATGCGAGCTGGGTTTATATTAGTTCAGTTGGGATTGTTTCTGGGACAAATATAACAAGGGCATTAATAGAATTCGATCCTAATAACGCACCAGGGAGCGGACAGCACGTTATTAATATCAGCACTAGTGATGCGAATGGTTTCTCAATAGATTCAAAGATTTTAACTATAAATATTATAGGGAATTTTAAGCCGGTGTGGCTGAATCCTGCGGCGAATCATGTTTTGACAGAAGATAATGAATTTTATTTGAATTTGTCTGAGAATGTAACAGATCCTGAAGGAGACGCTATAAGTTTTAGCTTTAGTAGCGATACAGGCTTCCCATCGTTTTCACTAAACGCTGGAACAGGCGTGATTAATCTAACGCCTAGTGACATTGACGTTGGACAGCATATTGTTATTATTAATGCTTCAGATGTTGCAACACCAAGCCCATTTACATTTAATTTTAGTGTGAGCAATATTAACGATTTGCCTATTATAGAAACTCCTCTTCAAGGAAATAATGTCACGATAGATCTTAATTCTAATATGGAAATTATGGAAGATAATAGAGTTGAAATATTTCTTTTTGTGAAAGATGAAGATCTAAAAATACCTCTTGGACAAAAGGATTTCTACAATGAGAACTTGGTTGTTAATTCAGTAATAGAAGGGGCTAATAGCAATTTATTTAGTTTCGTTGAGCCAATATTTTTGCCGCCAGAAAGACTGATATTCTCTGCCATATTTACGCCGAAAAAGAGCGATGTTGGCTTTTATAACGTAACTGTGAATGTGAGTGATGCAAGCGGCGCATTAGCAACCTTAAGCTTTAATTTGTCTATATTTGAGATTAATCATCCTCCTACTTTTATTAATTTAACTGATCAGGCTACGATAATTGACAGAGAACTATTTTACAATATAGAAGCTTTTGACATTGAGGATGGCGATGACAGCACTGGCAATTTAACCTATTCGTATAAATTCTTAGCTGATGGGAGAATGGATGATTTTATTGGAAATGACGAGAGAATATTCAATAAGACATCTGGAATTTTGAATGTGACATTTATCAATGGGCAGGGAGGCGCATATCATTTGAACATAAGTGTCAATGATTCCATAGGATTACAAAACACTGAAGATTTCTGGGTTTTTGTATATGATTTGCCTATTATACTTTCGCCTCCTGCAAATTTTGTTTTCAATTTGAAAGAGGGGAATGCAACTAATCTTACCTTTGTTGCTAATTCCAGCGGGATCGGCAATTTAAGCTATCAGTTCTACATTAATGACAATTTAAGATATAGCACTATCTATTATGGGGATGGAACGCCAATTAAATGGATGGCAATTCCTGAATTTAGCGATGAAACATATGGTTTATTCGGGAATTTAACTTTAACTGTTTCTATTCCTAATTTTCTATATCTAAATAACTCTAGAACATGGAATGCAAATATAACCCATGCAAATGCTCCAATTGGATTTCTAAATAATATCGGGGACAAACAGGGAATTTATGGAAAGGATATTGTAATAAATCTAAGCGAACATTTTTCAGATTTTGACGCTTTTGATGTTTATTATAATCAGTCCGCCAGTTTTATTGTTAGGAGTAATGCCAATCAGAGTGCTATAAGCTATTCTGTCAGCAATTGGATTTTGAGTTTAAGCGCTTCAAGCGCTGTTGTTGAAATATTAAACATAACAGGGAATGATTTGAACGGAGGTGTGATAATGACAAGTGCAATGAGCAATAATTTTAAGGTTGAATTTATAGAGCCGATTAGTGTGCCGGTTCCAGTTCCAGAGCCAGTACCTGTGCCTGCTGGAGGAAGCGGAGGTTCAAGTACTGAGAAACTTGTTTCTTTGAAAATAATTCATCCTGGGCCTGTTTCTGCTAAGAGAGGAGAGACTATAATACTGCCTATTGAAATTTTTAATGACGGCCCTACAACTCTTAATGGCATAGACATAGGGAGTTTGGTTGTAAAAGACGGAAAGATTAGAAACGAGTTTAATGTAAGCCTTAGCAAAAGACATATTGTGAGCCTGGCTAGCGGTGCGCGGGAGAATTTAACATTGACAGCAAACGTTGGTTTTGAGCTTGGATTGTTTGAAATAACTGTTAATGCGAGCGTTCAAGAGCCAAAATATTATGATTGGGGAAAGATTTTCATTAATTTTGAAGAGGGAGAGACTGTTATTGAGAAGTTAGTATTTACAGAGGAATTTATTGTTGAGAATCCAGAATGCGCTGAAGTTAAAGAGCTTGTTGACGAATCCCGCGAGTACTTGGCGATAGGGGATTTTGATTCTGCGAGAGTTAAGTTAGACGAGGCGGCAGACGCCTGTAAGGAAGCAATATCTAAAAACTCTTTCTTTTCAGGGACAAGATTGAAAGCTAAATTACAAGACAAGATATTTATTTATCTATTTGTTGCAACGATATTGTCTGTTGTCTTGGGAATATCTTATTATGTTTTCAGGAGGAGGGCGCTTAAAAAAGCCTTGGAAGAGGTCAGCAAAATGAGTTTTGAGAAGACCTAGAAAAATTTAATATAGTATAGAACAAATGATACGATGTAGAGAAGAGTGGGAAGAGAGAGTATTAACTAAGCCGGTTGATTCCGCATTTGAGAGATTGCGAGTGGACTCGAGAAAAGCAAGATATACTTTTGAATATGTAAACTCTTTAAGATATACAGGCTTTGATTATAGAAATTCAAAGAAAGTTTTAATAAGACAAAATTATTTACTAATAAGATAAAAGAGAGGAAAATGAAACATAAAGCTGAAGATTTAGAGAAAGAAGAGATTAGGGATAAAAGAGAAAGGAAGCATAAAAAGGAAAAGCATGCAGGGCGTCATATAGAACATAAAAAACCAGAACATCACGAGCATAAGCATGTTAAACATCCTAAAGAAGAGAAAGATAAAAATAAGAAAAAGATAGAAAAGCCTGAGAGCGAGGAGGTTCATGCCAAGGACGAAAGGCCTAATAACGCGGAGATGAATAGATATTCTGAATTTATTTTTAGGATGAAAAAGGAGATTGCAAAGGTTATTACAGGACAGGAAAAGATTATTGATAGCCTTATAATGGCTTTGCTTTGTGATGGGCATGTTTTGCTAGAAGGCGTGCCTGGAATTGCAAAGACACTGGCTGTGAGAACCCTTGGCATAGCGAGCGGGTGCAGTGTTAAGAGAATACAATTTACAGTTGACTTGCTACCCACAGACATAACCGGCATAACTACTTATACTCCTGGAAAGGGATTTGAGACTATTAAAGGGCCCATTTTTGCTAATTTTATAATTGCTGACGAGATTAATAGAAGTCCGAGTAAGACGCAATCTGCTTTGATTGAGGCAATGCAGGAAACGCAGGTTACAATAGGGAAAGAGACTTTTAAATTGCCAACTCCATTTTTTGTCATGGCAACTGAAAATCCGCTTGAGCAGAGCGGGGTTTATACTTTGCCAGAAGCGCAGATAGACAGGTTTCTTTTTAAATTGCTAATGGGATATCCTACATATAACGAAGAGAAGAAGATAATGGAGGAGAATATGACATTAAAGAAATTTGAGGAATTTAATATAAGAGCAGTAATTTCTCCTAACGATATTTTAAAGGTGCAGAAGTTAACTAAAAAAGTTTATTTAGACGACAAAATAAAAAGATATATTCTTGATATTGTAAAAAGAACAAGGACAAAGGATTTTAAGTATGGAGAGTATATTGAATGGGGCAGTTCGCCGAGAGCGAGCATATCATTGTTTATAGCCTCTAAAGCGAAGGCTTTAATGAGCAGGAGAAATTTTGTTATTCCGTCTGATGTCAAGGCGATTGTGCATGATGTTATGAGGCATAGGATTATTTTGAATTATAGGGCAAGGGCAGAGGGTGTTGATAGCGACAAGATAATAAATGAAATTCTGACTGTGGAAAATATTTGAGTTACAATGAGAGAGATTGATGAATCTTATTTGGCAAGAAAAATTCGCGATATTTGCAGCGAATCTAAGTCTAATTTAGACATATTTACCTCTCTTGTTTCAGACAAGGGAGAAAAGGAATATAACAGGATTGATTACGAGGCTTTTTTCACTCATTTTATAGGCATGATAGAGACTATGACACTAATTAAACTTTATCAGTCAAATTTTAATAGAGAAAAATTTGGAGACATGAAGTTTCATTTAGAAGATTATATTGCAAAGACAAAGAAAAATTTAGTTGAAAGCCTATTGAAGAGGGAATATGATTAGACAAAAACTAAATGTTAATGTTCCAAGGGCTATTACTGAATTTGAGGCAGCTGCGAAGGAATTTGAATTAAAAGAAAAATTATATAGGATTATTTTTCGGGGCAAGGGTTTAGAATTTGATAAGTATAGGGATTATGCTCCTGATGAGGATGCAACTAGTATAGACTGGAAGGCGAGCTTAAGGGCAAATAAATTAATTGCCAAGCAGTACATAGAAGAGAGGGATTTGAATATTGTTTTTGTTTTTGATATCAGCGAAAACATGCTGTTGGGCTCTGCTGATAAATTGAAATGCGAGTATGCTGTAGAGATATTTGCAGCATTGGCTCATTTGATAATAAGCTCTAATGACCGAGTTGGGATTGTTCTTTTTGGCGATGAGATTAAAAATTTTATACCTCCAAAAGGAGGAACAAATCAGTTTTTTAATATTGTTGACATACTATCAGATCCTTCCACATACAGCGGGGGATCAAGGATTGATAAATTATTAAAATTTATTTTGGCGTATTTAGGGAAGAATGTAGATGTGGTTATTTTTATTTCTGATTTTATCAGGATGAATGACAGAGTTTTGAACGATTTATTTTTGGTTTCTCACAAATTTGAGAGCGTGGCGATAATGGTTAGAGATATGCTGGACAAAACTTTTCCTGAAATTGACAGAGAATTAGTAATAGAAGACCCTATTACAAAAGAGCAGGTTCTTATAAATCCCAAGATGATAAAACAAATATACGAGAAAAGTGCATTAGAAAGGGATAGGGTTGTTAAAAGTATTTTTAGAAAAGCAAATATTGACCTTTTGGAATTAATGACAAATAAAACTTTTGCTTTTGATTTAGCAGGTTTTTTGAGCGAGAGGGCAAATATGGGAAAGAAATTTGGGAGATGAATTTATGAAAGCTTTATGTCTGAAAGAGCCATGGGCGTCCATGATAAAGGGAGGAGTGAAAACAATAGAAACTAGAAAATGGAAAACAAGTTACAGAGGAAAAATACTTTTATGTGCAAGCAAAAATCCAAAATCTTCAATTAGCGGCAATGCATTTGCGATTGCAGAATTAATTGATTGCAGAAAAATGATTGAGGAAGATGAGAAGTTAGCATGCTGTAAAGTTTATCCCAAAGCCAATTCATGGATATTAAAAAATATAAGAAACATTGAGCCATTTCCAGTTAAAGGAAAGTTAGGGTTATTTGAGATTAGTGAGGTTAATTAAATGGTAATAGTAAAAAGAAAGAACAAATGGGTATTATTGACTAAAGATAAAAAGAAAAAGCTTGGAGAGTTTAGAACATATAAGGCAGCATTGAAGCGCGAGAGGCAGATAATTTTCTTTAAGAATATGAGATAACTAATTTACACACGCTCACTTTTTAGGAGCGTGTCTAATAAATAAGTTCTTTTAATTAGAGTACCCACCTACGTTTACTTAGGAGGTGGGTACTATGTTACCTAGATGGTGTAATGAAGTCTATGACTTAAATGTTGCGTTTTCTATAATGCGTAGGATAGTGCAGCAAAGTAAGATAGTGAAAGGAGGAAGAGGAGCTAAGCCGAAGCATAATCCGACAAAGTATGCTTTGACTCTTGCATTGAAAGAAATGCAAAATAGAAATCTAAGAGAAACAGAATGTCATTTAACGAAATATGTCTGCGACGAAAGAGTAGACCATTCTGTTCTTTCTTATTGGGAGAATAAAGAAGAAATGCCAATGATTATTGCTAAATTTATCAGCATAGCTGGAGCTATGCTCGATAAGGCCTTATCGTCGCTATTCAGCTTTGTTGATTCAACAAAATTTACGGGCTGGGATGTGAAAGAAATAAAATTGATAGAAGTAACTGTTTGCAATAGAATTGCAGATATGTCAGTTTATCCTGTTGGAATTAGCTTTCTTAGAAATGACGTCGTCTCTCCTGTCAGAGAAGCTGTTCCAAACGGAATAGGAAAGATAAAGGCAGACGCGTGGTACGATGAAATAGATACTATCAAGCATCTGTTTAAGATTGGGTATACGCCAATAATCTGCCCAAACAAAACTCGTTACAGAGGATTTTACAGAAGGAAAGCAAGAAAAATCTATAGAATGCCTGAAAACAGATTAGCTTATAGGCAGAGAGGAAGAGGAGAAAGTATGTTCGGCAGTCTGACAAACGAGCATGGAGACAGATTAAAAGCAAGAAACGTAAATGCTATCAGAACAAGGATAGCGGCGAGGATATTCTGCTATCAGATAAAGTTATTGATACGGATTCAATTAGCACTAAATGTGCTAATTGTTAGACACGCTCACTTTTTAGAAAGCTTTTTAAAGGGGGGGCGTAGATAGAATATGAAAGGAAAAATAATTTTGTTACTAAGCTCAATGCTTTTAGTTGGGCTTGCAGTTTTTGTTTCTGCTTCTATGAGCTGGCAAGGTAATGGACCTAATGTACCTTATAAAGTTGAACTTGAACTGAATAAAGGATGGAACATAATTGCAGGAACACTACCTGAAGATGGAATATTAAGTGATAGTGAAATTCAGGCATCAGACATTAAAGCAATGTGGTATTATTCTCCGAAAACCAAAGAATATAAGGTTTATATTAGACGAATTAAAAAGGCGTCCTGGCATTATAAAGTAACCCAGGACAGTTATTAATATTACAATATTTCTCTACTTTAAAAATCCTTCGGTTGCCTGATTTTTTAAAATCTTCTTTTTTCTAAGGATTTTCGAAATAGCGCAAGTTTAATAAAGTGCTGGAGATAGAGATTAATATGAGATATCAGCTAGACATTAGGGGTGATGAATTCTTAGACTATGTTTTTGAAGGGCCTGATGATATTGCAGGCCTGATGAATTTTGCAAGCAGAATTGAGAAATTGAGGAATGTTGGATATAAATTTGCCGAACAGATATTATTGCCAGAATTCCTGAGTAGAAATAAAGTTCCAGAAGATATTGCAGAAGATGTGTGGATTCATATGGGTTATATAAATAGAGAAGGTATTAATTCAGCTAGTTCGTATGAACAAATAGAAAAAATCGAGAGAGATTATAATTTAGGTAGAGGAAAGTTAATAGGGCTTTTAGATGTGGCATTAGGTAAATACCCATAAAATAAAGTAGAAAGATGGTGTCAATAAGTTTTTTGTATCCGAGATATTTGTTTTTCTTATTTTTAATCCCCTTGTTTATTTTTATTCATATTGTTACATTAAGAGCTTCTAGGACTACTGCTTTAAAATTTGCGAATTTTGAGGCGATTGCGCGCATTAAGGGAGTTGATTTTTTTTCCAAGAATATTATAACCTTGTTTTTAAGTATTCTTATAATTTTTTTATTAGTTATGGCAGTTTCAGGATTGACTTTACATACAACTATTAAAGCAACTGATTATTCTTTTGTTATAGCGTTAGATAGTTCAGAAAGTATGGGGGCTAATGATTTATTGCCAAATAGGATGGAGGCTGCTAAGAGAGCGGCTGTTGCTTTTATTGACGCACTTCCTATAACAACTAGAGTTGGAGTTATTTCTTTTTCAGGGAATGCTATTATTGAGCAGGATTTGACTGAGAGCAAAAGCTCTATGAAAAGCGCTGTAAATGAGGTGCAAATCAGCGAGATATCAGGGACAGATGTTTATGAGGCAGTTATCACAGGAACAAATTTGTTGAGCGCGGAGAATACAAAGGCGATTATTTTATTGAGCGATGGGCAGATAAATGTCGGGACAATTAATGACGCTATAGTTTACGCTAATGAGAATGATATTGTTGTGCATACAATTGCTATTGGAACAGAAGAAGGCGGGGAAACTTCATATGGATTGTCAAAATTAGATGAAGATTCATTGAAAGCGCTTTCTTATAATACAAACGGGCAGTTTTTCAGGGCTTTGGATGAAAATGAACTTTCCAATTCTTTTAATGAAGCAATTGCAAAAACAGAAAGAAAAGTCGGAATTAATCTCGCTGATTACTTGCTTATTGCTTCTATTCTGCTGTTTGCCTTTGAGTATTATTTGATAAATAGCAGATATAGGAGATTGATTTAGGGTTATTTTTTAGTAGTTACAAAATAAAATTCCTTTCTAATTGTGCTAAGATGAATTTGCTTTTTAATCCAGATCATATGTAATAAAATCAATATTTATATTCGATAAAAGATTACAATGATATATTAATAACAACTAAATAGAAACTTATTTAAAGCAAAATTAAAAGAGCATCTATGTCTAATCAAACAACTTAGAAACCCATCCACTAATTGTATTCCCAATCCAACTTCCAAGTTTTTGGAAGAAAAATCCTTCTCGCTCATACTCGCCAGAAACAGGACTAGAAGTGCCAGAACTGCTTCCGCTTGGCGATACGCTGGCAGTTCCAAAAGCACTAGGCGACCTAGAAGCAGATGAAGTCACACTTCCTTTAGGCGTCTTAGTAGAAGATATTTTAGGTGAGGGTGATTTAGAGGCTGTGACAGAAGCGCTAGGAGCTCTAGATCCAGAAGGATAAGCACTAGGAGTTCTAATAGGTCTAGTAGCAAAAGGAATAGGAGATATCTGCGTAATAGGTAGAGAAACAACATCATTTCCCTCTTTGTCAGTAACTATAAGATCCTTAGCCCCTTCAACAATAGGAATTTTTAAATGAAAATCAATTGCGCTTCTCTCAAATATCTCACCCTCTATACTACCCTCCTCGTCAGGCGTTTCTTTAGGTTTGTCCGTATATATATAATCTGAATTTTTATAAACCTCTCCTTCTATTCCAACAACATCATATTGTCCTTCTTTGTTTAATTCGTACAAAGGAGCGTCTGTAAATATCTCTTCATGATTAAATCCGCCAAGTGCAACCTTGCTTCCATCATTCAAGATAATGCTGTATGACGAATCTCCTTGGCTGATTCTTCCAGCGCAACCACTTCGAACAGCCTTTCTAATGCTAAAATCACCATTAACCCGCTTCCCTTCTATAAGCCAATACCTCTCTTCTGAGCAATCTCGTCCTTTACTAATGGCTCTTCCCGTTATCCCAGAATTTGTATTCTTTGTTAGCTCCAATATTTTGTTCTCTATAACCCACTCGTTAAAATTTCCATAATTATCAACTCTTAAAGTGCGCATAACGCCCTCTTCTACAGAGCGGAAATAATCGTGGCGAGAACAGCCTTCGTAACAGCCATCATTCTTTCCAAAAAAATCCTCGCAATCAGCAGCGCAGTTCCCGGCAGAATTTTTCGGGATATTTGCAGGCACGTATTCTTCTGCCAAGCTGACAAAACTATGCCCGAACTCATGTGCCAACACGCTAAGGGGATGTCTCGTATTAATGCTCATAACATTTAGATAAGTAGAACTTCTAAAATTTGTATTGTAATCATCGTTCAATATCACAATCTGATCATTAGGGCATGAAGCTGCTTTTACAATTAACTCGCGCGAATAGCAAAACAAAGCAATATTATTATAAAGCTCACAAGGAGGCTTATAATTAATATAATAAAAATTAAATCTTTCTCTGAAACCATTTACTGGCTCTAAATTAAGAAAATAATCAGTATATTTCTCTACATCATCTTTATTATCTGCAAAAAAAACGAGAGAAATTGCGTTATCGCCTGATTCTCTTATGATATTACACTCCTCCAGTCCATAACTGTCGGGGCTTAGATAAGCTCTCCAAAAAAATAAAAAAACCAATCCAACAATAGCAACTAAAGCAAGAAAAATCCATAAAAAAATTAACTTTCTCATGCCTTTTTAACACATAACAATCTTTTAAATGTATCACATTATCCTTTAGATAAAAATAAGACACTTTATAATCTTTAGATAGTTGCAACAATTTTGTAAATACGATTGAGCTTACGAAAAAATAATTTTAATTAATAAATGCATCTCAAATTATCAGTGTTAACATAATCATAGCCTTCTAGAGGATAAGGATACGAAAGCTGCACTCGTCCGAATATATAACCTAAAGTATGTATGGGATCTGTAAGATTAATTCTCCCATCATCATCTGAATCAGCTGCATCCATACAATCTATCCCAGAGCCATTAAATAAATAAAGTAATGTCTTAATCGGGTCTGAAATATCTATGGTTTTATCATTATTCGCATCTGCTCTGATAAATTTCCTCGGGCATTGGATTCTATCCTCTAATATTTCTCCCTCTAATGAACAAAAAACTGCTGCCAGCGTGTCAATTCTCGGAAATACCAAGCCATTTCCCTCGTCTGTTACAGGAACTCCGGTTGTCTTTAAAATATTAACAATTTCATCATATTTAAGATTAGGATTTACTTGTTTCATCAATGCAATTGTCCCAGAAACGTGAGGCGCAGCTGCTGACGTTCCTGCACCGCCCTCATATCCCCCATTTAATGTTGTTGATCTAATATCAGCTCCTGGTGCCATCATATCCAAAATATCAGCACTATTAGAGAAACACGAAACTTTATCTCGTGTTGCATTCTCTGTGCATCGCTCTAAACATTCTCTAGTATTAACATCTCTTTCAACGCAAAAATTAACTTGACCTAGATTAGTGTCATAAACAGCTCCGACTGAAATAGCATTTAAAGAGCATGCAGGAGAATTAATGCCATTCTTAAAACCATCATTACCTGATGCAATAACAAAAGGAAGATTAAAAGAATAAGCTCTATTTATAACAGAATCCATCCAAGTTGGACAATTTGATGAATTATAATTCCCAAAGCCGATACTCATACTCAAAACATCTATCTCAAATTCATCCTTATTATCAATACACCAATCACTACCTGCTATCATAGTAGAGGCAGAGCAATCAACATCGCATACTTTTATAGCAAGCAATTTCGCATTTGGAGCAACTCCAATTACGCCTCCATTAGCAGCAGCAATTCCTGCGACATGTGTTCCGTGACCATATATAGCATCAGGATCAGCATCATTATTAACAAAATCATATCCTCCAATCACTTTACAATCTGCTCCAAAACATCCTCCTAAATCAGGATGAGTATAATCAATTCCGTCATCTATTATAGCTATAACCTGCCCATCACCCTTTATATTTATTGAATTAATCTCCATTCTATGGGCGTCATCTGCATTAATCAGAGGAACGCTCTGCGCTAAAGATGTATGAAAAACACTATCTAAATAAACAGATTTTACATTATTATCATTATTCAATTTCTTCAAACCATTTAGAGTTATCTCGCCTGCAAATCCAGGAATTGTTTTATATTTAAATCTAAGAGAGAAATCAGAATCAGATAATTCAGATAAAACGCTATCCTCTTTAATCCTTATCTTTTCTTTATATTCTTTAAACTTATCTTTATTAAATTCCTCATCATGCAATTCAACAATAACGCGAATATAATTTTCTCCTTTTATTTTATCAAAAATCTCTGACTCTATTTTTGAATTCATGCCAACAATCTGCTCTAAATTATCTCCTTTTTCTCTAATTTCTATCTTAGTATTTTGCTTTAAATAATCAGTCTTTATATTATCATGTTCCTGAGATAAAGCATAAGAAGATAATCCTCCTAAAACTAGAGGAATAGATATTGTCCTCCCTAACAAGTACATTCTTTCTTTTATTTTTTCTAAATATCTCATATCTTTCATAATGTATTAATATTATTTAAACCTTGCTGTTACTTATAAGTAAGTATGTTATTATTTAATAGGGGAAGTAAATAAGTTTAGCAAGAGTCCAAAATAATGTTCTAAATTTACTTCATAAGTATAACTATTATTTTTAATTACCAACTAAAACCCACGACGATAAAAATATTTTATGTTAACTACCATCAAAATACGCTGTCAATTATTTTAGAAAGGGATTAATGTCACTTACTATTTCTATTTAGTTATTATTAATATATCTTTGTAATCTTAGAGAAGTTTTAATCTATACCTTTATCAAAACAATTTCACTAGTAAACCATCCTGTAATGGTTTTAGTAAGCCATCCAACAAGTCTTTGATAAAATGGCTTCTCTCCTGCAGGAGAAAAACTAATAGGGCTTCCTGATCCTGAAGGGCTACCTGACGCTGAAGGGCTACCTCCAGCACCACCGCCAGAACCACTGCCAGAACCAGAATCAGGAGGAGGCGCAGGCGAACTTGGTGATTCAGATCCGCTGGAACTTGTTCCTCCACCACCTCCCACACTTTCAGGAATACATACTCCGCTTGAGCAAAGATTGCTTGCACATTCTCCCGGGGAATCACATTTATATCCTAAATCACAGCTTAATTCTGAAGAATCATCTCCTGGAGGATTATTATTACAATCAATTCTCGTTTTCGGTAAAACACACAATCCACCTAAATATTTAAGTCCCTGACAACAATCACGACTATTCGGCGCATAACTTCCAGCAGTTGCACAACTGATTTGACAAACATAGGTTCTTTCGCTAGAGCCCCAACACCAATCAGTTTTACACTCTTGAGAACAATCACACTCTACTCCACTAGTACAATCAAGATTATCATCACATTGTGAAATAGGATTATTCTCACAAACAATTTCAGAGCCTCTATATTGCTCAAGCCTATCCTCTTCTGTACTATCTTCAACATCTCGTGAACTATCGTCAATTACCTCATTTGCTTCACTTGACTCATCACTAGCTTCTCCAGCACCTTGCCCACTCCCACTTCCTCCTGCAGGAGAAAAACTCTCGTCAAAAGCCAAATAAGCAACAAACTCTCGCCCATCTAATATATCAACTACTCCATCCTCATTAACATCTGCGTTCTCTCTGCAATTCAATCCTTCTCCACGAAAATATCCATTAATATGCGTTATGTCATTCTCATCAATTCTGCCATCACCATTGGCATCACCCTTTAAATCAGTACATCTTGGTATATGTCTAAAATAATAAATACTTCCAGAAGCTACAATTACAAATAAAACTATTCCAAAAATAATAAAAATATTTTTATATCTGTTTGATGAATCTACCTCTCTTTTCATATTTTATTTAACATATCTTGTTTTAAATATTTTTCCCCCAATGCTTTTGTTGACTTAAAGGGTGATATTCTTGCTTAAGCAAAAATATCTTATCTTAATTGAATTAATATAGGAATCTTTTCCCATCCATACTATCCTCAAGACAAAGGCAAGGTAGAAAGAACAATAAGAAATTTAGTTGAAGAGTTTATTGTTTTGCTTAAACATTTTCCAGAATGGCTCAATGGAAAGCTGGAAGAATGGCAAGAATGGTACAATACGAAACGATTTCATAGAGGGATAAAAACATATCCCTCTCTTTTGTTTTTTTAAGTTGGGAAGTTTACTTAACATAATAATGCATTGTTGCGTTGTCGGGACTTTTTATGGAGTATTTTAAAACCCTGATTAAATAAAAGTTAATTTTCAGTTTTGTTTTCCTTATTAGTATTCAAAATAATGACAAAATTACTTATTGCTGAGAATTCTTTGAACATATCTAAAAAGAAATGAATAACAACAGGATTTTTCTCTTTTAGGATTTCTAAAGAATCTTCGCTTATTGTTTCCCTTTCATCCAAAAAAGATTTAATTTTTATCATATCTTGGTTCTGATAAGCACTCATAAGTTCTTGATAAAAATCTTTAGTCTTCTTTATTAAATTGATTTCGATTTCATTAAATTTTAAATTATTAGTTTTTGCATACTTATATGAGTAAATTATTGATCTTGAAATATTAAAGAGTCCTATTAAAAAATTATAAGCGTATTTCGAGGTATTCTTACCAAAAACTAAATTTTTGTTTATTGATCTTTTTGAGAGATTAATAAGTTTCGTTACAACTTTGTGTATCTCTAAAGTTTCATCAAAATTTGAATAACTTTTTTTCTCAATATCCTCAATAAAATAATCAAATTGCGAAAGAATTTGAAATAAAATTCTTTTTAAATTGCTCTCAAATTCTATTGTATCAATTGACGCTACGGCCTTTATTATGCAATATTTTGGATTACTTTCAACAATTTCAAAGCCTGTAAGTTCAGCTAACACTTTTCTGATCAGCGATAATTGTTTTTGTTCAGTATAATTTATTTTGATTTCATCAAATCCATATGTATAAAGATGAGAAAGAATCCGATTAATATACCATTCTTTTTCATTGGAAAGATTTATTTCAATTGACGAAAACTTTGTTTTTTCTGGACTTATAATTAATCCTCTTTCGGAAATATCTATGTTTAAGAATTGTCCTTTTTGTATGTTATTGCTTTTAACCCATTTTGATGGCAGCGACAAACTTAACGTGCTGTTCCCGTGCTGAACTATCTTTCTTTTCATTGATTTATCAGATGCGCCATAATATATAAATCTTCCGTAAACATATATTTATATACAAATTGTTGATATAAACACCAAAAGTATATATTTACCCCTATCTTTATAATTCTATGAGCATAAATCTGCCCCAAATAAATTATGGAAAATTGAAAGGGAGAATTAAAGATGAGAAAAATATTGTTTACTATAGAAGAGGATTTGAAGAGCTATCCTTGAATGTAACAAATGCCTGTCCTAATGCTTGTGCATTTTGCATACGTGACAGAGATCAAGGATGGGGTGTTTCCAATTTATATCTTTCCAGAGATCCTAGTGTCGAAGAAATCATACAGGCCTATGATGAAGAATCTAAGAGGATTTTAGCTCTGGGAATCGATCTTAAAAAAATAAAAATTTGTGGATATGGGGAGCCAATACTTAGGTTTGAAGACCTGAAACCAATCACAAGACATATCAGAGAAAGAGGCAGAAATGATAATCTAGAAATACAGATTACAACTACAGGCTGGCCTTATTTTAGATTTATTAGCCCAGATGTGGGAAGAATTAGCGAGCTTAAAGAGGCAGGGGTATCTCACATCTATCTTAGTGTTAATGCGTTAGACAAAAAAAACTATGATAAATTAGTAAGACCAGGGGTTAATGAAATTGATAATGATGCTTTTAGTGATGCTTTAAGATTTGGCGAATGGGCAAAAGAAGCAGGCCTTGATGTTACCTTGGGATTTATAAGACTTGGAAAAATAACTGATGAAGAAGTAAAATCGTTTGCTGAAAGATATGAGATGAAATATAGATTACGAGATTTTGAGGAGTAAAAATGGAAGAAACATATGTTAAAGATTATTTCAGTAGGACGAGGACAGTTTCCTCTTGGTGGGAACCAGAAACAGGCGATAAATCACATATTTTTGCAAGAGAGATTAAAGTACTGGAGAAAATGTTAGATGAGGAAGAGGCAGCTGATGCCCTAGATATTGCCTGTGGAAAGGGAAGAGTCTCAAAGATGCTAAACCGAAGAAGGTTAAAAACTATTTCTTTAGACATTTCTCAAGAAATGCTTGATATTGGTTACCAGAGAGGCGATATTATCAATCCACAAAAGGGGGATGGAGAAGATTTACATTTTGATGATAAATCTTTTGATGTAGTTACTTGTATTGATGCTCTAGTCCACTTTCCAAACTATAAAAAAGCGATTAGTGAAGCTCATCGGGTTCTTAGACCAAATGGTGTTTGCCTCTGTACAACTAGTAATCCTTATGATTTAGGATTTATTCCGAGAGTCATATCAAAAGGGATAAGGGCAATTTCTAATGGGGAATCAAGTAGTAAAGGAGAAGGAATATTTAGATACATAGCTCCAAGTGAGATGAGAAGATCCTTAATAAATCAGGGATTTCAAATAGAAGGAGAAGCAAAACTAGGAGTTTTGGCTCCAGTTGAAATTAAAGGTAATAATGGAAAAGATTTCCACTTAATTTCGGAATCATTCTCAAGAAGATATGATAACTTAGATAGACTATTAGAGAGAATTCCTGTAATTAATCAATTGGCAATACTTTCAGTTTACAAAGCAAGAAAATGATCTCAATAATTATTTCGGCCCATAATGAAGAAAAGAACATAAAAAATATGCTTGAGGATGTAATAAAAGAAATGGATTTATTAGGAGAAGATAGTGAACTATTAATCGGGTTGAGTGGTTGTACCGACAAAACAGAAGAAATTGCAAGAGTTATGATAAAGAAGCATAAGCAAAAACCCCTAATTGTAAAAACTCCTTTAGGCAAGATTAATTCTCAAAAGAGAATTATTCAGTTAGTAAATAAAAAATCTTGGGGAATTTTATTTTTAGATTGTGATGTACGGCTAAAAAAATATGCAATAAGGAATATAGTAGCAGATGCCAAAAAATATCAAAAAGTAAAAATGTTTTATGCGAAAGAAATTCCACTTCCAAGAAAGAGTATTTTTTATAATATAATAAATGTTAGAACATTAAATCCAGACTACGTAATAGCAAAAGAAAACGTATCTGACTTTCATCCGTATATAAAGAATAAGAATAAAAAATTCTTTTCAACGGGAGGTATGTATCTCATAAGAAAAGGGATTTATGACGTTGATGGAAAAACTATTGGCGATGATAGTTATTTGACTCATTCTATCTACTATAGATTTGGTGTTGGAACTATTAAACAAACAGAGAATGCAATTGTTTATTATCAACCGGTTTATACCTTTAGAAGTTGGATAAAGAAATGGAAGAGAATATGGAGTGATATAAACAATTTATATTCATATCATCCTGAATTTAAATACTTGGAAAAATATATGAAACTAAAAATAGATTTCAAAAAGCTCATCAAAGAAGGAAAAATAAAATTGATCATTTACTTTTCTCTTGAACGAACATGGAATAATATTGGAGGATTTATCTTTAGAAAATTCCTTCTTGATAAAGAAAATAAATGGGACCAATTAAAAGATACTAAAGAGGTAGTATTGAAATGAAAACAATCTTGATAGAAGGAACTGAATTAAGTGGGAAAACAACACTCGCAAAAAGCGTTAGACAAAGATTGACAAACGAAGGATTTAGCATCGTTATTAATTCGGGCCCAATAAATAAGACTTCAAGGTTGGTAAATACTCCATTAAATATGGCTAAAAAAATACACTCACCCTCCATTAAAGAATTCTTATACACTTTAAGTTTGATTACAGATAGAGATCCAAAAGAAAGTTACCCTGAAGTTGATTTTTTTATGCAAGAAAGATACTTTCCAAGCGTAATAGCTTATTCAAAAGTGTTTAATTCTTTTGGAGTTAATAGATATGTTGGCGATTATCTTCAACGATTCTATCCTTCTTTTGATATTAATATTTTAGTTAAAACTAGTTTAGAAACAAGATTGGAAAGAATTAAAACTAGAAATGTAAAAACTAAGTTAGATAAGATTATTGAAGAAAAACCACAACTTGCATCGGATTTAGAAAGAGAAATTCAGAGAGTTTTATGCAAAGAAAGAAACTATTTTGAGTTAAATACTGATGAAATGGACATTGATGAAGCAACAGAGGAAATTTATAGGAGGATAATATGAATATCCTAGTTGTTGGAGCACATCCTGATGATTATGAATTAGGGATGGGAGGAACTATAAAAAAATATTTCACAGAAGGGCATAACATAATTTCGATTATTATGTCAAATGGAGAAGCTATAGGAAATACTAATGAGCGAGTAAAGGAGGCAAAAAAATCTGCCAAATTCTTAGGGATAAATACAATTTATTTTTTAAATTTTAAAGATACAAAGATAAGTTCAGGCATAGAGTCGATTAAGAAAATTGAACAAATCATTAAAAAACATAAAATAGATAGGATATATACCCATTCATTAAGAGATACACACCAGGACCATAGGAACACTTGTCTGGCTGTTCTTTCCGCAGGAAGAAATGTGGAACAGATATTATTTTTTGAATCTCCTTCGTCAGATTTGGATTTTAGACCAACATTCTTTATTGATATTTCCAGTTACTTAAAAGAGAAGATAAATTCATTAAAAATATATAAGTCTCTATTAAAATTAAAAAAGAGGTATCTAGAAATTAAAGCAATAATAGATAGCGCTTCCTTTAGAGGATATCAAAGCAACCTAAAATATGCAGAATGTTTTGAAGTTTTTAGGTTTATAGAAAAATGAAAATAACAATACACCAACCAAATTTCTTACCTTATCTAGGATTTTTTGATAAATGTGATTATGCAGACATATTGGCCTTATATGATTCTACACAATTTAAAAAAAACGATTATCAAAATAGAAATAAAATTAAGGGAAAGGATGGATGGTTCTGGTTGACAATTCCAGTTAATTACAATTTTGGTGATGTAATAAATGAAGTAAAGATTGATAACTCAAAAGAATGGAAAAAAGACCATATAAAATCATTAGAAACATGTTATTCGGGTTCAAAATACTTTAATCAGTACTTTCCAAAAATAAGAGAAATCTATGAAAAAAATTGGAATTTTATATCAAACTTTAATATAGAATTAATTAAGTTTGTGCTTAATGAGTTGGGAATAAAATGTAAAGTTGTTTTATCTTCAGAACTAATGATTAAAGATGATAGAACCGAGGCTCTAATTGAAATATGTAAAAAGTTAAAATCAACAGGGTATGTTTCTGGAAAAGATGGAAAAAAATATTTGGAGGTAAAATCATTTAAAAAAGAAGGATTGACTATAGAATTTCAAAATTATCAGCATCCTGAATACAATCAGAAATTTGGAGAATTTAAACCTTATATGTGTATATTGGACTTACTATTTAATGAAGGACCGAATAGTTTAAAAGTAATAAGAGATGGGAGATATTATGAAAGCGAATGTTAGAGTTTCAGGCATTGTCTTTAAAGAAGGAAAAGTGGTTTTGGTCAAACATGAAAACAAACACAATGGAATTTATTATCTTCTTCCAGGAGGAGGATTAGAACGGGATGAAACAATTGAAGAATGTGCAATAAGAGAAGTTAAAGAAGAAATAGGATTGGATGTTAAGATTAAGTTTTTTGCATATTATGAAGATGTAGTTAGTGAAGATGACCACACATTACATTTAATTTTTAGATGTGAGATTATTGGGGGAAAAGTTGAGAACTTGGACCCAGATAAGAAAGTTAAAGATATAGTTTTTATGAATGAAGAAGAATTTAAGAAAGTAAAATTTTTTCCAGAAAAACTTAAAAAAACTCTTTTTTCAGAAAAAGATAATGGTCTTCCACTATCTTTAGGAAAAACCTCCTTCTCATAATATTTATTTTTTAGTAGCTTTAATTATCAATATATCCCCAAAAAGGAAAGGTCTATTTTTAGGAAACATAAAAATAGATAAAATTCTATAGGACATATCTGAAATAAAATTTAATACGGCATAACCAAATTTTTTAAAGAAATTATCTCTATCCATATAATAAAAAGTGTATCCAAAGGTTCTATTTGTGGTTATTTTATTTATCTTAAAATCATATTTCTCTAGTAAAAAGATAATTTCTCTCCAATATAATGGATGAATGTGCAGAGAACCCTTATTTCCAAATTCATTTTCTTGAAACCAATGAAATTCTGATCTAAATAGAAACTGAAATCTTGATTTTACATTCTGGATATTTGGGGTGGTTATTATAAGTTGCCCATTCTTCCTTATCACCCTACTTAGTTCTTTTATGAATATTGCAGGATTTTCTAGATGCTCAATTACTTCAATAGATATTATTTTATCAAAAAAAGAATTATTAAACGGAATATTATTATTGAAATTTGCTTTCTTGAATGGAATTTTTAATCTGAATCTATTCGGGTCAATGTCACAAGCATATACATTGCCATCCCTATTAACTAATTGTTCTGTAAACGAACCTTTTCCGGCACCACAATCTAAGACTTTCTCGCCTTTTATATTTCCTAGCAATTCAAGTACTTTTTCATGTGTTCCTTTTGATGCTCCCATCAATTGAATGGGCTTTCGAGAATTTAAATTACTTTCTAATTATACCTTACTCATCTTAATCAAATCCAACCATTTATTCTTACTTAACTCTAAATTTGGAATAGCTAGCTCATAAGGACAGCAACCTATTCCTTGGTGTTTTCTTATGAAGTTATAATAGATTTCATATCCTTTCATAATTGCAGATGCAGATTCAATGCAACATAATAAAAGGGTTTAAATACTCTTTAATATATTATCTTTCATGAAAAATCTAATAAGGATTATCAGTATTTTTAGTATGATTAATTTGAATAGTTGTATTAGAGGAATAGATTATAATAACGTTGTAGTGATGAAAAAATAGAAAGTTTTAAAAGCATATTCTTACCTCAAAATATATTAAGAAAAGACACTTAATATATAAAATGACTCTTGAAGACCAATTAAATGAACTTAGAAGAGGAACAGTAGACATTCTCACAGAAGAAGAATTAGTCAGAAAACTAAAACAAAATAGACCTCTTAATGTTAAATTTGGAGTTGACCCTACAGCTCCAGATATTCATCTTGGCCATACTGTACCTTTACAAAAATTGAAACAATTTCAAGACTTGGGGCACAGTATACAACTTATTATTGGGGATTATACGGCAATGATTGGCGACCCTAGCGGAAGAACTGAGACAAGACCAACGCTAAGTAGAGAAGAAATAGAAAGTAATATGGAAACCTATCAAAGACAAGTCTTTAAGGTTTTAGACCCTGATAAAACTAATTTGATATATAATAGCCAGTGGTTAGAAAAATTTTCTGGAACTGATGTTATTAAATTAGGTTCAAAATATACTGTTCAGCAACTTTTGCAAAGGAGAGATTTTGGAGAAAGAATAAAACAAAATAGACCTCTTAATGTTACCGAATTGTTATATCCTCTTCTCGTTGGCTATGATTCTATACACCTTAGAAGCGATGTAGAAATTGGAGGAACTGATCAATTATTTAATTTTATGGCAAGCAGAGAAATACAAAAAGCATATGGGCAGGAACCAGAAGTAATTATAACACTTCCTTTGCTTGAGGGGGTAGATGGCGTAAGGAAGATGAGTAAAAGTCTTGGAAATGCTATAGGTGTAAGTGATGATCCTAATGACATGTATGGAAAAATAATGTCTATATCTGATGATTTAATGTTAAAATATTATGAGTTATTATCTGAAACTCCTCTAGAAGAATTTCAAGAAATTAGAGCAGCTATTGCTTCTGGAAATGTAAACCCTATGAAATATAAACAAAGATTAGCAAGGGAAATAGTCTCAAGATATCATGGACAAAATTTTGCAATATCTGCTGAAGAAAGATTTAATGGGGTGCATAGAAAAAGAGATACGCCAAGCCAATTGGAAGAGGAGATAATAAAGTACTCTGCGCATGAAGAAAAACTTCCAATTGTTACAGTCCTCAGGCAAATTGGAAGAGCAAAATCTAACAGTGAAGCTAGAAGGCTTATAGAACAAGGAGGAGTAAAGTTGGGTGGAGAGGTTATAAATGACATTAATTACTTTGTTTCTCCTCAAGATGGTCAAGTTGTTCAAGTTGGAAAAAGGTATTTTAGAAGGTTAAAATATGAAACAGACTAGTATTAATAAACAGATTTATAAATAAGTTTTTATTTATCTAAATTAAGATGGATTTCAAAGAAAAATTTGATTTAATAAAAAGGAATACTGAAGAAATTATGACTGAAGAAGATTTGAAAGTTCTTTTAGAGAGTGGAATTAAAGTTAAACATTATATTGGTTTTGAGATTTCTGGAAAGATTCATCTAGGTACGGGATTAATGTGCATGTCAAAAGTTAAAGACTTTATGGATGCAGGAATTGATTGTTCAATTTTTTTAGCTGATTGGCATAGCTGGATAAATGATAAGCTTGGAGGAGATAGAGAAACAATAAAGAGAGTTGCTGGAGGATATTTCAAAGAAGGGTTAAAAGCTAGTTTGAAATGTTTTGGAGGAAATCCTAATAAACTAAAATTTGTTCTAGGATCAGATTTATATCATAATAATGATGATTATTGGTCCACTATGATAGAAGTTAGTAAAAATACTTCTCTTTCGAGGATGCAGAGAAGCATAACAATTATGGGAAGAAAAGAAGGAGGTTCAGTAGATTTTGCAAAGTTGATCTATCCCCCTATGCAAGTTGCAGATATTTTTATCCAAGGAATAAATCTACCTCATGCGGGATTAGATCAAAGAAAAGCACAGGTTATTGCAAGAGATGTTGCATTAAAAATAAAAAATAAACCTTTGTTAAATAAACAAAATGAATCAATGAAACCTGTTGCAGTTCATCATCATTTGATATTAGGGTTAGGGGAGCCACCAGTATGGCCCGTTCCAAAAGATCAACTCCAAGAACTGTGGCCTGCTCTAAAAATGAGTAAATCGAAACCAGATACATGTATATTTATTCATGATTCACCCGATGAGATTAGAAGAAAAATAAAACAAGCATTTTGTCTGGAGGGTGAAACAAAATTTAACCCCATTCTTGATTGGACAAAATACCTTATTTTTAGAGATACGAACCCAAAATTAGAAATTAAAAGACCAGAAAAATTTGGTGGGAATATTACTTATACCTCCTATGAAAAGTTAGAAAGGGATTTTGCTGAAAAAAATCTTCACCCAATGGATTTGAAAAATGCAGTGGCAGAAAAATTAATCCAAATTCTTGAGCCAGCAAGGAAGCATTTTGAACAACCAAGGGTTAAAAAAATGCTTGAAGAGTTAGAGCAAATGATAATAATTAGATAATACTCAACTAAAAAGAGGTAAAATGGAAATTAAAAAGATAATCTTTGATAAAAAATATTATAGTTCTCTTATGAAGGAATTTGGTTATAATCCTTTAGAATTTGAAAAAATTAATTTTTCACTGGGAAATTTAAAAAAGACGACCTTCAAAGAATGTGGTTATGTCATCATGAAGGGGATAGTTTTGCTAGAGATCTAAAAAGAGGAAGAAAGCAGGATAAAACTTTACAACAAGCTATAAGACTCACAAAACCAGGTGGCAAAATAATTGTTCTTGGAGTATTTGAAAAGAATTTTTTTGGTAAAATTCTTTTAAGAGATCTTTTTTATAAAGAAATAGAAATTATTGGCTCAAATTCTTATGGTTTTTTTAATGGGAAAAATGAATTTGCTATGGCAATAAGTTTGTTGAGAAAATTAAAAACAAGATTTTCAAAAATTATAACTCATATAATCCCATTAAAAAACTTTAAAGAAGGATTAAACTTGATAAAAGATAAAAAAGATTCTGGAGTTATAAAAATAATATTAAAACCATGAGTAAAATTAGATGTTTTATATTTGACCAAGATGGCACTTTTTACCCAGAGGATAGTGAACTCACGAATACCTTAAGAAATAAAACAAAATTTCTAAATATCCCATCTTCTTTTTAAGCTCTTCATGCTATTTAAACTTTGCTATCACTTGAGCGTGAGAAAAATAAGTTCTATAGTAAATACAATTAACTTACAGGTTGATTATTGGTTAATCAGTTTTCCTTCAAGATCTTCTTCGTTTTCTTTATTCTCTTTTACTTGTTGAGCAGTATTTTGCTCTTCTTGATTCTCGGAAAGTTTTATAGCATATGGCTGCTTTTTGTAATTAGCCCCCATAGAATTTATATCTTCTTTTATTCCAGTATACATTCTCTCGCCTAAACGGCAAAAACCTTCTCCTGTGCGCATCATAAAATTACAGCCTGTCATGGATAGCGCTCCAGCGAGTGCAACATGTGTTAAGGTTTTATATTTCATATTTTTGTTATCACTTTATAGTTTTTAAATGTTTCGTTTTTGCTTTGAATTTTTTATTTTTATAAAGCACTTTAGATTAGTTAAAAAAGGAAGATCGGACTTTTTATTTAACCGGTAATTGACTTTATAAGTCTGGCCCCTTTTGCTATTTCTTGCACAAGGTCAATAATTTTGAAACGATCCCTTACATATTCATTCACTATTTTTTTTATCGTTTCTCTAAATAGGTCTAATTTTTCTATGTTTTCCTTGTTCTTATTTATCTCTGCGAGCGTGTAGGTTTGCTTAAATATTCTTTGCAATTCTTTATAAGCATCTCTTATTTTTTCTTCGTCTATTTGGGACAACTCTTTTGCTATTTTATCTGCTTCCGGCAAATGAGGAAGCAAAAATTGCGAATATTGTTTTAAGTCTGCTGATTGCTCTTGCGGTTTTGTTTTCTCTGTTAGGAGCATTTTGGGAGCCATAGGCTTAATTTCTTCTTGTATCGTCATTTCTTTTAATTTTGGATGCTCTTCATTAATTATATTCTCCAATTCGTCAAGAAGAATCTTTATTTTATCTTTATTTATTCTCTCTCCTGAATATAATATTTCCAGCATTTTCTTACAGAATATCGCAAGTCTATCTTTCTTTTTTTCCTTGAAAATTCGTATCATTTCAGAGTAATCTAAATTAGAATCTAATTTGAAATTTTCAAGAAAGAAATTTCTGGCAAATAAATCAATTGAATTTAATAAAATCTCTGGTGGCTTATTAGAATTTTTCAATTCATTTAAATTTTTTTTTAGAAAATCTTCTTCTTCATCTACTAATTCTTTTATGTTAACTTTTTTCTTCAGCTTTCTATTGACGAAAAACAGCGTTATTATAACAATTAGAAGAATTAAGGAGAAAACTCCCAATAATATTATCTTGGGCGTCAGAAATGAGCTTATATTTAATGCCATGATTCACCTCTTTAAAAGATATACATTTTTATATATAAAAACTTACTGATTCATAGTTATAAAGATTTAGTAAACCTCGAGGAACAAAGTTCCTTGATGGCCATCAAGATTCAGGGAATCTTGAGGTCTTTTAGCAAAGTGGGGGTTGCTTCGCAACAACATTATGAAAATAAGAGTTGAGCATTCTGGGAGAAATTTAGAATTAGATGTTAAAAGAGTTGGATTTTTTTCCAGAGGCATGGGATTAATGTTTAAGTTTAGGAATACAAATAATTTGCTATTTGAATTTGAGAGAGAGGTTAAAATTCCTTTTCACTCCCTGTTTGTGTTTTTTCCTTTTCTTGCTATATGGCTCGATTCAAAAAACAAGGTTTTAGAGGCTAGAATTGTCAAGCCATTTTGTTTTAATGTAAAGCCTAAAACAAGATTTAGAAAAGTTATTGAGCTCCCTTTAAATTCAAAGAATGCGAAAATAATTGAATTTTTTATTCGAAAGAATAATCTTCACGATGATTTTTAAATAGTATTTCTTCATATTTAGTTATTATTATATCTGGATATTTTTGCTGGTATATAACATGGGCAAATTCTTCAGCATCTTCTTCTCTACAGAATCCGTATTCAATATTACAACATTTAAGATCTATTATCGAACCTTCTGAATTATTTGTAGATATTACATATGTGTCTACTGACCTTTGTGCTAAGATTTCTTTATTGCTTAGAACGAATACGTAATATCCCAACCATCTGGATGCTTTCTGTTTAATTTTGGATATGTTGCTTTTTGATAATCCATAAACCTGATAGAATTTCTCCCAATTAACTGATCTTACCTTGTTATTTACATCATATTTTACTAACTCTGATAATCTTGGGATAGGTACGTTTTTTTGCTGCATTAGTCATTCATGAATATTTCATTTTTAAATCTTTTCACAACTATTTTTTTCGTTAAAGGAAAGATTTAAATATTTGTTTTATTTAATAAAGTTGATAATATAATTTTAAAGGAGGTTGAAATGGGAAAGGTTATTGTAAGAAATGTGGTAAAGAGAAAGCATGGTTATCTTTACTATGTTGATGGGCACGGGAATGTTTGTGAAGCAAAGATGGCCCGTGGCGGACGAAAGAAAAAGAAGAGATAGGTTTCTATTCTGTTTTTTATTTTTTTATTTTTGATATTTTTTAGGAGATATTGTATTATTTAACTTAAAAAAGACAATAAAAATAAATTATTTTCTTAATATATTACTCTTATTATTTTCTACTAACATTCTTATTAGAGGATTAGGGCATTTATTCTTCATATCTCTCTAATACTTAGTTTTATAAACATTTTTATTATTAAACTGGGATGATTTTGGGAATTGAATGCACTGCACATACTTTTGGAATTGGAATTGTTTACAATGGAAAGATATTGGCTAATGTGATAGACATGTATATTACAGATAAAGGAGGGATTGTACCTAATGAGGGCGCGAGGCATCATAGAAATGTTGCAGGGAGAGTTTATCTTGAGGCATTGAGCAAGGCCGGAATTAACGAGAAAGATATTAACGCGATTGCTATTTCTAATGCTCCAGGGTTAGCTCCTTGCTTACATGCAGGAATGGATTTTGCTAGAAGGAAAGCTAAAGAATTGAAACTGCCTTTAGTTGGAGTTAATCATTGTATTGCTCATTTAGAGATAGGGAGGAGTCTTGGCGCTTTTAATCCTGTTTTGCTATATGCTTCTGGAGCTAATACGCAGATTATTGCTTTTGCATCTGGAAAATACAGAGTTTTTGGAGAGACTTTAGATATTGGAATTGGAAACTTTATTGATAAATTTGCCCGCCATGCTGGAATAGGATTTCCAGGAGGACCTAAGATTGAGAAAGAGGCTGTTGGAGGAAATTATATTGAACTGCCTTATTCTATAAAAGGAATGGACGTTTCATTTTCAGGGATGCAGACTAAATTGCAGCATCTTTATGATAAAAAAATTAGTTTAAAGGATTTAGCATTTTCATTGCAGGAGACTGCTTTTGCAATGCTTGTTGAGGCAGCTGAAAGGGCAATGGCTCATACCGGGAAGAATGAATTGGTTTTAGGAGGAGGGGTTGCGTGCAATTCCCGTCTGCAAGAGATGTGCGAGATTATGTGTAAAGAGCGCGGAGCTAAATGCTTTTGTCCTGCTCGCGAGCTTCTTAGTGACAACGGGGCAATGATAGCGTTTACGGGAGAAATAATGTTCAATTCGGGGATTAGCGAGGGAATTGATAAAATTGAGATTAAGCCTCGTGAAAGAACAGACGACGTTATTGTGAGATGGAGATGAATTATTTTGCTATTTTTAATCTGATTGGAGATGCTAAATTTTATTATTGTGACGATAAAGATAAAAGAAATTCTCAAGAATTTGACACAAGTCCTGGAAGCCTTGTTTTATTAAGGGGTGCGAAAAATAAAGATGAGCAACGATATAGACCATATCACTATATAATGCCTATGAAAAGCGAGAGATTATCGTTAAATGTAAGGAAAAAATCAGAATTATTTAGTTCTACTTAATAAAAATTCCCAAAGATTTAAATATAAGTTATACAATGTATAACTATGACAGTTATAGAGGCGAGGGTAAAAAAATGGGGAAACTCATTTGGAATAATTATTCCCAGCGAGGCTGTTGCAAACAACAACATAAGAGAGAATGAAAATATAAAGATATTAATAATTAAAGATTCTAGAAAGGTCTTGAAAGAAACATTTGGCTTGCTAAAGGGAAAGATAAAAAAACCAACACAACAAATAAAAGATGAACTCAGACGAGACTTATACTAATCAGGGAGAGTCTTTTTTCTTTGATAGTTATGCTTTTTTTGAGATTCTTAAGGCTAATAAAAATTATAGTAAATACGAAAATGCAGAAATTGTTACTACAAAACTTAATCTTTTTGAGCTTTATTTAGGTATCCTAAGGGAGAAAGGTGAATCTGAAGCTAAAGAAGTTTTGGAGTTATATTATCCATTTGCAGTAGATTTTGATGAAAATACTATTGAGGAAGCAGCAAAATTAAAAAATCAATTGAACAAAAGAAATATTTCAATGACTGATTGCATTGGCTATGTTTTAGCTAATAAGTTAGGGATCAGATTCCTTACAGGAGACAAGGAATTTGAGAATTTAGAGAATGTAGAATTTGTCAAATAGCTTAATAATTCTGGCTTCAGGAATACTATCAGAATCATCTTGCATGACAAAGCAAGATTATTTTATTTTGAGAGAATTAAATGATAATATCCACGCAGAAAGCCTTAAAAACAGAAGATATTTAAAGAGATATTTACTTAATAATATAAATTAAAGAAGAGGTTATAGATGACAGAAAGAAAATTAATTAAATTTATTTTGTCTAGTTTTATAATAGTTGTTTTAGTATTTTCTATTCCCGGAGTTATTGCCCCCTCACATCCTGATAATATAGATTTTATAATAGAAGATGTCGATACTATTATATATTATGAATGTGGAAGTATTGATGGCGCAATTGCTTCTTCAATTTCACATGACATGGGGATTCCTTCTTTTTGTGGCGAACATGATTTGGTTCATGAAGATTTTTTAACTGAATTTAAAGATGATGGCTTATACGCAAATGTAAATAGAGTTGTTATTCTCGGTGGCGAGGCTGTTGTTCCTAGTGAAGTTCAGCAGGTTTTAGATATACATGGAGAAGTTGTTGGAGGATATGATACTTATAGAATAGAAGGAACAACTGCAACAGGAACTGCTGTTGAAGCTATTGAATATTTTTATGGTCCAGAGATGCTACAAGAAGTTACATTAGTTGCTTATGAAGGAGATTCTAATTCTGATTACAATGAAGTTCTGCATTTAGCTGCAGAATCAGATGGAGGTATTATTATTCCTGTTCCATCTGATGCTAATGGTTTGCCTGCGGAGGTTGTTGAAACTTTAGATACAATTAACCCAGATGAAAGTATGACTATTAATATAATAGGAGATTTTGAGCAAGAAGCAATTGTAAAAGATGACATCCAAGAAATAGGAGCTGTAGTAGAAACAGAAATAGACGGAACTAATCCTGAGGTTGTTGAAGAGCAAGTAGAAGAGTTAGTAATAGAAAATATTCAGCCTGGAGAGTCAGTTGATATAGTTTATGTTGAAGAGGGAAGCCAGCCTCCTGTTGTGCAAGATGAAATAGTTATATTTTATACAGATGAAAATAATGATGGTATAGATGACGAAAGCGGAAGCGCTTTAGACGACATTGGAGTAGGATTATATAATGAGTTAATTGAAAAAGGAGCAAGCGTAGATGATATTAAATGTACTGGCAGTCATACTTCTGTTTGGGCTGATTTTGAGGTAGAAATAGAGGGAAGAGGAGAGTTAGTTGAGGTGGTAGAATATACAAATGCAGAAGATTTAATTGGAATTGAGCTGACTACTGATAAGGAACAGGCGGAAGAGATTTCTAATGAATTTAAAGAAGAGGAAGATGAATGGGCAGAATTAGCAGAACAGCATAAGGCAGAATTTGGAGCAGCACTGCCTTCTATGATTGAGCAGTTTAAGGCGTATTATATTGAAATAAAAGATACATTATCTCCAGAGGCTTTGGAACTAGCTAATAAAATAATAGACGAGGGAAATAAAGGGGATTCTGTAGCGCAATGGCAATTAATGCATGCTTTTGCTAATTCTTATGAGCATGAAGAATACGTTGAGAATTGCCATACTGATGAGGCTTGCAGAAACGAACATGTAGAGATGGAATATTTGAATACTGAAGATGCTCTTGTTGAATTTGTTGGAACTGATAGGGCTGGAGAAATTACTAATTTAGATTTTGGAACTAAGGTTAAATTATTGGGGATGGATGATTTTGTCCCTCCTACGCCTGAAGAAGAAAGTGCGTTTAAGGCAGATATAACTGAAATCTTAGCAACCGGAGCAAGCATAGAGAGTTTACCAGCTGAATATGTTAATGAAGTTAAGGGAGAGGCTTATTCTATATATGCTGAAGAATTGAAGAGCGAATATGAGGCAGCCGGTAGGACAACTGAAGCAGCTGCTTTAACTCCTGAAGAAGTAGCGAGAATATTTGATGATAGATTAGTTGTTGAGAGTGAGGCTTATTTGTCTGGACTTGTAAGCCATGAAGATTTTGCAGACCCTGCTAAGAGGGCAGAGACTATGGCAAAGATGGAGAGTATTCATAGCGAATTTGAGAGCAAAGGCGTTACAGAAAATTATTATTTGACACCTGAATATTGGAAAGAGGCTTATAATAAATATACTACAGATGGGACTTTGCCAGAGAATTTTGTTAAAGAATGCGAAGCAGCTGTATCTAGTTATAGGACATGGGAAGAAGCTTATCCAGGGGTTTCTTATGATCCTCGTGACTCATTCTATAATGCAAAGACCGGACAGTTTAGTTATACAGATCATGAAAATAGGGTTGTGTCAGGAGTTTATGACGGAACTGAAGGAACTTACACATTTACTAATGAAAATGGCGAATTAGTGCAGGGAACTGATGTAGGAGAGGTGAATAAGTATACAGGCGATTATGGAGGATGGACTTTTGATAAAAGCTCTGGCTCATGGAAAGGACCAGGCGGAGAGACATATATACCCCCATCTGTTTATAATCCTGTTACAGGAACATATGATTACCACCCTTCTTCAGGCGAACATAGCGATGTCGATGGTTATATTTATCAATGGGGAAGCAAGGGACTTTCTGGAGGAATTTATACTGGGCCAGGCTCGGCATGGACTGCTCCTGAAGGATGGACACAGAGTTCTGATGGAACATGGACAAGTTCTGATGGACAGACATATTCTGCAAGCACATCTTATTATAGTCATTCTGGCAGCGAAGGATTTAAGAGCAGTGGAGAGGTATGGACACAGAGTTCTGATGGAACATGGACAAGTTCTGGAGGAGCAACTTATTCTGGCTATCACGATAGTGGATCTTATAGTTATGTTTCTCCTTCTGGCGAGAGTTATAGTGGAGGAACATATAGTGGTAGCGAAACCGGGACATATGGCCCAGCAGCAGGTACAACACAGATAGATCCCTCGGGAAATACATGGACACAGAGTTCTGATGGAACATGGACAAGTTCTACTGGGGAAACATCTAGTGTGGGAACATCTACTGGAGGAACAACAACATCCGGGACGACAGATAGTGGAGGTGGATCTGCTCCTAGCGGTGGGGATGGTGGCGGTGGAATGACAGGACATGCAATATATGACTCTTCGTTAACAAGAAGCTGGTTAGGTAGATGGCTTTTGGGCTAAGAATAAACAATTAGATGTTACAGGTCTGTTTTTAGCTATCAAATAAATGGTGCAAAAATTTATAAACTATTATTTTAATCATATTCTAATTAAACAAACCAATGAAGTTTATACTGAGGAAATGACAGACTTCTATAGAATCGTTGAAGAAGCCAGAAAGACCGGCAAGATTGACAAGGGAACTAACGAGGTTACCAAAGCAATTGAGCTTGGAGTAGCAAAGGCAGTATTTTATGCGGCAGATGTTTCCCCTAAAGAGATTATTACCCATCTGCCAGCGCTATGCAAGGAAAAAGGCATTCCGTGCGTTCAAGTTGACTCTAAGCAAAAGCTTGGAATTGCTGCAGGGATTTTAGTTGGAACAGCTTCTGTTGCCATTATTAATGCAGGCTCAACAGACAAAGATATTGCGCATTTAAAGGAAAAGAAATAAGATGGTATCTGACTTGACTAAAAAATTTGATGGAAATTCATTAGCGAGTATAGGAAATATTCTTAATGCTAAATTTAGTATCGCTGATCATAGAAAATTTCATGAACTAAGACTAAGAAATGATAATAAAGTAATTGGCATTTTAACAGGTTGCTCTAGGACAGGTATTTCAAGAGAAAGCTTTGCTCACAGGAAAAATATTGTTGAATGTTATCTTGCTTATGACTCTAAGGGTAATTATTTAGGAGGTTTAGAGTCATTATTTTAATTAAAAATGGCAAAGCAACAAAAAGGAACTAAGGACAAAGCATCTGAAGGAAAAAGCAGCATTGAAAGATTTACCAGCGGAGAGGCTGTCAATGCTTTAGTTGAAGAATTCGTCGGAAGAACAGGAGGAAGAGGAGAAGTAACGCAAGTAAAAGTAAAAGTTCTAGATGGTAGAAATAAAGGCAAGAGCATGAGAAGGAATGTTAAAGGGCCTGTAAAAATAGGAGATTTAGTAACATTAAGAGAGACTGAAATTGAAGCCAGAAGGATTAAGGGCATGATAGGAAGGAGCATGTAAAATGGCTCGAAAATCAAATAGAATGATAGAAGGATATTTTGGTTTAAGTATAGATTTAGATGATTATCTTGTAATGAGAGATGGAGGAATATATGAATATTTTAGTAAAGATAGAACAAATGGATTTACTCTTGTTACGCCTATTAAAATGGCGCCCAATTATAAAAGTGAAATGGAATACCTAAGAAAGTTATTTACACAACGCGCATTAATATTGAGAGAATTTGTTGATTATGAAAATAAAATAGAAGGATTTTCGTGGAGGATGCGAGAGAGATAAAATGGTGAAATGCGTGTTTTGCGGGAAAGACGAGTATGCTTTTAAGGGGCTTCATTTAATCAGGAATGACGGCACAATTAATTATTTTTGCTCAAGCAAATGCAGATTAAACGCTTTGAAATTAAAGCGGGACAAGCTTAAGGTCAAGTGGACAGCTGCTTTTAGAGAGAAGAAACGATAGAGAGTTACATAGATTAGACGATATTTTATTAATAATTATTGACTTGCCAATAGTTTTTATTTGATTAGGCATTAATCTTAGAAACTAGGAAACTTTAAGAGTAAAGTAAGGTAAACTTCGTTTATCGACGATAAAACTGGGTAAAGGTTTATAAATGGGATTGAATTTTTGATTTATCAAAGATAAAAATGACAGACAAAAAAGATTATTCTGCAGAGAAGATTCAAGTATTAGAGGGGCTTGAAGCAGTTCGCAAACGTCCTGCTATGTATATAGGCAGCACTGGCAAGAGTGGATTGCATCACCTAGTTTACGAAGTTGTTGATAATTCTGTTGACGAGGCAATGGTTGGATATTGTACAGAGATTGAAGTTATCTTGAATAAAGACGGAAGCGTGACTGTTATTGATAATGGTAGAGGCATTCCAGTTGATGTACATCCCATTTATAAAAGGCCTGCTTTAGAAATTGTCGTGACTAAATTACATGCTGGCGGGAAGTTTGACAAAGGAGTATATAGTGTATCAGGAGGCTTGCATGGAGTTGGAATAAGCGTAGTTGCTGCTTTATCCAAGCACATGGAAGTTATTGTAAAAAGAGGGGGCAAGAAATACAAGCAAGAATATAAAATCGGAAAGCCATTATATGACGTAAAAGTTGTTGGAGAGTCTTCAAAAGACGAGAGAGGGACAGAGGTTAGTTTTCTTCCTGATGATAGCATTTTTTCTGTTAGCAAATTTGATTTTTCTGTCTTAGAGACAAGATTTAGAGAGATTGCCTTTTTGAATAAAGGATTGAAAATAATTTTGAAGGATGAAGCAACTGAAAAAAAAGAGGTATTTTGCTATGAAGGAGGCATTGTAGAATTTGTCAAATGGCTTAACAAGTCAAAGGAGTCTTTGCATAAAGCTATTTATTATTTAAAAGAAGACAGCGGAGTTATAGTTGAGTGCACTGTTCAGTACAATTCTGGCTATCAAGAGAATGTTTTGGGATTTGTAAACACAATTAACACAGTAGAGGGGGGAACTCATATTATTGGCTTTAAGACTGCTTTGACAAGAGCGATTAATGATTATGCAAATAAGAATAAATTGCTTAAGGATGGAAATTTAACTGGAGATGATGTCCGCGAGGGATTGACTGCTATTATTTCTACTAAAGTTCCAGAGCCGCAATTTGAGGGGCAGACAAAGACTAAATTAGGGAATAGCGAAATTAAAGGAATTGTTGATAAGATAAGCATGGCGGCTTTATCTGAATTTTTTGAGGAAAATCCTCCTATTGCAAGAAGGATTGTTAATAAAGCATTAGAGGCGCAGAAAGCAAGAGATGCTGCGAAAAAAGCTAAAGAGCTAGTTAGGAGAAAGAGCGCATTTGGAGGGGGAGGTTTGCCTGGCAAATTAGCTGATTGCTCTGATAAAAAAGCTGAGAATACAGAATTATTTATTGTTGAGGGAGATAGCGCAGGAGGTTCGGGGAAACAGGCAAGAAATAAAGAAAATCAAGCTATACTGCCTTTGAAAGGAAAGATATTAAATGTGGAGAAAGCAAACGCTGTGAAAGTATTGAGCAATGAAGAAATTTCTTCATTGATTACTGCAATCGGGACAAGCATGGGCGAGCAGTTTGACATAACAAAATTAAGATATTCAAAAATAATTATTATGACTGATGCTGATGTTGACGGGGCGCATATTAGGACTTTGTTGTTGACTTTTTTCTACAGATTTGTGCCTGACTTGGTTAAGAATGGAAATATCTACATTGCTGTCTCGCCTTTGTATAGAGTGAGAAAGAGAGGAGACCATTATATTTATTCTGACGAAGAGCTTAAGGAGATTAAGCAGAAGCTAGGGCATAATATTGACGTGCAGAGGTTTAAGGGACTTGGTGAGATGAATCCCCAGCAATTATGGGAGACAACTATGAATCCCAGAACAAGATTGCTGAAAAAAGTAACTGTTGAAGACGCTGCGCTGGCAGACGAGGTATTTTCAAGATTAATGGGCGATGATGTTGAAGCGCGCAGGCAGTTTATTGCTTCTCGCGCGCATGAAGCAGAGGTGGATATTTGACTATGAAATGTGAAAATATGGACGAAAGAGAGATTAGAGATAGAGTGAAGGATGCAGTAGATTATCTAGCTCCAAATTTCGATTTAAAGAAAAGTAGCATAACTACTCTTGATGTTTTAATAATGTCTCTTCCTAGACATAATTATGCCACTTTTAATGATCTAGCGCACATTCTTTGTTTTGATCTTGAGCAATTTTTATATGATACCTCTCAAACAGATTGTCAAAATGATATATTAAATCTTATATGTGGGGAAGAAGCAGCGCATTATTTAGATTTAAATAGCTCGGGAGATATTTATAAAGTTATTTTACTTGAGTCTTGTAAAACAGCCAGATTTGTTTCAGAAACAATTGGGCATTATGGGGGACTAATTTATTCTAATAAGGATATTAATTCTTGTTTTTTCGGTTTAGACGCTAGAGCCCCAGGAGTTATAGGAGAGGCTTATAAATCTGCAGATAAAATTTTTGAGACTTATAGAGCAGAAAGGTTTAGAGATATTGTTCAAATAAATAATTTAATTAAACGATATGAAAAAATTGGAGAGCTAATGGGAAAATAAAATGACAGAAGAAAATAACGAAAAGAAAATTGACGAAGCGATTGAGGAAAAGGAAAGAGAGAGAAGGAAGAAGGACATGATTGAGAATGGCGTTCAGGGAACTGAAATAGTTGAGGAGATGGAAAAATCTTACATTGATTATGCGATGTCTGTGATTGTGCAAAGGGCGCTGCCTTCTGTTGAAGATGGCTTGAAACCAGTGCATAGAAGAATTTTGTATTCAATGGAGCAGCTTGGGCTTGATGCTTCAAAGCCTACAAAAAAATCTGCTACTATTGTAGGAGATGTTATTGGAAAATATCATCCTCATGGAGACATTGCTGTTTATGATGCGCTTGTTAGATTAGCGCAGGATTTTTCTTTGCGCTATCCTCTTGTGCATGGGCAAGGAAATTTTGGCTGCTTCACAGCAGATACAAAAGTTAAACTTGCTGATGGCAGAGATTTATCTTTTATTGAGTTGATTGAAGAAAACAATAATGGGAAAAGGAATTTCACATTTACAATAGATAATGGCATTGTTAAAATAGCAGAAGTAAAAAATCCTAGAATGACTAAAAAAAATGCAGAGATTATGAAAGTTTTTCTTGATAATGGTCAGGAAATCAAATGTACATTAAATCATTTATTTATGTTAAAGGATGGAAGCTATAAAGAAGCAAGAAATCTAAAATCTGGGGACTCGTTGATGCCTCTTTATACGAAACTATCTACTGAAACTGACAGCCTAAAGAATCCAAAAACCATTGGCTATTCGATGATATTTCAGCCAAAATTAAAATCTTGGAATTTTATTCATATATTGGCTGATGAGTGGAATTTAGATAATAAAATATATGCAGTAAATTCTGGCAGAATAAGACATCACATTGATTTTAATAAGTTAAATAATAATCCTATAAATATCAAAAGAATGCATTGGAAAGAGCATTGGCAGACACATTACAATTTAACTTCTTCAAGACATAAAAATGATTTAGATTATAGAAAGAAATTGGAAGAGGGAAGGAGAAGGTTTTGGAGCGACGCTAAAAATCGAGAAGTTTATTCTCAAAGAATGACTGAAAGAAATTTAGAGAATTGGAAAAAAAGCAGTTATAGAGAAGAAAAACGCATTCAACTTAGTGAAATTAATAAAAAATATTTTAAAGAGAATCCAGAAGCTATAGAAATAATAAGAAAAAGAGCTTCTATAACTATGAAAAAAATGTGGGAAATTCCAAGATATAAAGAACTTTTTCATGAAAAAATTGTCGCTTCTAATAAAAATAGAAAATCAAATCTAACTGGAAAAAAGAAATTTTTAAAGATATGTAATTATTTGCTGACTAAGAATTTACCATTAACAAAAGAAAATTTTGAAAATATTAGACAAAATATTTTTGGAATAAAAAGCTTTACCAGTTGGAATCATGGAATTAAAAAACATTTTAATGGAGATAAAAATTTAATTTTAAATGAATTAAATGGGAATCATAAGGTTGTAGATATAGAATTTATCAATCAACATACTAGCGTTTACGATCTAACAATTGATGATACGCATAATTTTGCCCTTTCGGCAGGGATTTTTGTGCATAATTCATTAGACGGAGATTCAGCTGCAGCCTATAGATATACAGAAGCACGATTGAGTAAAATCTCTCAAGAGCTTTTGGCAGACATTGACAAAGAAACTGTCAAGATGAATCCGAATTTTGATAATTCTACAAAAGAACCAGAGACATTGCCTGCTAAACTGCCTAATCTCTTACTAAATGGGGCGACTGGAATAGCAGTCGGCATGGCTACTAACATACCTCCGCATAATTTGATAGAGTTGTGCGATGCTATTATTGCGTATATTGACAATTCAGATGTCAGTATAGATGAACTTTTGCAGATTGTTAGAGGACCTGATTTTCCAACTGGAGGACATGCAATGGGGCCTGGAATTTTAGAGATGTACAAAACAGGAAAAGGAAGGATAGTCATGAGAGCTAGAACCTCAATAGAGGAGAAAAAGGGAAGAGAAAACATAATTGTTACAGAGATTCCTTATATGGTTAACAAGGCAGAGCTGGTTAAGGATATTGCGAGGCTTGCAAGCGAGAAGAGATTGTCTGACATTTCTGACATATGGGATGAATCTGCAAAGGGAAAGATAAGAATTGTTATCGAATTGAAGAAAGGCGTTGATTCAAAATATACGATAAACAGATTATACAAATTGACTAATATGCAGACTAATTTTGACGCTAATGTTTTAGCCTTGGTTGGCAAACAGCCGAGAGTGCTGAATTTGAGGGATGTTATTGTTGAGTATGTTAAATACAGAAGAATGATTGTTACTAATAGAAGTAAGTTTGAATTGAAGAAAGCAGAAGATAGATTAGAAATTGTTCTCGGATTATTGATAGCCTTAAAGAATATAGATAGCATTGTTGAGCTTATAAAAAAGAGCAAGACAGTCAGCGAAGCGCATGAAGGGCTTATGAAGAAATTTGATTTTAGCGACAGACAGGCAAGGGCTGTTTTAGAGACGAAATTGCAGCAGCTTACTTCATTAGAGCACACAAAATTAAAGGAAGAGGAGCAGAAGCTGAAAGAGACAATAGAATATCTGAAAAATGTTTTGGGCTCTGACAAAGAGATTTTGAAAATTATCAAGAAAGAGGTTAATGAGCTGAAGAAGGAATATGGAGATGAGAGGAGGACTAAGATCGTGAGAAAGATTGATGAAATTTCTGAAGGCGACTTGATTGAGAAAAAAGACGTTGTTGTTATGCTGACAAATTCTGGATATATCAAGAGAGTTGATCTTAAGACTTATAAAGAGCAGAAAAGAGGAGGGGCAGGCGTTATGGGTACGGGATTAAAGGATGATGATTTTGTGAGAAAGATGATTAGCTGTTCAACTCATGATTATTTGCTGTTCTTTACAAAAAGAGGCAGAGTTTACTGGCTTAAGGCGCATGACGCTCCTGCTGCAGAAAGACAGGGTAAAGGAAGAAGCATTGCAAACTTACTGAATTTAAGAGAGGAGGCAATTGCCAATGTTATGGCTATTACTAACTTTGAATCTGGGTATTTAATGTTTGCTACAAAATTAGGAATTGTGAAGAGGCTGCCTTTAAAGGATGTTTCTAATCCCAGAAGCACGGGAGTTAGAATAATGAATCTGCCTGCTGACGGGAGTGACGAGATAATTAATGTCAGCAGAGTAGAGGATGGGCAGGAAGTATTGATTATCACAAAGAAAGGACAGGCTATTAGATTTAATTCCAATGATGTTAGGGCTATGGGTAGAGCGAGTTATGGAGTCAAAGGAATTGATTTAGCAAAGAATGATTTAGTTGTTTCTTTAATGGCTGTTCCTAAAGATGGAAAGACAACTGTTCTAACACTAACGGAAAAGGGATTTGGGAAGAGGTCTGATATTGTGGAATATAGAAAAACTGCGAGAGCTGGAAAGGGCGTTATTAATTTAAAGACAAATGACAAGACAGGAAGCGTTATTGCATCTGTAGCTGTGAATGACAAAGATTCTGTTATTATTACTACAACAAAAGGCAATATTATAAGAATTCCAATGAAGGACTTGAGGGTTATGGGGCGAGCAACTCAGGGAGTGAGAGCTGTAAAGCTCAAGGAAGGAGATAAGGTTGCCGATGTTGTTCGAGTCCCTGTAATGATTGAAGACTCTCGTTTTGCTGATATGTTTAGTAATCTTTAATAATATTTTTATATGCGGATTTTGTAGCAGAAAGATGGATAATGATAAGGAATTAAGACTTTTAAGAAGAGCGAGAGAAGTTAAGGAGTCCTTAAATAGATTTGGTAGGAGATGCGATGACGCTGAGAAGATATTGGAATTGGGTAGGACTAGAGAAGGATTAGATAGGCTTTCTGAATTATCAGAAAGGGATAGAGATTATTCAATTAGATATAATCATTATGTTTATCATTGCACTTATCCAGAGGGTTCAGAGAAGGATGCTGTTGAGTACGCGGAAAAATCTGTTGAGAATTTATTAAAAATAAAGAATAAAGAATAAAATTTAGTGCTTTGATACTGCCCATTTTCCAGGACCGCTTAAAGCAATTGTTATCAAGCCTGCTATTCCTATCAGATGAAAAAATGAGTTGCTTGAAGTAATTCCTCCATTCGGAACAACTACGAGAATCCACGCTACTGCTAGAATTATGGCCAATGGCCATGTTGTATATTTAGTTTTATAGCCTATAAGGATTAATGCGCCGAAAACAGTCTCCGAAAGGATTAAAAGCCATCCGAAGAAAGAAGGCAATGGAAAGCCTAATCCTCCAAGCATGCCAATCACTTGATCAGGGCCCATGAACTTTTTTATTCCTGCTATCAGGAATAAAAGGCCTATAACAACTCTTAACAGAGTATGGCCAAGTATGTGTTTGTCTGATGTCATGTTTTATCCTCCTTTCATTTTTTATTTGAATAGAAATTGCTTTAAATAGTTTACGGAAATGTTGTTCACTTTATAGCTTAACATCTCTATAAGATTTTTTATTATTAATAGAAGTTCCTTTTAATTTCAAGATTCTCTATCATTATGAACCATTAACTATATTGTTTCATTAATTATCAAATGTAAACTATGTTAAGTTAGAAGGTTTACTTTACAGGAAACTCTAATTAATATTTCCAATTATAATATCCTGCGAGAGTTTCGTAACGAGGCTCGTAGTAATATGATTTCGTGTAAGCGTTAAAATTGTTGTCGTAATCTCTATCATAATAATTGTAAGGCATTTTATACCTCCAATTTGAATAAGAGGGATAGGAATATTTGTATAAAGGCGCTCTGGGATAAGGCCTGTAATAATAATCGCCATAATATTGGTTATAATCTCTTTCTATAGTTGTTCTCCTTGTTGTTGAAAGATATATCTTTTCTCTTCCCCATGGGTAATAATTTGTATAGTATTCTTTGTCATAGGAATATGATGTTTTTCTGTAATCGTCATCATAATTGCTGTAACCATAGCTATGAGGAGGATAGTAATAGGAATAGCCTGCTGATGCTAAATTAAGGGAAAATAGCGCTGTTAAGAGTATCACTGCAAAGAGATATTTTTTGCTCATATATTTTAGTATAAGTTTTTATATTTAAATCTTGTTTACTACTTTTTTTGATGATATTTCAATAAAATTTAAATAAAAAGCTTTAAGCAAAATATTATGTTTGATGAAAAAAGGAGAGAATATAGTTTTGAGGAAGTAACTGAAATAATTAATGTAAAAGAGAGATATAACAGAATGACGGATAGTTGTTTAAAAGTGATTGGTAGGAGTAATAATATTGATGGAGCATTTTTGGGTGAGATTTATACTTATAGGAACGAATTAGGGAAATATCCTAAATTTTTCCCTTTATATAAGGAGCAATTTGAGCCAGTAGCTGATAGAGCAATAAATATCCTGAAGGAGAGAAAGAATTAGTTAGATTTATATAACAGAAATTGTATTAATGAAAATGTTGAAAAGGAGCGTGACAATTGAGTTAGACGAGAGAGTTGTTTCAAGGCTTCAAAGGAGGGCAAAGCGAAATATGCTTTCTTTAAGGGAATTAATAGAAGATATTATAAGGAGAAGCGCTGTCTCTTCTGGCGGGGCATCCATCAGCGGGGATTCAGACGACGCTCTCGTAAGCATATTCAGCAGAAAAACTAAGGCAAGGAAAAAATGGCGATAGATACGATTGTGATATCAGCGAGCCTTGGCGCATTAGGCGGGCTGACAAGAGGAATTGTAGGCTTGCTGAAAGCATTGTCCCTTAGGCGAAGAATTATATGGAATTACTGGCTTATTACAGTTGTTATAGCAACAATAATAGGAACATTTGTCGGCGTTGTTTTTGATTTTGATTATCGGCTTTCTTTGCTTTCTGGCTATGCAGGCTCGGATATATTAGAGGGAATTTACAAAAGCTTTAAAGTCCAAAAGGTTTATACAAAGCAGAAATAAATGTTTTAAGCATAATAAAAATAAGGAGTAAAAATATAAGATAGCAGATATTATGCGTGGATGGGATAAGAAATTTAATTCTAAGAAGTAACTTCAATTTTATAGCAAAAGACTAAAATAATTTATCGGTTTGTCTTTTGCTACATCAAGAATAAAATTCTTGAGGCCATCAAGAACAGAGTTCTTGAGGTATTCGAGAGAACAAAAAGCTTGGTTAATTATTTTGGTCTCTCTTTATAATCAAAAATTTTTATTAATAAGATTTAAAAACGCATTTACTTTTTATTTTCGTGCTCCAATAGTTTAGTGGCTAGAACATGCGCCTGTCACGCGCAAGGCCCGAGTTCGATTCTCGGTTGGGGCGTAATCCACCAGAACGGTTATTTGAAAGATTATTATTCATTTTTCTTTTAACTTTAATTTTGCTTGAGTTGTGAATTCAAGCCATCGTTTATAATAATAAGTTAATATTCCTGGAATTCCTCCGATATACAAAAATATCTTCGAAAAGGTGTTTTGTGTATTCATAAAGGCATCTATAATTGCGCCAACACTAAACATACCTATTAAGATTACTGCAGGAGCAGCAAAGAAATAAAATATTAACTCTCTAATTCCTTCTTGATATTCGTGTTCTTTCATTTTTTTTCATCTCTGGGCTTTTCTATTTTTATTATTTTAAATAAATTGTTATTGTCCATTCTTTTAAGTTCTGGCGTTGGTTCCCATACAATTATAGGATTGTCTGTATTCTTTCCAAGCATAAAAGGCTTTACTAAGCCAGCTTCTTGAAATTCATTAATTATCCTTTCTGTCATATGATTATTAGTTTCTAAAGCATTTGTTATTTGACTACCAGTTACTGGTGAGCCAGCATTTACAATAAAATCCTTTGCTTCTTTTCTTAATCTAAACCTTTCGTCATTTTCAATCATTGGCATAGAAATAAGAGATAAATTTAGTTTAAATGTTTTTGGATAATGTCCAAAATTAGATTTTACTTCTCCAATTTATAGGGCAACTTATTTCTGGTAAGTCAGAATATTCTTGTTTCCAAATCTCGTCGCATAAATTATCT
Source organism: Candidatus Woesearchaeota archaeon (assembly GCA_964547875.1). Lineage (GTDB taxonomy): Archaea > Nanobdellota > Nanobdellia > Pacearchaeales > GW2011-AR1 > JAUSIK01. The sequence goes on from CAZJPE010000001.1 coordinate 90,345, forward strand.
GTGGATGAATCATTATAAACACATATATTTAATTTGTAACATTTATTCTCCTTCTCAAAGGCGCATCCTGGGCAATCTAATAGAAGAGTAAACGTCCTTAACCCATTTTTAATTTCTCTTCTTCCTTCTTCACATCTTTCATATACGGTGTCAAAATCATCTCCATAACTACTACAATTTTGATGCCATAAATATAATTGAATAAAACCATGACTAAGTGGGTTCAGGCTAAATTCTTCGTAACCTTTACGTGCTTTGTAAGTTTTATCTTCATCTATGATGTAAAAATTCATATATCCTGTTGGTCTTTGTCCATTGTTTACAACTTTAAAATTCAAAGTATTATCTCTATGATTAAAACTCCCGTCTTGATTGTGTTGAATTGAGGCTAAATGAAAAGTGGCGCGGGCATAACCATTTGTTAGAGCTACTTCTATGTTAGGACTAATTGTCGGACTACTTTCTTTTTGCAGATTAAAGATTTGATAATTAAAAAATATTGTAGTAACAAGGCTAATAACAGCTACGATAGCCATTACTATTGTAGCCAACTTCGTTGTTTCATTTCTTTTTCTATTGGTCTCTATAAGCTTAAGTTTAGTTAAGTAATCTATTCCTTTCGGAGTAATTGTTATCTCATCTATTCCCATTAGCCACGAATCTAATTTGTATCTTCCAGTTGGAGCTATACGGCTTTCTGGAAGTACAATATCAATTTTTCCTGTATCTTTTAAATATCTAAGAATCTGAGAAAATTCTCCATCAAGAGAATGTAATCCTACTTCTTTTCTCAATTTTTCTGCATAATAAAATTTAGGATATGCTACTTCCAATAGCTTTAAAATTTTAATAATGGATTTTCTATCCATAAAATTTAAAATAAATAAAGGTATAAAAATTTATAGTAATTTAACGCTTTACATAGTGTCTAAACCTATCATCTTCTGGATTTATACATTTGACAAAGCCTATTTTCTCTAATATTAATAAAACTCTGCTTATAGAACTTCTATGTTTATTTAATTCCTTAGCTAATTCTGTTGCTGTTTTTGGCCTATCTAAAGCTTCTAAAATTACTCTTCTAAGTTTGCCTTTCTTGAGAAATATCTCTTTCTTTAATTCTTTTTTCATAAAGAAATAGCGTAACAATAATTTAAAGGCGAGAGTAACTTTAGCGTAACATTTTTATATTATAAAAATTTGGTTAATTCATGGAAAAACAAGAATCTTGGTTTAACAGGCATCCGATATTGACAACTATCTTAATAATTTTTGCATTGCTAATTATTTACTCAGTAATTCGAAGTGATAATAATGAGTCACATACTGATAAAAGTGCAAATATAGAAGATGTGAACCAACAAGATAATACACAAAGTAATTCTTTAGCTACATGGCATGAAATAAAGAGATTTGAGGGTAGTGGGATAAAAGATACCGATACATTTAACATCCCTTTAAATGAATGGAGAATTTCTTGGGATACTAAGCCTCGTGAAGATGTATATGGAACCTGGCCTTCAAATTTCGCTATATATGTTTATAGCGATGATGGGCAATTAGTAGATGTGGTTGCGAATGTTGTCGGTTATAGTAAAGATTCTACAATTATGAGAGGTGCTGGGAATTATTATCTAGGGATTAATAGCGGCCAACCATATATAATATTAATAGAAGCTAAATATTAAATATTAATTTTCAATTAAAGATATTTCGCTCCATCTATATTTCATTTTTCTCGCGCATATAATCTATTCCTTCCCTTAAACTTACATTTATTCCATCATTTTCAAATAAACCACGAATTATTTTACCATCATGTCTAAAATGGCTGTTATCATGGGCAATATCTCCAGAATTTTCATTAAAAGAGTAATATAATAATAAGCTTTCATCATGTATATTTCCAAGCGGACTATTATCTGTATATCTCCCAGTAGTAAATAGAGAAGAAACTTCTGCATCATTTAATGAGGCGTTATAAATTCTGAATTCGTCTAAACTGCCTGGAACAGTTTGTTCTGTTTCAGTGTTCCAATCCCCAATTTTACCAGGATTAATAGCTCCCACAGCCAAGAAATTTTCAAAATCATGAAAGTCATAAAATTCCATTCTTCTGTTTTTTCTTATAACAGCGCTATCAATTGGCTGTTTTTTACCATCTATATATATTGCAAGATAGCCCAAATTTGGTTTTGCGGTAAGAACAATGTGGTGCCATTCTCCATCTGAAATATTAATATGGCCATGCGTAGCGCCCCTTAATTCACTTCCAAATTCATCTCTTAGATTAAAAGCAATATAATTTGTTGTCTGTCCAGTATAATCAATATGCGCGCTCACATTATCGTTTAAATATGCAGAGAACATAGTATCCGTGTCATCACCATTTTGTGTTCCAAACGGAGTCCAAACTTCTGTTGTATTTGTCGAATTAACCCAAAAAGAAACAGTAATATTTGTAGATTCTAAATTACTTCCTAAACCTTCTATAAGTCCTGCATTAATATGCGTCTTAAAATCTCCATCAAGAAATATCCATGTTTGATTTTTCGCAATCAATTCAAAACCGCCCTCATAGAATTTAGTAAGATTATTTATTATTGCCTCTTTATAAAGAATTTTTTCTCCGTTTTCTTTAATAAAATAGATTTTAATTTTATTTATATCTTTTTCATTTTCGCCATTTTCTGAAACAGAAAAACCAGTGATTTTACTTTTTAAAAAGAGAATAATAAACCCTACTAATATTAAAATCATTAGGATTATTGTAATTAAATAGAATCTTTTATTCATTTTCCAAATAAATTATTTAGATTTATATATTCTTTGTCTTTTTCACAGATATTATATTCTAATGTTTATAGCAATTATATTAAGATTTTCATAATCTAAAGAATATTTTTAAGTAGAGTTCGTCATTATAATTATCTTCTAATAAAAGAGGTGTTTAGATAAATTCATTATCTTTTTGATTTATTAGGGTTTGCATTTTGAATTAATCAATAATTAAAAAGTAAAAAATTATAGAAAGTAATATAAAAATAATTAATGGAATAATTATATAATATTTTAGCCTTGTTTTAGACAATTTAATTAAATAAGCTCCTAAGAAAATTAAGAACAGGGGAGATAGTAAGGGCATCAAAAAGATTTGAGAATAATATAATATTCCTAATATTCCAGATAAAGGACGAAGAATGATTGGCTCAAAATAAATAATTGAGAAAAGAAAAAGAATAATAACTCCAGAAATTAGCGAAGTGATTCCCATGTGTTTTAATGATTTTTCTTCTCTTTCTTCAAATTTTATATTAGCTTTAAATTTAATAAATAAGAAAAATGTTATTATAGGTATGCTAGTTATTAGTAAATTCAAAAAATACCATTCAAATCCGCCCTCATGAGAGATTGAATTGATCCAAATAAAAAAATGTAGCATTCCAAATACTATACTCGTTATTAATAAAATCCAATATCTTATTCTAGGTAATTTTCTCTTTGGCTTAGCCATCTTAGTGCTTAGATTATTTTTATTTTTATCTCCATTTATCATCTTTATTTCCTACCTTCATAGGCATATATGACTCCGTCTGGCCCGGGATCTTCAGTTTTACTATAAGGTTTAGAAAACCAAGAACTAATCTGTTCTAAATATGAGTTTTTTGATAAAGAATCTATTGGTTTTGCTTCGCTATTTTCACTACTGGATTTTTCAAGCTCATCTCCAATATATTCAATTATATTGTTTTTCGTTGTTTTAATATTTTCACGTTTGAAATCAAAAATTAAATGTTTTATATGCTCCTTCTTTGTTGTTCCCCAATCAGGTCCTCCTTGATGTATTGTATCTCCAAAAACATGCAAATATCTTCCTGCTCCGTTGTCTCCTCTTCGATATGCTTGAACAAATTTCTGTGCATTTTGCCGGAGTATATTTTCCATATTTTCATTACTAATATCAGAAGCAAGGTGAAAGAATCTATGATTTTCAGTTTCGGTGTACGAGCGCAAAGGAGGAATGTCTGGTGTAATGGAATCCCATGCTAGTTTAAGCGACTCAATTCTTCCAAATCCCAGTTCTCTACTAGCGCCATATGTCCCTATAAAATGTATGTCAACTGTTGATTTTCCTGTCGGGTCTGTATATCTATACGGATTATTAAGCACATAAGAATAACAATTCAATGCCTGAGGATTATAAATATCTGGCTTGATTGTATCACATTGTGTAAACAACTTGATAAATGAACTATAATACCTCGCACCTAAATAATCTAAATCAACTAACTTATCTCTCTCCTTGCCAGCAAACAAAAATCTACTTAATTCCAATCCAGAATAAATCTCTCCAAACGGCAAATAAAACTCTTCCTCAACAACATCTCCTGTCTGATTTGTAACTAATGTTGTGCTGCCTAAATGGTCATCATGATAAAATGTCTTTGCGCCTGAATTGTCTTTCTTCGCAATTAATTTATCATTCGCATAATAATATGTTTCATTGAGGATAGTTCCGCTCATTATTTTCATTTTAGGGTTTTATTTTTCATCAACTAATTTTTCTTTCTCTAATATTTCTTTTAATTCCTTCTTTAATATTGGAATATCTTCATTAATTGTCTTCCAAATTATCCCAATATCAACACCAAAATAATGATGTATCATTTTATCCCTCATCCCTACTATTTTCTTCCATTCAATATTTTTATATTTATCAATAAATTCCGATGTTAGATTTTTAGCTGCTTCGCCTATTACTTCTATTCTCCTTATAGTAGCGTCCAATATATCTCTATTATTCTCAAAATCTCTCTTTGAAAGATTCTTTATAGATTTTTCAATAAGGGTTATATTATCAAGTATATGACTAATAAATACTAAAGGATTCTTTCTCATATTATCCTAATTTCCTCTTTAAGTATAGATTTCCTTAATAATGGATTTATTCCTTTATAAGTAAGCAAATCTACTTTTTTCTTTAGTTTTCTATTTAGTTCCATTTCTAATTCTATCAAACTCAATAAGCCTCCATTGAATTCTATTAAAATATCAATATCGCTATTTTTTTTAGCCTCGCCCCTTGCATAACTGCCAAAAATTCCTGCCTTAGGTATATGATATTTTTTTAAGGTGCCTTTAATTTTTGATTTTATCTTGCTTATTTCATTTACCATATTATCCTATGAAATTGATATTTTTTATATCTTTGGGATTTCCCATCAGGTTGTATAAACCTAAATAAAGTAGAAGGCTCATAATATCTAATTTCCAGAATTATCTTTCTTTGCAACTAATTTACCATTTGCGTAATAATAAGTTTCATTTAATATTGTTCCATTGCTGTAACGAACTTGAATGAAATTGTCACTTATCTTATTTCTAAAATCAACAAATTCATCATAGATTATGTTTCTAAATCCAAAATCATAATTTTCATTATGAAATATAAAATGCAAAGAAATTCCTTGATTTAACCAATAGATATTTTGTTCTTCGTCATAAATGTAACCACTATCAAAATTTTTATCAGAATTATTTAATCCATAAATTGAGAATGTCAAACATTCTCCTAAAATATTATTTGTTAAATTATTTGAATGACAGATTATAGTGGATTGTGAATAGAAGTCTATTGTGTCGTTCCTTTCAGAGTTCTCTATGTTGTTTTGGGCAAGTGAGAGATTTAATAATATGAGAATTAGGAAAATTGCTAAAATTATTTTTGGTAGATTAATATTCATTTTTATTATATAATCATTAAAATTATTATTGCTATAATGATGAGAGATATGCCTATTCCTGTAGCAGAATTTTTACTTGTTGGTGCGCCCCTAATCCATGCTTTTTTAGTTTTTATAGATTTTACGCCTCCATGTAAAAGCCATACGCCAAATAATATTAAGATAATACTATATAAATTAACTTCTTTAAAAGAATAAGATTTTATGAATCCAATTATAAAATATATTAAGTCATATAACCAAATAAAATTACTTTTCTTTTTCACCAATTTTTATATACAGGACATTATAACCCCACATCCTCCTCTGTTGTTATTACTTCTTGACTGTTCTTTATTAGATTTTGAAGATATTGCATTATTTAAATTTCTTCCGCCTCTATTCGATTGTGAGTTAGAGTTTGTTTGTTTATTGGAAGAATCTACCGTTCCTTTAAATATAGATTCTCCAAATTCAGAATATCCAGATTGTGCTGTTTGAGATATCGCTTCGCTAAATGTAGCTTTTCCTAATTGTGAGGATGGATAAAATTGGCCAGGCGTTCTTCTTATTATGCCAGGAAGAGAACTTTGCGAGATTCTTGATGAAATTACAGAATTAAAAACGGCGGATGTTAAAATATCTCTGCCTGAAATCTCATTATACCCTCTTCCTTCCACTAAAGTCTCTTGAGCAAACTCTTGTCCAGCACCAATGCCTGCTAATGCTGTTGTTCTAATAGCAGTGCCAACACCTGCTGTTGCAATACTTCTAAGCCCACCACTAGCTATAGCCGCTACTGTTGTTCCAGGAGAAATTAGTATACTTGCAGCAGTCGCTCCACCAGCAATCGTTCCAGATAACACAGCTTTGCCTATATCCCCAGTTTGCTGATAAGTAATATAACCTTGGATGCCTCCTATGACTATTGCGGGCACAGCAACAACCAAGACAGGAATGTTTCCTGTCTCATCCGTATACTTATACGGATTATTCAAAACATAAGAATAACAATTCAATGCCTGTGGATTATAAATATCTGGCTTTATTGTATCACATTGAATAAATAGACTAGCAAATGGATTATAATACCTTGCGCCCAAATAATCTAAATCAACTAACTTATCCCTTTCCTTGCCTGCAAACAAGAATCTGTTTAGTCCAAGACCTGAAAATATCTTTCCGAACGGCTCATAGAAATTCTCTTCTACAATATTGCCAGATTGATTTGTTACTAATGTAGTGCTACCTAAATGATCTCCATGATAATAATTCTTACTTCCAGAATTGTCTTTCTTAGCAACAAGTTTATCATTGGCATAGTAATAAGTTTCATTTAATATAGTTCCATTAGAATATCTAATTTGAATAAAATTATCAGAGATATAATAAGTAGTTGCGTTAATGCCTGTGCTATAATCATAATCTGCCTTCTTAACCCTATTTCCTTCTGCATCATAAGCATATTGCTCTATTAATCTTCCATTTGTTGAGTTAGTTATTTTTGTTAATTGGTTAAATCCATCATAAGTATAGTTTTTATCAAATCCTGAAATGAGATTGCCATTTGGGTCATAAGGAAAAGGAGTCCAGATAATTTCTCCTTCCTCAATATAATTATCTTCTTTCTGTATTGTTATGAGTTTCATTTCTTAATATTTTTATATTTCTTAAATAACCCTCCTACTATTAATACAACAAATATGTATTGTAAGGGATAAATTATTAAAAACGATAGAATCCCAAAAAAATCAACCAAATCTGTATAGGAACTTGGATCATAGGGTATAGTTGATTTATTAGCCAAATAAAAGCCAATATTGTTGGCTATTTCGGCTGTTATTCCTATTGGAATCAACATAAATACCAACACACTTAAAAATATAAAATGAAAATTATACTTTATAGGTTTCAAATAAGGTATTAAAGTTATTAGATTATGTAATAAATAAAGAGGAATTAAAACTAAAATAAAGCTTCCTAATATTATCTCTTCTAAACCACTAGAACCAAGAACAGAGAGATATATTTCACTATATTGAAATAGGTAATTTGTAATAAACCAAACTATTGCCGTTGATAAAATGATAGAGAAAGAAAGATAAACTATCAATTTCAGCTGATTTCCTATAATATCTTTTATGTTATTTTTTTTCATCTTATGCACAACTCATGATTTTGCCACATCCTTTATTTCTACTACCTTCAGATTTATCTTTATTATATGGTTTTTCAACTATTCTTTTATCATAGTTATATGTTTTATCTATTCCTGGAGAAATTGCCCAAGGAGATAGATCTCCCTTAGGAAAACTACTGCCTGCATTTTCTGTAGCAGTTCTTGCGAAAACATTTGAATTAGATCTACTGCTACCTACTTTAGGGTTGAGAACATACGGCACCTTCGCTTCATTCAATTTGTTTCCTTCTGCTATAATATCATTAATAAATTCTGTATCTGTCTTTCCTTCTGGCGTATTCAATAATACATTGCTATATTCTTTAGTTCCTCCTGTTTTCTCCACATTCTTTCCAAATTGCAAAATACTATTAGGATTAAAAATTCCATCTGAAGCATATGCCCCTAAATTGAAGTTGGTTTCTCCTCTAAAGTCTTCCGGATTATCAGGTATAACATTAAAGTAAGAATGAGTAGTATGACTTGTAACAAAATTAGAGACCACTCTAAGAAAAAGAATATCACTATTTGCATATTGATTATTTATACTTCTTGTAACTAAATAAACCTCCTTGCCATTTGGGTCTATGTATTTATAAGGATTGTTAAGCACATAGGCATAATGATTTAGATTTTGTGGGTTGAATATATTAGCTATCATAGAATCAGGAGAAATAAACATCCTCATAATTGAAGCCTGATAATACCTTGCTCCATAATAATAAATATCAACTAATTTATCAAACTCTTGAGCCGTGAATAAATATCTTGAACTTTCACTTCCACTATACACATCACCAAACGGCAAATAAAACTCTTCTTCTGTAATATTTCCTGTTTGATTAGTTACTAATGTAATAGAACCCAAGTGGTCAGAATGATAATATGTCTTTGCACCGCTATTATCTTTCTTTACAATTAATTTATCATTTGCATAGTAATATGTTTCATTTAATATTGTTCCGTTTGTATAGCGGATTTGAATGAAATTGTCGCTAATGTAATAGGTTGTTTGATTATTTCCTGTTGTGTAATCATATTCTACTTTCTTTATTCTGTTGCCATCAGCATCATACCTATATTCTGCTATAACATTTCCTGTGGCATTCTTCTTTCTAACTGAAGATAATTGATTGAATGGATCATACTCGTAATATTTGCCAAGTCCTTTTATTAAATTTCCATTTGCGTCATAAGTCATATCTGTGTTATAAGTTAAGAGATTTTCGTAATCTAAGGCGTATTCTAGATAGAGTTCTTCTTCGCTATTATATTTATTTTCTGATAAAAACGGCGTCCAGATTAGTATGTTATTTTTTGGGTTTGTTAGGATTTGCATTTTAAATAAAAGTCAGATATATTCCTAAAATGATTAAAATAATACCTATACAAATGCCTAATGGAGCAAAAAACTTTCTTATAATATTTGCCGCTTTATCTTCGCCAAAAATTTTTCTCCAAATAAAAGCTTTTGGGCTTTTCTTGACATAATTCTCTAGAAACTTTTTATCTTTAATGGCTTTTGTCGCATAATAAAAGTTTATTACACCAGCTAATAAAATTAATAAAGAATAAGTGTTAAATTTAATCATATTTATATTAGTTTTATTAAGTTTAAAAGTTTTTGTTTTTATTCTTATTTCTCAATCTTAAATTTTACATGATATTTATGATTTCTTATTATTTCAAGTATATTTTTTAAGAATTCTTCAGGCAATTCTTTTTTTGATTTATCAAAGTTTCTCCAAACTAAAATTATCTTTTCTTTGAACTCAAATTGGTATCCTCCATATAGGATATCGTCAAAAGCATCATAGTTTCTACCAAAACCTTTAAAATCATTAGTCAGCACACTTACTATCTCGTCATAAAATCCTTTTATATCATGAAAATTTTCTCCATCTATAATAAAAGTCTTTATTTTCTTCATTTCTTTTTAGAACCTCCAAAAACATTTTTAATCTTATCTACGATTTTAGTAAATGAACTCTTTTCGTAATGCTTATCAGTATAATATGTTTCTCCGCCCTTACCAGTTATAACTCTTTCTGGATTTTTTCTACTAGTTACATCATGAGTTGTATAATAACCTAGTTCTTGTTTTGGAAGTGCGCCCTCTACATTCTTAAATTCATGGGGTCTTAGCCCATCAGTCTTTCCACTTTGTATTTTATTAATTGTATCTTGGACACTTTGAGGCAAATCGGATAACTTGGTTTCCTTTAATTTATCCGCGACATTTTCTGCGCCCTTCAAAGCATCTCCCACCTTCTCCCCGGTCTTAGCCAAATCAGCCACATCACTAACTCTATCAATTCCTTTAGCAACTCTAAATCCTGCCCCTAATCCAGTTACAAAAGGCAAGGCTGCTCCTGCAACATCTAAACCAAGAGCAACATAATTGGCAGAATTGTCAGGATCTTGAATAATGCTATAAATATCATATCCGATAAATCCTACATCGGCAACAGTTTCTATATAATGCCCAGTACCATCTTTGTATTTGTAGGGATTGTTTCTTGCATAATTATAACAGTTTAATTGTTGAGGATCGTAAATATCTGGCTTAATTGTATCACACTGTATAAACAACCTCATAATAGAAGCTTGATAATACCTCGCCCCATAATAATACAAGTCAACAAGCTTATCAAACTCTTGAGCTGTGTATAAAAACCTAGATAATCCAGCTCCAGATAGTATATCGCCAAAAGGACCATAAAAGTTTTCTTCAACAATATGCCCACTCTGATTAGTAACTAAACTCGTACTACCTAAATGGTCTCCATGATAAAATGTTTTTGCTCCTGAATTATCCTTTTTAGCAACTAATTTATCATTGGCGTAATAATATGTTTCGTTGAGAATTGTTCCGTTAGTGTTCTCATCATTTAAAATATATTCCATATAAAATTCTTCTTGTGGCATTTGTGTCCAGATGAACTCGTTATCTTTTTCTATAATAATAGTTATCATTTTTTATCTACATTTCTTAATTTTCTCATTAATTTAACAATTCCAAGACCTAAATAAAATCCAATTAATAAACCTGCTATTTTAATAACTAAAAAATCTCCCCAATAATATTTTAATAATTGCCAAGATATGATGGCTAGTAATATAGAAAATAACAATTCTCTTTCGTTAAGTGAGTTTTTGTTCATTTTAAAAAAGCCCCTTCCTTCTTTGGAATAGATTATCGATGTTACTAAAAATCCAAAGAATATACCGAGTATCATAATAATTGATCCAAAAATTATAATAAAGACTGGGCTACGCTTGCCTATGATAGAGGCACCAATCGCAAGAATCAAAAAAGCAATCCCATACATTATTATTGTAACTATTTTTTCTTTATCCATTTTTATGCACAACTCATAACTTTATTGCAACCTCCATCTTGATTTTTTTCTGCTAAATTACTGCCTTTATTTATAGGTTTACTTCCATATCCATAAATTACACCATCAGGACCAGGATCTTGAGTCCTACTGAATGGTTTATTGAAGTTATATTCATTATAATAATCTTGTAACGTATTTTCTTTTATAAGTTTTGTGTTATCTAATTTCTCTTTTTCAAAATCTTCATCAGGTTCTCTATCTAATTCTCCAAAATCAAAAATAGGATATCCTTTACTCCACTGATAAGCTACTCCAACTTTTGCCAATATATTTGGATCATTAAGTCCCTGTGTAATAGGGTCGCCTTTTATAAAATTAGTAGTTATTTGGGTTGTTACAGTTTCTGTTATGATGGGGGCACCAACAGTTGCTATTGATGAACCTCCTGAAAGAATACCTGCTACAACAGTAGCTCCTGCAACTCCTCCTCCAGCCAAACCTGCGACAGCGGAATCTGTAATGTCCACCCAAGTAGCTTGCGGATTATTTGCTGTATTAATGGCTCCTATAATCGCTCCAATGACAGCTCCCCCAACAACTATACTCGCCACAGTAATTGTTATCGGGTCTATTAAATTTCCACTCTCATCAGTATATTTGTAGGGATTATTCAAGACATAACTATAACAATTCAATGCCTGAGGATTATAAATATCTGGCTTAATTGTATCGCATTGAGTGAATAATCTCATAATTGACGCTTGATAGTAACGAGCGCCATAATAATACAAATCAATAGCCTTGTCCAATTCCTTAGCTGTATAGAGGAATCTGCTTAATTCAGGCCCTATAAAGATATCTCCGAATGGACCATAGAAATTCTCTTCTGTTATATTCCCTGTCTGATTTGTCACAAGCGTTGTTGAACCAAGATGATCTGGATGATAATAATACTTCTTGCCGTCATTTGACTTCATGGCAAGAAGTTTGCCCTGTCCATAATAATAAGTATAATTGAAAATCCCACTTACATTTCTAATCTGCACAAAATTCTCACTTATATAATAAGTAGTTTGATTATTTCCTTGTTTATCGTGATTATATTCTATTTGTTTAATTCTCTTCCCTTCGTGGTCGTAAGTATATTTAGCAATCAAGGCATTCGTAGTAGAATTCCTTATTTCAGTTAATTGATTATACGCATCGTATGTGTAGTTTTTATCTAAGCCTGAAATAAGATTGCCATTGGCATCGTAGGATAGATTGTAAGATTCGTTTATAGTTTGAGCTTGAGTTATTGAATATGTTAATGTGAAATTGGTGTTGTTGAAAGCTTGATTTGATGAATTGTCAATGGCAAGATAATTCCAAAAGAATGTGCCTGTTTTATTTAATTTAATTGATAGATTAGCATATGTTCCTGTATCAAATTCTATTTCGTCTATAACTCCCTGATCAGCTCCAGATGTAGCACTGCTGTCTTTTGCATAAAACCATGTGAAGAAATGTTGCCCAACATTTATATTGAAAGTTTTATTTTGCGTGAATGATTTTGTTCCGCTAATTCTTGCTGTTGCGCTTGTTCTTGTACATCCAGAATCTAGAAAATTCTTATCTATACAAAATCCTAGGAAATCAAAGTTTGTTTCAGAGCTGACATTCCAAACAAAACTAACATTTCCCGCTCTAAAGAAAGTAATATTACTAGTTTTAATCCAAACAAATTGATTATCATTAACATTAGAATTGCTGACTATTGCCTTTAATGTTCCATTTGCTCCCCCATTTATTGACTGCCATGCCGGAGTTACATTACCTCCCATTGTCCAATCTTCTGGGGGAACAACGCCATCCTCAAAGTTAATTTTAAAATCCCCTCTTATTCCAATTGTTGTAAAATTAGTTCCTATTAAATTGCCTGCTGAATTCCAAATATATAATGTGGCATTTGTGACATTTGAATTATCTCCGAATTTAGCATAGAAATAAGTTGTATTAGTTATGGTAGAACCATTTGTAGGACTTAATAAAAGTACATAAGGATTTGTTGTATCAGAAGAATTAGAAGCGCCAGAACTAGTTGTATATCTAATTCCTGTGCCATTATTATACAAATTTGTAACTTCTGATGCAGAGAGGCTTCTGTTCCAAAGCCCAAAAGAGTCCATTGAGCCATTAAAATATCTATCAACTGTTTCTAATGTTGGAGGATGGCCTAAAATTAATCTTGCAGAATGAGTATGGTTAAAACTGCCAACATTTACAGCAGTTCCATTCAATTGTCCATTTATATATATGTTTTGAGTTGTCCCATTAAAAACTCCTACAACATGATACCATCTATTTACAGCTAAAGGAGTAGATAAAACACTAGTCTGCCAAGTGTCATTTGTGCCAACACCCATGCCAATTCTTCCTTCAGATGACAAAGAACTAGCTAGGCCATTTCCCTCTCCTGTTACTGTATCATTGTAAAAATGAAAAATCTGGCTATTTGTAAGGAAACTTGAGAAATTCAGCCATATGGAAAAACTTGCCTGATCATTCCATGTAAATGGCTGTTTAGTAAGATTATCTGCGTATGTTCTTCCGCCTTGAGCTTGAGTTCCTAAATTAAAAAACTGCGTTGCATTGCCCATCACGCCTAAAACAGAATGCGTGAGATTTTTAAATTGTAAGTTATATTTATTATTGACAGCATTATCTGTATAATTTCCAGTGCTTGTTGAAGTTATATTATCAAAGAAATACCATGCAAATAAATCATTATTTAAAGTAGTTTCCCAAACAGCCCATTCAACAATCTCAATGCCTAAAATTTTAGGTATCCATTCTACTCTTTCATCTGGCTCAACATCTACAAAAAGCCCAACAAAAACCTCTCCATCAGGAAGATTAGATAAAGAATCAAGATTAATCCACTCGTAATCTAATTCTTGCTGAAAACCAACTTGAATAGTGCATTCAAAACCGCAACTTTTATACAAAGGAATATCTCTTAATCCTTTGATATTCTTATATTTATATTGAAACTCTCTATTATTTATTATATTGCTACCCCTATCATCAATTAGCTTAATAGACTCAAATATATTATTTTGCTTAGAAATAATAGTTGTTTTATCTAAATCATTAATCTTAATTTCTGCGACTAATTGCTTTATGCCTTCGCCCTGGTCAATAACACCAAAAACTGTTGGAGACGCTAATTCAGCATCAAAAATCGTTAAATTATTTTTCTCAATTATAATATTTTCATTGGCTTCGATATGTCTCTTCTGATATCCTTCATTTCCTTGCGATAAAACAAAAAATCCTGATACAATTACAGATAATGCTAATATTATTGCTAAAATGCCGAATTTTTTAGATATTTTCTTCCCTATCATGTTGCTATTGTTATCCTGCTTGGAGCATGAGCAAGGTTATTGTTGTAGGAATAAGTATAATTTTGATTGTTGTAAATTACTTGCAAGATATTCCCAATCTCATTATATGTGAAGTTAGAAGTATGATTGGCATTGTTTTGAGTGTCAACTATTTTTGCAAATAGCAATCTATCTAAATTATCATAATACATTGTCGTTGTTTTCAGATTTGCAGAATCATTAATTTCTTTTACATTTCCAACAGAATCATAGGAATAATTTAATCCTTGTAAATTGCTTGTAGTTATTCTAATTAATCTTAAATTATCTGATTTATATGTGTAATTAGATGTTAAAAGATTATTATACCAAATTCCTAATATATTATTTGCTTGATTATATGAGATATTTACTATGTCTAATATTTTTCCTAATAAGCCTTGATTATTGTATGTATAATTTACATTGTTTTTATCTGGAAGAACATTAGAAACTTCTCTGTCTAAAGAATCGTAAGTAAATTGAGTTGGAAAAATAATATTGTCTATTATTTTATCTTCTCTTATTTTTCTTAATCTATTATCATATAAATAATTAATTTTAATATCTCCAGAAGTGACATTTGTTAAAGTATTATTTTTGTTTAAATCATATACATAAGTTTTATTTGGCGCTGTAGAATTTTCACTAATTTTTCTGTTTAATTCGTCATAAAGAATAGTTATGTTATTTCCTCTGCTGTCATTCTGCTGGATTAAATTGCTTGAGTTGTCATAGGCATATTTCCATATGCCTAAATCAAAATCGTCAAGCCTAATTTTTCTTCCTAAAGTGTCATAAGTATAATTAATTGCGTTTCCTTTGGCATCTATTATAGAAATTAAATTATCTGCTGTGTCGTAATTGTAAGTTGTTAAATAAACATTTCCATTGTTGTGCTCTCTAACATTTGTTATTTTTTTATAGGCATTTAATTGATAATCTTTTTTGTTAATATTCTCATCATATAGTGTAATATTCCAATGATCATAAATTATGCCTTTCTTTGTTCCATCTGGATTTGTTATATTTATTATTCTGTCTAGAATATCATAAGCATATCTTGTTGTATTTATTGATTGATTTGGCGAATTATAATTTTCATTAGAATTAGTAAAATAAGGATTGCTTTGCTTTTCTATTCTGCCTTGAGCATCATAATAAACATCAATAACTATTTGCTGTGAGTTTTCAGCTTCTTTTTTAGTTTGAATGTATCTTCCAAATCCGTCATAAAATTGCCATTCGTCTAATGTATTTGTAGTTCCATTTTGCTCTCTTCTTTTTATTTTAATCTTATTTGGAGCATTTCCATTAAATGTATATTCGTATATTGTTGTTGGGAATTTTATGCTGTCATAAGGCAGGGTTTCATTGGCTTTTCTACTAAATAAATCATAACTATAATTTTTTATAAAACTATTAAAATCAGTCTCCGATAGCATGTTTCCTGTTCCTAAATCATACCAATAATTTGCTCTATGTCCTTTAGCATTTGTTGTCCTATCGATAAATGTATTAGTTCTATCCCTGATTCCATAAGAATAATTCGTTGTCCTGCCATTTGGATCTGTTTCGTTTACTAAATTGCCATTGCTGGCATTATATCCGTATTTTGTTACAGGGTTGCTTCCTCCATTTAGCCATTCTTCTTTTTTTGTAAGACTGCCTTTAATAGGGGCAGTTCCGTAAGCAAGAGCGTCATAAGAATAGAGGGTTTCTCTTATTTTTCCTGTATTAGTCGCATTGAACAAAGAATAATTCTTTATTTTATTTACAATCCATAAATTGCTGTTATTTACATAATTGAAATATTCATATTTATCGTCATTTGAATCAGATATATCTCCTTTATTGCGAGTGAAATTGATATTTCCAAATCCATCATAAGAATAAGTTATATTTTTAATTTTAGGATTGTTTGCAGTGCCATCATATGTAAGTTCTGACTCTTCAATTAATTCTATTATATAATAGCCATTTTTGCTTATATTAATCCATGTTCTTTCAAGTTTTTTATAAGTATTTGATTGATTATCTAATGTTTCTGTAAGATATTCTCTGCCTTTTTTTGCATCATCTTGATGAAACCAGTGCTTTATTACTTTATTGCCGATTTTTTCTTCAACATAATTAAATCCTCTAAATTCTTTGTCAGTGTAATCGTATAATCCTCCAGAATAATTATAATTATATGTTATGTTTACATTGTGCGTCCCACTTACTTCGTTGTTGTAAGTTATATTTGAAACAACCCAAGCATTAAATCCCATATCTGCAATATTATCATTTCCTGTATTATTGAAAGATGTGGATTTTTCGTAATCTATTGAGATTATACCGCCAAATTCTGTTGTTATATTTCTTAAAAGATCAGTTTTAGAATTATTATTGTTCCATACTCCTGCAAATCCTATCGCAGGATTTCCAGTATCTTTTGATCTGATTATATCCAAAGTTCCATCGCCATCTGCATCAGCAAGTCTGATACCATAATCTCCTCCTTCGGGGGCGACAAAGCAAAGTGTCTTATTTTGGTTATTGCAATTAGGATATTTCCATTCTGTATTATTGTTCCAACCTGTTCCATTATTTACCCATATATCAGATACGCCAGGACCACTTCCTATAGCATACTCTTTAGCTTTTAAAATATCAGTCAATCCATCTCTGTTTATATCTCCAAATCTCACACCATAATACGAAGAAACACATAATGTTTGTTTGCTATCCACACACTCAGGATAATTCCAAGTCCCATTATACCAGCCAGAGCCGTTATTAATCCAAATATCTGATGATGCAAGAGAAGAAGAAGCTACTACTCCCTTTATTATATCAACTAAACCATCGCCATTAACATCTGTTACTCTTACTCCGTAATCTGCGCCTGTTGAAGTTACAAAACAAAGAGGTTTATGTTGATGCTCGCATCCTGGATAATACCAAACTGTATTATTGTTCCAACCTGTTCCAT
Organism: Candidatus Woesearchaeota archaeon; assembly: GCA_964547875.1. Taxonomy (GTDB): domain Archaea; phylum Nanobdellota; class Nanobdellia; order Pacearchaeales; family GW2011-AR1; genus JAUSIK01. Next base: position 107,975 of record CAZJPE010000001.1, read on the forward strand.
TATTAATCCAAACATCGCTTCTTGCTTCAGTGCCATCTGAACCTGCTCCAGTACTTTGCGCCTTCACAATATCAACTAAGTTATCATTGTTAACATCTATCAAACTCGTACCATAATCTGCTCCTGCTGAAGAAACAAAGCAAAGATATCTGTCATTAGTCTCGCAATCTGGATAATATGAAGTCTGATTGTTCCAGCCAGTGCCATTGTTTATCCAGATATCACTAATACCATTTGGAGCGCCTGTTTCATATGCTTTAACAATATCAGTCAAGCCATCACCATTAACATCTGTTAATCTTATGCCAATGTCTGCTCCAGTTGCAGAGACAAAGCAAAGAGATTTAGAAGTGCCAGTGCAATGTGGGTAAGACCAAGTATTATTATACCATCCAGTCCTGTTGTTTATCCAGATATCACTTCTAGCGTCAGTACCGCCTGCACCGCCCCCAGTACTTTGCGCCTTCACAATATCAACTAAGCCATCTCCATTGACATCTGTTAGTCTTACACCATAATCTGATCCATCTAGGCCTGCAAAACAAAGATATTTATCATTGTTTGAGCAGCGCGGAAAATCTAAAGTCTGATTATAAAAATCCTCATATGTTTCTTTATATTCAAATTTCACAGATGGAAAAGACGTAATGTTATCTTTTCCAAATTCTGTTATATTAGCTAAGAAACTGGATGATTCATTATTCCTTTCAAAAGTATGGTAATCAATAACATATTTTCTAACAAGAGTATTGTTTGCATTTATTGTTATTTCCTTTAATCTTCGAGTTTGTATTATTTTATTTCCATTATCGTTTAAAACATGCAAATCAGGCCTGCCATTTGATTCATAAATAAAATTAATTTCTCTTTTCAAATCGTTATTATATTTGATTTTATCCAAATAAATCGTACCATTATCATTTGGATAAGGATTTTCGCTGTAATTGTAAAAAATTGAATTTCCATAAGTATCATTAATTAAATCAAGATTCCAGCGCCATACATGATTATAAGAATTAGCCACTGTTTCCGAGAAATTATAAAATCCAAATCTATATGAAGTTCCATCTTTCTTTCTTAATATCCAATACTGTCCTTTAGCATTTTTTAAACTTGTTTCATTTTTTATATGGAAGAAGTTCTCTATTTTTGTAAAAAATCTATTATCTGTTTGTGAATAGATTAAATCATAAGAATTTCCGTCTAAAACTAATTTAAATTTATCATCAGAAATATTATGAGAAGTATAATTTACATCTCTTTGAATATAACTTTGTGATAATGTCCAGCTTCTTCCTAAAATATTGTTATCTTGGTTTTGGCTGTTGTAAAAAAGATTTATTTGAGGTTGCAGGCTATTTATTCCTGGCGGAAGAATTAGAGGGTAAGAGTAAGTTGCAGCGCCTGTAAATAAATCTATATTGGCATTGCCTCTTACTTCTAAGTTTGATTCTTTTGGAAGAACTGAATCAAAAATATATGGCAATCCAGATTCTGTTGGCTCTGATAGGACAATAGGGGAAAATGTAAATAATATAATTAAAAATAAAAGTAATTTTTTCATATTTGCCTCTTTTATTCTATTTTATAAGAAATTGCTTTTTAAAAATGTTACTGAATAGAAGAACTGACAATGAAATTATAATTTGCTCTTTTTCTCAATTATAGCATCTACAATATAACTTTGTCTATTATTTTCAAGACTTATCAATCTTTTCTTTAACTTTTCAACAAGAATAATTTTTTGTCTTTCTACCTGTTGTTGTGGTAAGAGTCCAAGTAGCTTTAATCCTTCGTTTATCTGTTTCTGAAGCTTTGGAATTAATTTATCAAATAATGGGTGAATTTCTTGTTCCCCAGGAAAATAATCATAAGAAATTGATTTATTTGATTTACCAGAATAACCATCAACCTTACTTGAAGTATAGTTCTTTTTCCATAACTTCTCGTCTCTTAATAATCCTTTACAAATAATTTGTGATTTAATCCTATTCATAAGCAAGATATTTAACGCAACTTCCCTAATCAAAATCTCTGAAGAATATGAACTCTCAACGCCTAATTTTTCCATATCTTCTTTCAAACCTTTGACAACTTCCTCATATAAATCGTTTTCTCTTTTTTGCTTATCTTTATTTAGCAAATCTTCTTCTTTATAAGTTTCAGGATAATACACACCAAAGTCTGAAGGATTAAAAGCGCTGTCTAAATTATTTATATTCATTTTCTAAAAATTTACATATTTTGTAACGCCTCCTTATTTTGAAAAAGTTCAACTAAATTAATTAACTGATCTAAATCAATTATTTTATCTATATCTATCCTTAGATTTTTTGAATTTAGCATGATAATTTCTATATCCTTTTGGAATTGCAGACACTTTTTAATAAGTCTGTGCCTAAAAACTCTTTTATGATTAGAATTAAGTTCGTAAAAAGTTTCTATTTTCTTTAAGTCGGATGGTGTTATCATGATACTGGGCTCCCTCCTGAAGCATTAAAACCAAGAAAACTCGGAATAGGACTTCCTATAAATTTATGATAGTAATCAACAGCGACACTTATTTGGGGTTCTGTGATATTTTTATCAGCATAAAGATTTCTTAGCTTTGCAACACTATTTATTCTATCTATCGCCTCTCTACCTCTTTCTTCCCATTCTGGATAGCCATAGCTTTGTTCAATTTCCTTATGTTTTATTCCAAGTTCAATGCCTGCTATTGCTATTGGGTCTTTTAAAATTGAATACTCTTGCCAAGGACATGAAGCTATCCTTTCAACTTTCCCAATTTTTAGACCTTGATATTCGTTTTCTAATTCCGATTTTAAATTCCAGAACTTTTCATTATTAACTTGCTCAATAATAGAGGCATCAAAACCAAAAGTTCTGAAGTAAGCAATGATTTTACAAACATTATTAGTTTTATGAAATTTAAAAGAGCCATCAGGTAGAGACTTCTTAAAAGCGTATTTCCAACCTTTAGGAGAATAGCTAATAAATGACGAATCATTTTCTAATCTTCTTGCAAGTTTTTCGGGCAAATCATTAATCTCTGCTTCATATACGAAAGCGTGGCCTGAAAGAACAAGCGTCTTATTTTTTCCTAATTCGTACCCAGTGACAAATCTTTTTATCTCCTCAATCCTGTATGGATTTAAACCATAGAACTTTACTGAATCTTTAATTTCATAGACTAATCCCTTGTTTTTTAAACGCTGGAGAGCCTTAGAAATACCGCTTATTTGCCCGTTTACTCTCTTTTCTATCTCTTCTTGATGTAATTGAATCCCCTCTTTAAGCAAGGCTATAATAATCTCACATTGTAAAGGGGATAACGATACTTTTTCCATAGAAAATTCAGTGTTGATTTTCATAATCTTGCCTCTTTTTGAATAAGTTATCATGAGATAGCCCGCTTATAGAATAAATAGCATTTAGTGATTGTGTTTGTAATGAAATAGGGTTATTTTGCTGTGTCGCTTTATTCATTAATGTAATTTCTATGTTTCTTAATCTTCTTTCAATTTCTTCTCTTCTCTTTTTCTCCTCTTGTAGCTCTTTTTCAAGTTCAGTTTTTGTTATATCTACATATAAATCATCTTGCGTTATTGTGTCTTTCATTCCTAAAAACTCAGTGTAGTAATGAATCATTTCTGATTTTTTCCATCCAAAGCGATATTTCATTGCGCTTTCACTCTTGTATCTTATAAGCCAGAAGCAAGCCGAACTATGTCTAAAATCATAAAGTGTGAGATTCTTGTATTTAATTTGTTCTGGATTTAGAATTTCCTTTCCTAATTTACGCAACTCTTTATTTATCATTGGTGCAGATCGTTGAGCTAAGAAATTGTCTGGTTTTAAGTCAAGTTTAAGAACATATTCTCTTATTTGGTTAGAGCACATCATTAATTTCATTCTTCTTCCAAAAGTCTTAGCTGTTTCGTCTCTGATATTTAACTCTTTGAAGTCATTAAGAAAATCAGAAACTTTTACATTCAATAATTCAGTAACTCTTATTCCACTATCAAAAGCAAGAGCAAGAAGAGGTTTTAAGTCAAAACTGGCTTTTTCCATAATCTTCTCAAAATCTTGTTGTGTGAAATAAACAAATTTGGGTTTCTCACCTCTTGCATCTAAATCTTCTGTAATATCTAAGATATTATTACCTTGTTTTCTCGCAATCCTTTGATACCAATGCCAAAACGTCTTGAAAGATTTAACATAATCTCCAACTGATTTGTAGGGCGTTCCTTTACGAGTTTTAATAACTCCTTCCCGCATATCATTGAAAACTTTGTGTAGTTCTTCTGGTTTTATAGTTGTTACATCTTCTATTCCATTTCTTTCTATCAACCTTATAACAAAAGTTATCTTCTGTCTTAATGCGTTAAGTCGGTGAAAACACCTTGCTCCTTTCTTACTATGGTTAGAAACATTTACCCCAAGTCTAAAGTCTTTTATTAAATAAATAACAAGTTCTGAATTTCTTTTGCTTAGTCCATCTATCACTCTTTCTTCTTCCACTTTCTCTAACCAATTATTAAATTTCTTTTCGTGGTCGTATATTTCTCGTCTCATATAATATCTACCTCTGGATATTGTTATAATATCTAATTATTGACATTATTTAAATCTTTCTAAACCCTGTTCTGTTGGTGGATATTCGGTTGGGGCGCTTATACATCTTGTCTAGTTCTATGGGCGTACATATTTTATACTGATTGTATAAAAAGCTCTCAAAAATAGACAATATCATGAAAAAAGACCCATCTAATCACGAGAGGAAGTATAAAACTTGGCAGGAAAAGACTAAATAAGGATATGGAAAATGGGATTAAAAAAAAATAAAAAAATAAAAAAATAATTATTTCCTCTTTTGAGCTGTATGTCTAATTCCTGTTAATGATGCTCTAAAAGACCTTGGGGCCTGTCTGGCAGCAAATTTTTTAGCCTGCTGAGAGGCTCTTGCAAGACTAGTTATGTCATTTCTTATGGATTTGTCTAATTTTGCAAGCTCTTTATTAACTTTTTTCGCGGAAGAAATTAACGCCTTTTTAGAAATTTTGCCCATATGATATCTTTCTCTTTCCTTAACGAACTCGTTCATAGCAGCCTGCTTTTCATCTTGATGCGTTCTGATTAATTCTCCGAAAGCTGTTATCTCTTTTGCAATTGCTCCAAAGGCAGACTCATCCATCTTTTTTTCAGTTGCCACATTTCACCTCCTTATATATAAGAGAAAGAGATATTAATATATTTAAACTTTTTGTAAAAAATAATTTCCTTATATTCTCAGAATAAGAAAGTAAAAGAGAATTAAAATTATTATTATGGATATTATAGAAGAGGAAATTATGAAGATTGCTAGCGCTGACATTCCCTGTTTTAAGCCTTTCTCTATCGGCTCTATTAAAGGAGACAAATATACGTTATTTCCCTCCTGAATTAGTGAATAGATTATTATGTTAATCAAAGCTATTATTATGACTGATATTATAAATATCAATATATGGGATTTTCTTTTATTTTTATCCATATAATATGGAGAAATCTTTTATTTAAATATTATTCTCCTATATAGAAAAGATAATAAAGTTCGCTTTTCTTTTTATTTCATGAAAAAAGAGACCAGAAAAAGCAGAGTTAAATTTATAATTATTAATCTAATCAGGACTTTGTTAGTTGTTGCTTTTTTCGGAGCAATTTTTAACGGAAGGAAATTAATACTTTTTATTTCTGTCTTGGCTTTTATAATAACATTTCTTCCTCAGATTTTCAAAAAATTATTTGGTATAGAATTGCCTGCACAATTTGAAGTCATCGTTATTTTGTTTATATATGGGACGCTTTTATTTGGCGAGGTGCATGGCTTTTATGCAGAATTGCAGTGGTATGGCGCCTTAATTAATCTTGCTTCTGCAGCGGCATTGGGCTTTGTTGGGCTTGTTGTAATGTATGCTTTATACAAAGGTGATAAAATCATCGGAAGCCCGCTAGTGATTGCTTTTTTCTCTTTTTGCTTTGCAGTTGCTATAGGAACTTTATGGCAGTTTTTTGAATATTCTGTTGATAATATATTTGGATTCCAGCTTTACAAAGTAGGAAACATAATGCATGATTTAATAGCAAATATTATAGGAGCTTTTGCTGTTTCTACCGCGGGATATTTTTATATTAAGAACGGCAAGATTGTAATTATCAGCAGGCTTGTAGAGAAGATCATGGAAAAAAATCCCAAGATATTTGGCAAGAAAGACCCTGCTAAGGGCATTATTGAGCTAATTGAAAAGGGTGAGAACAGCAACCTGGAGTTTAAATCTACTCTTAGGACAAATCTTTATACTAATCAGATTGATAAAAAAATTGAGCAGGCTGTCCTTAAAACAATCACTGCTTATTTGAATTCTGGCGGAGGGACTTTGCTAGTTGGAGTTTCTGATAAGGGTGAGATATTGGGAATAGACAAAGATAATTTTGAGAGCAATGACAAATTGAGCCTGCATTTTACGAATTTGATCAAGAATCATATAGGAGCAGAATATCTGCCTTTCATTGGATTTGAGATTGTGAACGTGAACAGCGGGCACGTTCTGAAAATTGACTGCAAAAAAAGCGATAAATATGTATTCCTAAAATGCGACAAGGAAGAGGAATTTTATGTCAGAAACGGGCCTTCCAATGCCAAGCTAAACGGAAATTCTCTGATTGACTATATAAGCCATAATTTTAATAAAGTCGGATGAAAGTTTTGTGTAAAAATTATTATGCTCTCTTTGCTTGTTTATACTGCATTGTTGTATTTTCTGGACTTTCCACTCAACTAAGACATTTTTGTTTGATTTTATCTTTTGCTCTTTCTAAAGCTGAAACTGATTTTACCAAATATCGAGGATTATCTCTGACAAATCTATACATTTTTTGAATTGTTTCTTGTTTTTTGCCCTGTGGAGCTTCTCTATAATCAAATATCTCCCTCAATAGCCATGCCATTTTCTTTCTCTTTAATTGAGGAGTTGTTCCGAGCAAGAAACCATTGTTCCCAGACTGCGTCCAAATTGAAATCTGCCCTCGCTGTCGCTCGAATAAATCACCAATCTTTTTGTTCTTTCGCTAAACATAATCGTATCAAAAACCACTTACGAAACTTCGCTCCGTCTAACATTGATTATATTTAATTGCTGAATAACTTTTTACAGGATAATAAAATTGTCCTTTGCCGTCCCCAACCACCCACCCTTAAAAATGGAGAGGGCGCGTTTTCCTGACGGAAAACAGATAGTCGGCTTACACCGGGAATTTTAGAATTGTTTAGTTAAACGCTTAATTTTTGAAGTTGAGCACACAAATATTTTTAAACTTCAAATCTCTTTAAAAAATATGGAAACATTGGAATATAAACCAAGATTGGCTCAAAAGCCTGTCTCTCCTTTAGAGAGTCTTGAATTGGATTTATCAAGTCTTGAAGCGGTAGAAAATCCAAACGTAAGAAGAGTGGCTTTGATGGCTAGAGATGTCAAAGAGAGATTAGAAGTTGACCCTTCTTATAAAATACAAGGGACATATAGCGAGGCATATTCTGGCGAGCGAGCTTAAAGAATGTGGTAGGAAAATGAAAAATGAACCCAACCGCAATAATAGAAGTAACTGAGAATTGCAATCTTGCCTGTACTTTTTGTTTGAGGTCATCTTTCACGCCGCCTGTGATGACTTCTGAAACTCTTGAAAAAGTTGTTTCTCATATTCTTGAATCAAGCGATAGAAGAGCAGATTTTATTTGGCATGGTGGTGAGCCTTTGTTAGCAGGGTTGAAGTTCTTTAAACAAATTCCGGAATTACAAAGGAAATATAATTCTAGGGAGATATTAGTTAGAAATAATGTTCAGACAAACGGAACTACCTTAAGAAAAGAACTTACAGATTTTCTTGAGGATAATGAATTTACTATTGGGACAAGTATTCAGGGAACGAGAGAAATCCATGATCTTTCTAGGTTGACAATTGGGGGAAAACCAACTTACCACAAAGTTATATCAGGTATTTCGCAATTAAGAGAGAAGCCTTCTAGCATAGTTGTAATAACTACCGAAACTTTGGGGAGAGAAGAAGAAATTTATTATGGGACAAAGCCACATGTTAGCGGAATGAGGGTATCAGAATATTTTCCCGGAGGAATAATTCCATCTCATTGTTCTGGTACAACCGTTCCATTTCAGAAATCAAGTGAAAGACCGGAACCTTTAATGCCAACTCCGGAAGAGTGGGGAGAATCAATGATAAGATTTTATGAGGTGTGGAAAAATGACGAAACTCCCATAGATCTTAAGCCGATAACTGAGATCATAAGAAGTTTTATTATTGGAAAATCTGAAGGATGCTTATATTCTCAAGAAGCTTGTCATAATACAGTTATTGGAGTTAAGTCCAATGGAGAATTTTATACTTGTATTAGAGGAGCTCCAGAGCAGAAATTCTCCATTGGGATGGTCGATGAAAAACCTCTTAAAAAATATGTTGAGAGAAATGGAACTGATAGAGAAAAAAGAATAAATAAACTTCTAGAGGGCTCATGCGGAGAGTGCAAATTTTGGAATTATTGTAATGGGGGTTGTCCTTTGGAATCCTATAAACTATATGGTGATTTAGACCATAAAACATGGTATTGCGAAGGTAGAAAAATGTTATTTGAGCATATTCTTAAAGATTTGAGTGTAAAATGAAATTTGAAGATTATAAAAAATTACATAATCTTTTTCCATTAGAAAAAACAGAGCAAAGTTGGACTTTTACTGTTGAAGCTAAAGAAGAGAGGCGAGTTGTAAAAAGGTATTCCTCTGAATTTGATAAATTGCGGGAAGAATTAGCTTATAGTTACGTCAGAACATTTGGCTTACTAAAAATCCCAGAAATATTTTTTAGTGGCAAAGATTTTATTGAGATGGAATTGTTAGAAGCCATCGAACCCCCATCTCTTGAAGAAATAATAAGGGGCATCTCTGAAATGTATATTAAATTAATGAATGATTCTAAACCAAAAGGATATTTTCCAAGAACTGACTTAACAAAAAATAAATTACTTGCGAGATTAGAATATCTTCCGGTTAAATTAGAACGGAGAGGAATTGTAGATAAGAATTTATTTGAAAAAAGTGAAGATTTCGTTGATGAAAGATATGTTATCCCAGAGCATTATTGTTTAGTCCATGGAGATTTAAAATCACCCCACATTATAAAATCGAGAAATGGATTATTCTTTATAGATCTTGCTTTAGTTTCTGTAGCAAATCCTTGGTACGATTTAGCTTTTTTATATATGGAAAAGAAAGACAAAAGAGGAGTTCTTGAAGAGTTATCTAGTAGATCTTTTGAGTTTTTAGGAAGAGATTTTTCTATCAATAAAAAAGATATAGAAATTTTTCTACAATCTGCAATATTTTATAGGTCTTTATACGATGTAGGTTTTGCAGCAAGGCATAGAACAGATAAAACGCTAAAAAGAACAATTAGAGATTTGTCTGATATTTTAGAAAGGCATTAGATTTATAATAAATAGTATTTTTATTAAAACATGAAAATCTATCTTTTGAGGCATGCACAAAGGGGGCATGGAGAAAAACAAGATACTTTGACTGAAATGGGAAAAGAGCAAGCAAGAAGGACTGCTGAATTTTTTAAAAAAATAAAGTTAAATAAAATAATTTGTGGAGATAAAAACAGGGCTAAAGATACATTACAGCCAATACTGGAGGATCATAAATGCACGGTTGAATTTACTTCTGATGTTAATGAAAGGGAATTGGGTATTTTTGAAGGAAAATCTGGAAAAGAATGGAAAGAAGCTGTTGAAAACTCTGGTTTGTCTGAAGATGAGTTTAAACCAGAAGAGGGAGAAAACAGAATAGATACGTATAATAGAGCAAAAGAATTTTATAAAAGATTACAAAAAGAAAAAGTGGAAAGTTTATTAATTGTTTCGCATGCAGGATTTATCTCAGATTTAATAACTCTTTTACTAAATTTACCGGAACATGAAAATGTTCATTTTAAAACTGGTTTTTGTGCAATTAGTTATTTTGAGTTAGATAAAGACTTTAAAATAAATGATTTTTATATTGGAGAGCTAAAACATTTAGCAGAAATTTAATAAAAAAGCCAGAGAATTACAAATAATTATACTAGAGATAAATCTGCTTATTGGGATAAACCCGCAAGAAAGAAGAAATAATTTTTTTGAGTCAAATAACTCCCTTTAACGTTACAATGCTTGTCCATACAAATTATTTTAAACTATTTATGTTAATACTACTTATGAATCGACTTTTATTTGACGAAGAGGGAAAATTTATAGGAGTTAATGATCCTATTGAACGAAAATTTAATGGGAAGACAAATGCTCATTTAATGACTTCTAAAGATCTGACTTTTCTTAATAAAAAGCCAGAACCACTTAAATCTTTGGATTCTACTTATTGGAGCCTTTATTCGGATGGAAAGAAGCTTGAGCCATTAAAATATTCTAATGGAAAGACTCAAGAAGATTTAGTGCAGGAAGTAGTTGATTTAGTTAAGAAGGGCGAGAGAATAATTTTTGTACATGGCGTATGCGGAACAGGGAAATCAGCTATTGCACTAAATATAGCTAGAGTATTAGGAAGAGCATCTATTGTTGTGCCTGTTAAGAACCTGCAGAAACAATACGAAGAAGACTACACAAAGAAAAAATATGTTGTAAAACAAAATGGGATGAAAATGAGAATTGCTGTTATAACAGGGCGAGATAATCACGATTCCATAATCCACCCAGGAGTTTCATGTGCAGACCCTTTTTTGCCAGATACGATTATTATTACAGAAAAAAATCGTGATAAAATTCTTAAATATTATAATCAAAATCCTCTTATTCAAAATAAGATACTTTTAGATATTAGAAAACTAAAAAGAATTTCTATAGCCCCCTCTAATCCTTACTGGAGTCCTATAAGGGCGGCAAAATATGAATTGAACCAGTTATCTGATGCCAAAAAGAAATACTATAGAGGAGTTTTAGGAGAGGACTATATTTTTTATCATAGGAAAGAGGGATGTTCTTATTATGACCAGTTCCAAGCATATTTAGAAGCAGACACTATTATTTTTAACTCAGCAAAATATGAAATTGAAATGGCAATAGGCAGAAAGCCCCAGACAGAAGTTGATATCATTGATGAGGCTGACGCCTTTCTTGACAATTTTTCTAAAGATGATTCTTTTAGTATTACGCATCTGCTGAGCTCTCTCCAAAATATAGCACTTGAATATCCTGAATCTAAGGAACTTGAGAGAATTAAAGAGCTTATTAATTACGAGATAAAAAATAAAACTGCATTAGGAGTTAACGAGCATCAGATCTTCCCCCTTAAAGATACTATTACCGGAAAAGTCTTAAAGTTATTGCTTAAAAATAATGCCCTACAGGCGGAAATATCTTTGGATGAAGAGCATTATGCAAATAAAGTTTTAGAAATAGCGTTTTTGTTTGATGATCTTTTTGATGATACTTATGCAACTTATCGCAAGAATGGCGAAGATTTGCAAGTTCATCTTGTCACTACAAATGTAGCAAAGCGTTTTGCCGAACTTTGTGAGAAAACAAAAACTATGATTCTGATGTCTGGCACTTTACATTCGCAGGATGTCTTAAAAAATGTTTTTGGAATAAAGAATTTTGCAATTGTAGAAGCAGAAACAAAAATGCCTGGGAGAATAGACATTAATGAGGGCGGTTACGAAATTAATTGTGACTATAAAAGTCTTAACTCAGACATATATAAGAGAAAAGAATATCTGCTCGCCCTCTCATCTTGCCTTGAAAAGGCGGTGAAGCCTGTATTAGTGCATGTTAATTCATTTGGGGATCTTCCTACTGAGCAAGAAATCAATGAATATGCTATTAAAAATATTGTATCGAAAGAAAAATTTAAGAGCTCACAGGCTGAAGATAAGAATGGAGAGACAATATTAAAATTCAAGGCAAAATTAATTGATATTCTCTTTACGACAAAATGTTCGAGAGGAGTAGATTTTCCTGGAGATATTTGTAATTCAATTATCTTTACTAAATATCCGAATCCAAATATACAAGATACTTTTTGGAAAATTCTAAAAATGACTCATCCAAATTATTTTTGGAATATTTATAGAGATAAGGCTAGAAGAGAATTTTTACAACGCCTTTATCGCGCATTAAGGTCAAAAGATGATAGTGTTTATGTGTTATCTCCAGATTCAAGAGTAATAACGGCTTTAAAGAAAGGCATTTAGAATTTTGTTCTAGGTATAATCTCGTGAAGGAAAATAATATAAAGCAAGAATTGTTTATTTTTGCAATTAAACATTATAAAAAGAGAATGGAAATAAAAAGCAAGCTTTTGCTGGAGACAAAAGATTTTAAGCCGAGTTTTAAAGATTGGGAGATAAGGGGCGTGTTAAATCCTGCGGCAATCAGATTAGCTGATAAGAGAATAATGCTTTATGCGAGGATTGCGGAGAATGCGGGGGCGCAACATGGAAATATGATAAAATGCCCTATTATATTAGGAGAGGAAAAATATAAAGTTGATTATGAAGATATAGAAAAGGCAGATATTATCAGATTGGGAAGATGGGGTGAGATGTATTTGAAAGACGGAGTATGCAGATTGCCGACTATTTCGCATTTTAAGAAAGTTATTTTAGACGAGAGCGGATTCAACGTTGTTGAGAAATATGACAAGCCCGTTTTCACAGGAATGCCAGGAGATGGAGAGTATGGCGTTGAAGATCCTAGAATTTTAAAAATTGGGAATAAATATTTTATGACTTATGTTTCTATTTCAACAAATGAGGGCGTTTCCACTTCTCTTGCTAGTTCAAAAGATCTTAAATTATGGAAGAGAGAAGGAATAATATTCAGGGAGCAGAATAAGGACGTTGTGATTTTTCCTGAAAAGATAAAAGGAAAATATGTTGCCCTGCATCGTCCCGAAGGATTTTTTGGGTTTAGCAGGCCGAGCATATGGATTTCCTATTCTCCTGATCTGGTTTATTGGGGAAGAGAAAAGAGTATCTTACAGCCTCGTGAAAATTCTTGGGAACATGAAAGAGTCGGGGCAGGAGCTCCTCCTATAAAAACAAAGAAAGGATGGCTTTTAATTTATCACGGCGTTAAAAATTTAGAAGCTAGGAAAATTTATAGTGGGGGAGCGGTTTTGCTTGATTTAAAGAATCCTGAAAAAATCCTAGCCAGATCGCCTAAAAATGTCCCGTTAATTGAGCCAACTCAAAATTATGAGACAAGGGGCTTTATTGACAATGTTGTTTTTCCTACTGGAGCTGTTTTGGATTCGAATGGAAATGATTTATTGATTTATTGTGGAGGAGCTGACAGCGTGATAAGCGTTAAAAAAATAAATATTGAAGATATTTTTAAGAGCATGGAGTATTATTGATTTTTATGAAAATTATTTTTCTTAAAAATAAAAAAGATGTTGGGAAGAATGCAGCTTCTATTGTAGCTGATGCAGTTAGAAAAAAATCTAATTTAGTTTTGGGATTAGCCAGTGGAAGGACAATGATTCCGCTTTATAGAGAATTAGTTAGGCTATTCAATAATATGAAAACAAGTTTTTCGCGAGTTAGAAGCTTTAACCTTGATGAATATTCTGGCTTGAATGGGAGAGATAAAACTAGTTTGAGATATTTTATGAACAAACATCTTTTCAACAGAGTTAATATAAAAAGAGAGAATATTCATTTTTTGGATGGAAGGACTAGAGACAAAAATAGAGAATGTAAGAAATTTGAGGATAGTATTAAAGATTCTGGAGGAATTGATTTAATTATTTTAGGCATTGGTAGAAATGGGCATATTGGATTTAACGAGCCTGGCTCTAGCTTTAACAGCTTGACGAGGCGCGTTAAGCTAAGCGAAACGACAAGAAAAGATAATAAGAGAGTTCCAAAATATGCGTTAACAATAGGCATTAAAACTATTATGAAAGCCAGAAAAATTATTTTACTTGCTAGTGGAAAAAATAAAGCAGATGCTGTTGGGTTAGCTGTGAAAGGCAAAATTAGCAAAGAATTACCCGCCAGCGTGTTGCGAAAACATAGAGATGTTATTTTTATCTTGGATAAATCTGCTGCGAGTTTGTTGGAAGATAACATTTACAAAAATTAGCATACCAATAAACTATAAAGTTTAATTCGTCAATTATTTAATGGAAAAAACAAAAGATTGGATAGATAAATCTAATGCTATAATAATAGAATGCGATGAAGATATTATTGATGAACATAGTTTAGTCTCTAATAGCCAAGAGGGATAATTTAATAAAATATTATTAATCTAAAAATAGAAAAAAATAAAATTTAAATATACTTCAATCTTAATTAAATTAGATTAATTCAATAAAAGATGGCGAAAGCATTGTGTATTGTAGCACATCCTGATGACGAAACGATTTGGATGGGCGGGACTATATTGGGGCATAAGGAATGGGAATGGACAATTGTTTCTTTGTGCAGAAAAGAAGATCCTGACAGATATCCAAAATTCATGGATGTATGCAACTTTTACGGGGCTTATGGAGTTATTGCTGATTTAGATGACGAGAAATTAGAGCCGCTCTCTATTGAGGAAGTTGCAGAAAAAATAAAAAGCGTATTGCCTGATGATAGATATGATTATATTTTTACTCATGGGGAAAATGGGGAATACGGACATATAAGACACAGCGAAACTCATAGGGCTGTGAGCCTTTTATTGGAGAGTGGCGATTTAAAATGCAATGCAGTTTATTATTTTGCTTATATTCCTGGTGAAGTCGTATCGCCTCATGATATAAATCTCAAGATTCCTGTTCCAAATAAAGAAGCTGATATGTGCATTTCATTAGACGAAGAAAAGTATGAAGAAAAGCTTAAATTAATAACAGAATTCTACGGTTTTCATGAGAACACATTTGAAACATTAAGCTGTAATAAAGATGAGGCTTTTAATATATATTAACATGAAAATTTTATTGCTTTATCCTTATCCTCTAGAGCCAGATGGGCAGAGTTTACAGGGGCATTATTTGGCAGAAGGCCTAAAAGAAAATGGCGTCGAAGTAATATCATGCGATAGGGCTGATAATTTTACAAAAGAAAAGCTATATGAAGAATTTAAACCAGACGCTGTGATAGGAATAGGCTTTTGGGGCAATGTGCCTGAATTAGTTTTGCATCCTTTAAAGCATAAAATGAACGTCGCGCCATGGTTTAATGCTGATGGGTGGGTTGCTAATTATCACGATACACTTAATGCTCTACCCTTGTTAATTACAACTTCTGATTGGGTTAGGTCGACTTATATCAGGGATGGGGTTAAAGGTGATAATATAAAAATCTGCCATATAGGATATAATCCTTCTGTTTTTTTTTCTCGGCAAAGAGATGACGAGATAATGAATGTAAGAAGAAAATTAGGCATTGAAGACAATGAGATTATGATTTTGACTGCTGGAGGCGATGTTACAAGCAAGGGCGCTCAGGAGATGTTGAGGGCTCTGGCAAAAATAGGGAATAGATTTACCAAATGGAAATATGTCCTTAAAATATGGCCGAGTTTCTCTGCAGACAATCATGGAAATGAAGAGAGAAAATTGATAGAGGAGTTAGGTCTGGATAAAAACAAATTTGTGTATTTGAATAATACTCTAAATCCAAGGGCAATGGCGCGCTTAATAAATGCCTGCGATATTTATGCTGCTCCCTCTAGATTAGAGGGATTTGGTATGATACAAGTTGAGGCAATGGCGTGCGGAAAGCCTGTTATTTCCATTAATGTAGGCGGGCCTAGAGATACTATTATCCACGAAAAAACTGGATTTTTAGTTGACGTTGAACACGAGATCAAATTGGAGAGAGAGTGGGTTTATCCATCAATGGGCTTTGACAAGCAGGTGCTCATAGAATTTCCCAGGCCAAAGACATTTGCTTACAGGGCAAATACAGAGCAGCTTGCTGAATATACTCTAAGATTAATGCAAGACAAAGAATTACGCGAGAAAATGGGAAAGGCTGCTGCAGAGCACGCTTTGAAGAATTTTCATTATAAAGTCATTGCTGGGAAAATGCTTGAGTTGATTGAAAAGAACATTTTAAATAAAAACCAGTCTACTAGTCAATTAAAACCAAGCCTTTTGTCATCGAAGAAATAGGGAAGAAAAGTAGCATGCTTTTGTATGAATGAATAGACTTCAATCTGCCCTTGAATTAAACAAGGAAAACCTTTGGGATAATTGTCTTTTATTTCTTGTGTAGTCGAATACACCAACTCATTCAATCTTCTATCTGATGATAAAAAAGCGACTTTATTTTGGGCATATGCAAGAGTAAAAGCTAAAGCCGCCAGATTTACATCGGCCATTGGATATTTCTTCCATCCCTCAATAATACCTAATTTTCTAGCCTTAGGAGTTAGATATTTGACAAGAAGCTCAAAAGGGCTTGAGTTTCTTCTTTCATTAAATTTTCTAAGCTGCAATTTAGATAGATGTTCTGGGGAATTGTAGCATTGCGATTCTAAAATAATGTCTTTTGTTGTATATATGGTTTTATCATTTTTAATAAGCTTTTTTAATTCCTCGATATAACGGCTTTGTAATGATTCAGAAGCGTTTGATGGGGATAATATAGAGGTATCTATAACAACAAATTTATTCTCCTCTACTATTTCTCTTAGACTTTTGTTTAGCTTTATCATAGAAATTATTTTAAAATAAAGTATTTAAATTTTAGGAATTAAATCAGACATCTTTTTGCTTCTAGAGAGCGATAGGCGAGGATATACATCCCTGCGTTCCAGGCTTGATTCGGGCCTTTGCTGGGCTTGCCTGTTTTGCCATGAAGCCACTCTGAAAAATCAGATTTTAGATTTGCTTCTGCTAATTTTTCCAATTGTTTTTCTGCTTCGTCTATTTTGTTCTGCTTAATTAACGCCAAAACATAGAAGCCTCCGATGAATGTCCAGACTCCTGCGTTTAGATAGTTATAGGGAGTTCTTGCCCCGCAATCATTGAAATAAGGCTGCCAGTCTTTTGAGTTTTTTAATATTGGGGGGTAAATTGCTTTTATTGGATATGGCTTGGCTATATTTTCTTTTTTAATGTGCTCTAATATTTTACTTGCTTGAGATTTGTCTGCAAGTTCAAATACTATTGCCAGCAAATTTCCTAGAGAATCAAACCATTCTCCTTTTTCGTGATAACTGCGATGATTTTTCCATCTCCAAGGCAGATAAAAAGAGCTACTCCAGAGTTTTTTATCTTTATCATTGTTTGCAATATAAAAAAGTTTTTTTGCTCTTTCTTTTTGAGTCGTGAGATTTAAAACTTTAAAATAGAGAGCCTGCGTGTTAATTGTATGGCCATAACGATGGGGAAATGCATCCTGCCAGTCTGTTGTTGGGAGCTGTTCCAGCATTCCATCTTCTCCCATGTCTTGATATGAAAGCCATGTCAATGCTTTTTGCATATTAGCCTGATATTTTTTAATTATAGATGAATCTTTATATCTTTCTTTGTAAATATAATTGCCAATGACAAACCACAATGTTGAATCTATTGATGTGTAATCTACATGTGGTTTTCTTTTGCTGAATTTGTCAACTGCATTTGGAATCTGACCTTTTTTGCTTTGATTATTTGCAAGTGTTATTAAAGACTGCTTGAAAGTTTCTTTGAATTTATTTTCTATTAAAGAAGCTCCTAAAGAAGTTATCATAGAATCTCGGGCCCAGACAGCATCGTAGCCTGGAAAAGCTGCGTGAAAGCCGTGAGGAGTTGAGCATTTTTCCAAGACTTTTATAGCTCTTTCGTACGCCTCTTTTGTTATCATTATTTTAATAGGAGAAGTTAATATTAAAATGTTTGTTTAAAACGAAAAGTTTATAAATAAGACTATTCTTACTATTCCTACTATGGAAATAGAAATAGCTAAAATAACATCTAAAGGACAAATTGTCATTCCACAAGATATAAGAGAGAAAAAAAGAATTAGAAAAGGGGAAAAATTTTTAGTTTATGATAATGATGATTCTATTATTTTGAAAAGGTTAAAGGGGCTGGAAAACACTAAGAACATAGAAGAGTTTGAGAATAATTTTAGAAGTATGTGGAAGACTGCAAAGGAAAAAGGTATAACGAGAGAAGATGTTAAAAAAGAAATTATAGATTATAGAAAAGAAAAGAGTAAATGATGTTTAGAATAGTTCCAGATACAAACATATTAGTTTCTGCTACCATAACACATGGAAATGAATATGAGATTATCAAACTTGCTATGTTGAATAAGATAAAATTATTTTATCTTCGTATCTATTGAAGGAATTTAAAGATGTATTGAATAGAAAAAAATTTGATTTTTCTTTAGAACAAATTGGAAAAGCTGTTAAAGACATAATTAGCATTTCTGAAATAATTACTTCTTCAACAAAACCTAATATAATTTTAGAAGACCCCGAAGATAATAAGGTATTAGAAACAGCTGTTGATGGAAATGCGAATTTTATTATTAGTGGTGATAAGCATTTATTGAAGTTGAGAGAGTTTAGAAATATAAAAATAGTTACCGCAGGAAAATTTCTTGAAATGTTTAGTAAGTCAGATAATTAATTTATAATAGATTAATTAAGAAGATATTATATTAAAAGGTATTGTTTTTTGTGCGTTTTATCCAATTTAAGAATATTTATAAGTTTAGAATAATAATGAAATACATGAAAAGAGGGAAAGAGGTTATAGCTATTGACCTAGGAGGAAGTAATTTAAGAACTGCCTTAGTCAAAGACAATAAAATTATCAGAGAGATTAAGGGAAAGACTCCTGACAAAAAGAAAGAACTTTTAGAAGCTTTATGCTATTCTATATCTAACTTAATGAGCAATGAGATTAAAGGAATTGGAATTGGGGCTCCTGGACCTTTAAAAAATGGAATAATAATAAACCCTCCAAATATTCCCTTAAAAAATTTTAATTTGCGCGAATTTCTCAAGAAGAAATTTAATACGCGAGTTGAGATTGAGAATGATGCAAAATGCGCGGCTTGGGCAGAATTTAAATTAGGAGCTGGAAAAGGCAGAAAGAATTTCTTTATCTTGACTTTAGGGACAGGAATTGGGGGAGGCATTATTATAGACGGAAAATTATATAACAAAGAAAATATTGGCGGAGAATTAGGAAATATTTACCTAGGCGAGAAGACATTTGAAGAATTTGCTGGAGGCAAGGCAATTGACGGCATTACTAAAAGGGAATTTGGAAGAGAGTTCAATGTTAATGAACTCATTAATATGAATGATTCTAAATCTCGGGAAATTTTAAATGAAATCAGCGAGTATATTGCGCAGGGAATTGGAAGCTTGATTAATGTATTCAATCCTGAAATAGTTGTTTTAGCTGGAGGAATGCGGGAAGCAGGGGAAAAGTTCCTTAACATGATAAGGCAAAAAACCAAGAAATATATCTTTTTGCCCGCTAGTTATAATATCGTCTGGAGCAAATTGGAAGAGCCTGGAATTCTTGGGGCAGCTTTGCTGATTGATTAGCATAAATCCTGGAAATATTTATATACTATAGTCATTCTATAGAATCATGGTTACGACAATACAATTAAATGAAAATGTAAAAAAATCTCTTGATAGATTGAAAGAAACTGGCAAAGAAACTTATGAAGAAATTATAGTAAAAATGATGAGGCAACTAGAGGAACGGAAAAGAAAACATATTGATTTAATGATAGAAGGTGCTAAAGAAACAGCAGAGGAAAGTTTGAAGATAACAAAAGAATTTGAAGCTATCGAAGAGGATTTTGACTGGGAATGGAAAGATGGAAATTAAACGAGGAGAGATTGTTCTCGTGAATTTTGAACCAGTTAAAGGAAGTGAACAAGGAGGAATCAGACCAGCATTGGTTATACAAAATAATATTTATAATAAGTATTCTCCAACGACAATTGTCGCACCAATAACTTCTAAGGCATATAAAAAAGAATATCCTACAAACGTTTTTTTATATAAGACTGATTCAAACTTGAATAAAGATTCTAATATTCTGTTAAATCAAATAAAAACTATTGACAAATCCAGAATTATCAGGAAAATATCATTGTTAGACAAAGAAATTATTGATAAAGTTGACATTGCTATTAAGATAAGTTTGGGATTAGATATATAAAAAATGGAAATTAAAGGGCTTTATCATTTGTTTCTGCATCAATTTATTAGAGGATTGGCTTTTTCTTTAGTAGGAGTTTTTATTCCTATTTATTTTTTAACTCTTGGATATAGTTTTACTAGCGTCCTGGTTTATTTTTTGATTTTTCATACTGTAACTTTTATTTTTACTCCTATTGCATTGTTATCTGCTAAAAAAATAGGCTATAAAATATCGATTATTACAAGTGCTGTTTTTGTTATCTTATTTCTTGTATTTTTGAATCTTTTAGAACAAACAAATATTCCTATATTATTTATTGCAACGATAGCCGGCATAGAAAATGCTTTATATTTTATTCCCTTGCATGCATTTTTTACACGATTGACAGATAATCAGATGAGAGGGAAACAATTTAGTAGATATTCTTCTATGGGACAATTTGCAGGATTGATGGGACCATTAGTTGGGGCGATAATTGCAACCTTTCTTGGTTTTGCATATTTGTTCTATATTACTATATTTTTCATTATAATCTCTGTTATTCCTTTGTTTTATTTGAATGATGTTAAACCTGCTACAAAGTTAAAAATGTCTCGTATTCCTCATCTTTTAAAGAAAAATAAAATCTTCTTCTTTGGCACTATTTTGGATAATATAAGAGGCGAAACAGAAGGATTGATATGGCCAATTTTTATATATTTTGGGTTGAAAAATCTTATTTCTGTTGGATGGATTAGTCTTCTTGTCGGCATTGGCACAATCTTATTCACTTTGCTTGTTGGCCACTTCCATGATAAAAAGAGCAAATATTTCTTCTTAAGATTGGGGGCGGTTTTATATGCTATCTTGTGGTTAATGAGAATTTATTTTGATATGCCGATCGCTCTTTATACGCTTAGCTTATTTGCAGGGTTTTTCTCTCTAATGATTGCTATCCCATATAACGCTATATTTTATGATAAAGCTGCTGAAAAGAAAGACCCAGATGAGTTTATCTTGTTTATCGAGATACCTAATTTTATAGGCAGAAGTTTCTTGTGGATATTAATGATATTCTTGGCAGATAAATTTATAGTTGCATTTATTTTGGCTGGAATCGCAAGCCTGCTATTTGCGTTCTTTAAGTTTGAGCCGTTGAAGAGCGAGAAAGTTTTATCTAATTAATATAACTAAATAATAGTAACAAATAGAAAGATTTATATATTAATGCAATATAATATTCTTATGATTGAAAAAGTTCCGAGAAGAGAAGTGAAAGAATATTTTCTTTTAGCCAATGCTGGAAAAAGATTTTTCAAAGAAAATCTTGGAAAAAATGAATTAGAAGATAGATATCATGAAAGATTAGGAGAGTTTGATAATATGGACGAGAAAGACCTTGACGAGAAATTTAAGGATAAAACAAGATTAAGAAGATACAACGAAATGGAATGGTATGGTGATAATAAAAGATTGAATGAAATGGGCTCATGGCCAGAGATGAAGGGATTGCCAATAGAGTTCACGACCGGAAATGTTCCAGAAACTGCAAGAATGATTGATAGATTTAAGAGGGAAGAAATTGAAGTTTCTAAAGAGAGCTTAGAAAAAACAAGGAGATGCGCTAAAAAACTAGATTCTATTATAAGGCATATTGATTTTGTAAAGCCTAATTTCCCATTGATATTATTTCCTGGAGGAGAAGTTAGAGAAAAAGATTACAATAGACATGCGAGAAAAAATGAATTGCCTTTGTGTAAGATATTTGGATATGATATAGACGATGGTAGTGAAAGAGCAGTAAGTTATTCTCTTGCTGGATTAAGCGATGCGCCTGTTTATTTTGGGGAATATAGTGCAAAAGATTAAACGTCCATCAAAGTCAAACGCGCCAGCAAATAAGAAATTGTGGCTTCTGCGCCTTGATTGAGATTTATTGCTCCTTCTCCCAAGCCGTCGTGGCAGCCACCTGTGCTGTCATTGTAGATTGTCTGCTCTAGCATATTATTTCCTAGAAACCATTTAAAGGCATTTAATGCGTCGTCCCTGTATTTTTCATTCTGCGTCAGCTTATAAGCTTCTATTAGGGTTTGAACAGTATAGCCCGCTTCTATTGGCTGTTGGTCAAAATATGCGCGCTCCTTGTCTTTTGCATACCAGCCTTTCTGCCCTATTGGAATAAATGTTTCTTTGTTAAATGTTTTTGAGATAAGAAAATCAAGACTTTGAGATGCAATTTCCAGATATTCAGATTCTTGTGTTGCTTGATATGCATAGAATAATGCTTCTGGCAATTTGCTGTTAGAATACGTCAAATACGGTTCAAACCATTGCCAATCTTTATGCACATTGTGCTTGTAATGCGACACTAATATGTCTGCCAGTTTTTTTATGTTTTTTGTTATCAGCTGGGAATTTTTATTTTTATTGTAAAAATACAAGCCCGATATTGTGAATGCCATTGCCCTTGGGGATTCCATAATTGAAGATGCTGAAAGCGTCTCCAAGAAAAGATTTTCTGCCTTGCTTTTAAAATCTTTTGGTATTTCCTCAAGAGATAATAAGTAGCCTAAAGCCCATAAAGCCCTTCCATGCGCATCTTCGCTCCAATTGTTGCTATCTATGACCTTGTCTTTATTTACAAAATTATATAATTTTCCGTCTTTTCCCTTAACATAGTTAATATAATCCAAATATATTTTTATTAATCTTAATTGCTTGTATTCTTTAAATTTTTCATAATACATTGCAGCAGTTAATAGGGCACGGGCATTGTCGTCTAGTGTATAGCCAGAATTCCTATCAGGCATGTTCTGATTTGCGAATTGTATTATGCCAAAATCATCAGTAAGTTTTTTTAAATGCTTTATATTAATTTTAGGAAGCTCTTTTATTTCTATATTGTTTTTGAGAATTTCTTTGAAAACCCTGCCATATGCCATTGCAACATTCTGCCACGTCATATTTCTCGTATAATAGTATGCGTTTTTTTCCATTTCCCTTCTCTGCTTTTCATCAGACAATATCTCAAGAATCGCATTTTTTATTGATTCTGAATCTCTGAATTCCACTAATCTGCCTCTTTCATTTGATACTATGTCCTGCGCATGCAAGAATGGAGTTGAGATTGTAACTCTGCCACAACCCATTGCATAAGACAATGTGCCTGACGTTATTTGATTTGGATTATCAGAAGTTGAGAGATATATGTCTGTTGCTTTAAGATATTGTATTATCTCCTCAAGCTTTATGTATTTGTTGTAAAATTTAACATATTTCTGCAGTTTCAGCTCTTTTATTCTTGATTCAAGGAAATTCCTATATGTCTCACCTTCTCTTTTTCTCACTAAAGGATGCGTTTCTCCAACTATTAGATAGAGAATGTTCGAGAATTTTTTAATTATAGGTGGCAGGGCTTCTATCACATGCTCGTAGCCTTTGCCTGGGCCTATCATGCCAAATGAAGACAAGATTATTTTATTTTGCAATCCAAGATTTTTCTTTTCTCTTTCCTGATTTTCTAAAGTTGTTGTTGGAATACCATGCGGAATTATATATACATTTTCTGTTATCTCATAATCTTTTTCCAAAATTTCAACTGCTTTTTTTGTCATCACAATTATAGCATTGATGCGCTTTCCTATTTCTTTTACAACTTTTTTTAATTTCTCACCAGGAGATGGGAGAATGCTATGCAACGTTATTGCTACTGGTTTTTTTAAAATTTCCAAGAACGCAAGCAAATATTCTCCATGCTCTCCGCCGAAGATTCCAAATTCATGCTGAATATTAACGAGTTTTATGTTTTTAGAGCGATTTATTTTTTGGGCAATTTCTAGATAATCTGCTATCTCTGTATCGCTTATCTGATAGATAACTTTTTTCTGATAGTTATAAATATTTGTCCCATTATTATTCATCGCAAGAATTTTTGATTTTATCGTCGGAAAGAATCGCCTGTCTATGGCGTCGCTTATATCTTTTGTAAACGTCGCTATGCCACATTCTCTTGGTGGATATGTTCCGACATAAAGAATACAGGGTTCTACCTCTTTTTTCATATATTTAGCCTCTTTTATATGCTTGATGATAGACTTTCTAGTTTTTAAAGATTGCGCAGGTTCCTTCGAGAATAAAAATATGAAGCTTTTTATATTATCCATACTACAATAATTGAATAAAGAGACGATTAAGAGGCAATTGGATGATTAAAGAAAATATTTTTAGGGCAAATGATATCAGAGGGATTTATGGAAAGGAGCTTGATAACGATTTTGCCTATAAAGCAGGGAAAGCAATAGCTAAATTTTTGAAATGTAAGAAAATAATTATAGGAAGAGATATGAGATTATCTTCTAATTCTTTATTTAACGCTTTATTTAGAGGGATAACTGAATCTGGATGCAATATTATTGATATAGGATTGATAGATACTCCTGCTTTGTATTTCGCAAGCGGTTTTTATAAAATGCCTGGCATTATGATAACTGCCTCCCACAACCCTGCAGAATATAATGGAATTAAGATAGTTAAAGCTGGCGCGATAGCGGTTGATTTCAAAAATGGATTGAATGAAATTAAAAAGATTATTGAAGATAAAGATTTTATAAACTCTAAGAAAAGGGGCAAAATTTATAGAAAAAATATATTCGACAAATACAAGAAGCACATTTTATCTTTTATCAAGCCTTTTAATGCATATGGAATTAAAGTCGTTATTGACGCTGGCAATGGAATGGCGGGAAAGATTGTTCCTTTGATTTATAGAAACCTGGTAAAAATTATTCCTTTATATTTTAAACTTGATGGAAGATTTCCAAACCATGTTCCCAATCCAATAATAAAAATGAATTTAATTGATCTAAAAAAAAGAGTGAAAAAAGAAAAAGCAGATTTTGGAATCTCATTTGATGGAGACATGGATAGAGTTGCTTTTGTTGACGAAAATGGCGGATTTGTTAATACTTCTGTTATAGGAGCTTTACTGATAAATTATCTTCTGCGTGAAAACAAGAAATATGGGGTTGTTTATACTTCTGCATGCAGTAAGATCGTATTAGATACAATTTTAAAATTTAGAGGAAGAGCACTAAGAGAAAAAGTAGGACATGCGTTTATTAAAGAGAGAATGAGAAAAGAGAAAGCTTTGTTTGGGATTGAACATTCTGGGCATTACTATTATAAAGATAATTATTATGCTGATTCTGCTTTAATAACATCTTTATTGATAATTAAAATATATTCTCTGGCTAAGAAGCGAGGAATTAATTTCTCTGATTTATTGAAGGAATTTGACAAATATTCGCAAGCTGATGAGGTCAGCATTAGATTGAAGGATGATATTGATGTTATTGGAAGAATTGAGAAGTATTATAGTGCAAAGAAGCCAAATAAGATTGATAATTTTGATGGTTTAACTATAGAGTTTAATGATTATTGGTTTAGTGTCAGGAAAAGCAATACAGAACCTTTATTGAGAATTAATTTGGAAGCACGGGATGCAAGGATTATGAAAGAAAAGCTTAAGGAGATTTTAAGAATTGTGAAGAGATGAATATTAATTTTTATGAAAAGATTTTGTATTTAAATTAAACTCTACCATATTTATCTTCAATTCTGATTATATCTTTTTCTTCGAAATTGCCGTATGCAATTTCCAGGAATTTTACTGGCTTGTTAAGAGCTTCTACTGTATGCAATGCTCCTTTTTGAATTACAACTTCGCTATCTTTTTTTACTTTAATTGTTTTTTTGCCTATCGTGACTTTTGCAGGATTGTCTAAAAATCTCCAGAACTCTCTTCTTTTTTTATGGTATTGTAGAGATAATTTTTGTTTTGGATTTACAGTTATTATTTTAACAGTTGTTTTTTCATTGTTAGTAAATTGCTCAAATTTTCCCCATGGCCTTTTCTCAACATATTTTCTCATTTTACCTCTTTTAACCTTTTATAGGATTATTCAGTTTAATATTTATATGTTGCTATGCGTCAATTGACAACGGAAAGAGTGGTTTAGATTCTCTTATTAATCTTGAATATGCTTCACAGGCATGATCAATTATATCTCTTTTTTCATAAAGCATTCTATCGCTTATTCTTTCGAGGTGTCTTCTTTGTATTTCTTCCGGGTTTGAGACATTTTCTATTTCTGTTTTTATTAATGACCTTCTTGGAGTGATAATTCCATCAAAATCTGAATCTAGGAATGCTGTAAGTAAAATTGTTTTTCTGTCTAATTCTGAATAAAGGAATTTTTTCCCATTATTTTCAGGATATATTTCGACAATAGATGGATAGACATTTGATATTTGGAATATTACTTTTTCTAATTGGGCATTAATATCTGTTTGCAGAAAACGTCCTTTTTGATTTTTTATAATAATTAATGGGTGATATTCTATTGTTATCATATGTGAAAAAGCAAAACATAATTTTTAAAGGTTGCTATAGTTAGTATAATTTATATTTTTTATAATTCAAGCAGAAATTCTTGTTGCCTTTTTTATATTCTTGATATGCGTCATCCAGAATTGTTATTGCTTGATTCGCATTTTTTGGAGTGAATAATAATTCTAAATCTTCTTTATTGAAGAATTTTCTTCTTAATGGCTCATCCTTCAACCATTTTATAAGGCCTTTCCATTGTTTTCCCAGAAGTATTATGGGAATATTGCATATGCGTTTCACTTGCATTAGTTGCCAGCTGTAAAATAATTCAAGCATTGTTCCAATGCCTCCATGAGCTACAACTATAGCGTTTGACAAGAGCATAAAATTATCCAGTCTCTCAGAAAAACGCGTGAATTGTTTTTTTATCTGCACGTATGGATTCATTCTCTGCTCATGAGGCAATTTTATATTAAGGCCTATTGTGTGGGCTTTGCTTTTTTTTGAGCCTGCTTCATGGCCTGCACTTGCAGCCTCCATTACGCCAGGACCTCCTCCTGTTATCAAGTCAATTCCTCTTTCGCCAATCATCTTTGCGAGCTTGTAAACTTCCTTAAATTCCCAGTCGCCCTTTTTCATTCGTGCAGAGCCGAATATAGTCACTCGGAATTCTCTTTTTTTCATTTCTTTCCATAGTTCTGATTGCGAGTTTTTCATCTTAGCCTTTTTCTAAATTCGTTTATAATATTTTTATATCCTTCTTTTTGAACAATCTCCCATGAGCGTTTATAATCCAAATAGTCTTTATTTTTCATTATATTTTTATTTAATCTTTTCATGTTAAATATTTTTAAATATATCTCGGTATGGATAGCATGTAACAAAATATGCTTTTTTGTTAATATAGACTCTTTTTTATATTTTCTACAAATATACTCCCACCAAACTTTTATATTTTTCCAGTTTTGAATTTGTATTTGATGAATTAATTCATGGGTCAGTGTATCGATAAAATCATTTTTATTTTTATATAATCTTAAAGTTAAAGGATCTGAAAATGGGCGTCCATATCCTATTATATAACATTTAATCTCTTTTTCATTCCACTTTAATCCAGAGATCTTTGATATTTCCATAAAGATCTTTCCCTCTATTCTTCTCCAATCACTTTCAATCTTTAATATATAATTTCTTATTTTCTTTTGTGATGGATATTTTTTGTTTTGTTTTGCTAATTTTTTATTTATATCTTTAGAAATTCTATATCTATCGTCATACACTCTTGAATATCTAAATCTTATTTTAGGAATCATCTTAATCCTTTCTATATAAGTTTATTAATGAAGTAATTATTTAAACTCTTCTTTCCAAACAACGAAAATGAGAATATCTAAGATATTAATAGAGGATAAAATAAAAGAAAAAATTCTTTATAAGCGTGATATAAGAGCCTCTGAAATTAGAGGAGTTTTAACTCTAAATCCAATTATATTACGAGTTAGAGATAATAGGTATATGGCGATAGGTTTTGATCAAAAATTTATAACAATTATATTTGAAATGATGAAAGATACTGCTTTTATTATCACTGCTTATCCCTCTTCAGATGCTCAAAGAAAACTATATAAACGAAAGAAAAATTAGAATAATATGGAAGAAGGAGAAGATGTGACAATAGATGAATTAGAAAAATTAGAAGCTGTAGAGACAGAAATAGATGGAAATGTATTTGAGGTAAATGAAGGAATCTGTAAAGATTGTGGCGAAAAATTAATAAAAATAGTGGAAAATAGAAGTATTTTAGATGGAGCAATCAGTTTTCATATTATAAAATTAAGATGCCCTAACTGCGGAAAAGAGTATTTAGATTTAGACCAAGCTGAAAAATATGATTTTGCTTTAATACTTGAGAAAGCTCTTCAACAACCATTGGATAAATTATCAAAAAGAATATTAACTAATTAAAGAATCCTTTTTCATCTTGACTTTTGAATCCATTTATTTAGAGCATCGGCGAATGAATATGCTTCTTCTTTTATTATCTTTATTCTCTTTGAATCTCCACTATAATCTTTAACCTCATAGAATCTTAGTTTACCTTCTGTAACTTGTTTTGTATCAACTAATCCGTTCCATTTAATTGTAACAGGAAAACCCAATTTCTTTAATGGAGGATCCCAAGTACAATCTACTTTTATCCAATTATCTCTTATTTTAGCCGATAAGCTATAATGTGTCCAAATTGTTCCAGAGTTTTTTAGGATTGATAAAATATTGTCTGGAATAGGCAAGTCTTTCCAATCAAATATTACGCCTAACTTATTAACTTCAAAACCTTCTTTTTGAAGTAAATTATATAATAGAGTGGACTTATGCCTACAATCTCCATATTTAATATTTTCATCTATTTCTTCTTCATTAAATTTACAAACTTTATAAGGTATCTTTTGCACTTTTTCGAATAGAGTTATTATTTTTGATTCCATTTTATTGAAATTCCTTTAATTTCCTTAGTAGACTGGAGGGATTTTTAGAGTTTGCTATTGCAGAGGCTATTAGAACGCCTTTACAACCTAAATTGTTGGCTTCTTTTACATCTTCATAAGAAGAGATGCCTGCCCCGCACAAGGGAATTATATTTGTTTTTTTCATAATCTTTATGAAATTTTTAAGAGCTTTGGGATTGTATTTTGTTATTGATTTTCCAGTCGCGATTAATTCTAAATCTTCAAAAGCAATTGCGTAAGGTTTCAATTTTATTACTTCTTCTGCTACTTTTAAAGTAGGAACGCAGACTATAGACTTTAACCCCTCCTCTTCCAAGTCTCCTAATGCTGCTTGTATTCCTCCTAAACTCATCTGGTGTTCAGAATGATTTAGCAAGCTTCCGATAACACCATGTGCCTTTATAATCTCTGCAGTTACAAATCCAGTTGATTTCGTAGGACTGGCAGGTGAATTTATATGCTGGGCAAAAACTTTTAATTTAGTATTGGCTTTAATTAAATATACATCAATAGTAGGAACTGCAACAATCGCTTTAGGCAGATATTTCTCTATCTGCTTGGCAAGGTTCAGGGCTGATTTGCCTGTTTTGTAATTTTTGAAGTTTATGACTATCATTTTTATATTGTAGAATTGATATTTAGATTAGAAAAATAGATAATATCTAATATAATAACAATAGCAAATGAAACATTAATATTTTTAACTCTCTTTTTCATTTAAAAATTAATTTATGTAAGTATAAAAATGCTTTTAAATTTACATTATTTAGCTTATTCATGCAAAAAAGCCGCCTTATGCTTGAAATTGAAAGAAAGATTGGCGAGAATATTGAAAATTATTTAAGTAGAATATGTAAAAATGGATGGAAATCTGCGAATATTGGAAAAGAATTAGGCATTCATAAAGCTACTCTATGCAGATGGGTTGTAAAGTTGGGATTAGAAAAGGAAAATAAAATACCCTCAAGGGAAGAGTTAAATTATTTTTATAACGTTATTAGAAAACCTGTTAGAGAAGCTGCACGAGAAATAGGGGTTGATAAAAGGACTTATTATAGATGGTTGGAAAATGCAGGCATTGAGAGAAGGCATGATTCAGAGGCTTATCTGCCTAGCGGTTTTTCTGTTCCTTGTAAAGAGGATTTAGTTAGGCATTTATCTGAAAAAACTAATTCTGAAACTGCAGCTATATATGGCGTTAATCCTCATACATTAAGAACTTGGAAACAAAAAGCAGGATTATATAAATTTAGAAAAAGCAGATATGGTGATTTATCTTTAAGAACTCAATTGCTTTCTATTTTAGTCAATGATAGCGGAAAAGAAATTGAAGAATTAAAATATGAAGATTTTAAAAATGTGAGACAGGCCAATGGGAAAACTTATAGAAGTTTGCTTAATTGGTATTTATCCAGAAATGCTCATTTATTTAGTATTGCAAAAATAGAATTTATCAAAGATTATAAAATTAACGGGGAAAAATCTATTTCCAAATTATCTCTTGAATCTTCTTAGTTATTTCTAACGGATTGGGATTTTGCCAGATATTCCTGCCAACTGCCAGCCCTGCTGCGCCGGCATTCATTATGTCTGATACTTGCTTGAGGAGTGTTTTTTCATTTATTGGAGGGCCGCCTGCAATCACTACTTTTGTCTTGCCTGCAGATTCAACTGCCCAGCTCAAATCTTGCGGATTGCCTCCGTACTTTAATTTGACAATATCTGCGCCTATCTCAAGGCCTACGCGAGCTGCATACGACATCATTTCCCTTGAGGTGTCTAATTTTACAGAGCTTCCCCTTGGATATATCCATGCAATAACAGGCATGCCTTTTGCGTGGGCTTCTTCTTCTATATTTTCAAATTCATTCATCATAACAGATTCTTGAGCGCTGCCAATGTAAATAGTGTAGCCTACTGCTATTGCTCCGAGCTGTATTGCTTCTTTGACTGAGCATAGCTGCCTTGCAATTGGCTCGCCTTTGAAAAGCGATGTTTTGCCGTTTAATTTTAAAATTAGAGGAATTTTTGAGCTTTTTATTTCTTCCTGATATTTTTCCGCAATTCCTTTTTGAAAAACAAGGCCTTGAAATTTTCCTTTTTGCGCTATTTCAATTATATAAGAAGGATTAATATTTTTATCATTAAAATCTACACTTGGACCGTGCTCCAAGCCTTGGTCGTAGGCCAAATAAAGCGCTCTTCCATTTTTTAGGATTTTGTTTAAATTGATTTTCATTTTCTCTTTTTGATAGTTAAGATAAGAAATTTATGTATAAATATGTTATGAAAGCCTTATAAATAGTTTTAACATAATTATTTAATGAAAAAGAGCGTTGTATATATTGGGGCAGATCATGCTGGCTTTAAATTAAAAGAAAAACTTAAGAAGTATTTTGATAAGACTGGCATTACATATGACGATTTGGGTGGGAAAGGCGAAGCAGGAGATGATTATCCTGATTACGCGTTTAAGGTTGCTGAACGCGTTGCTAGAGATAACTCGCGAGGAATTTTGATTTGCGGGACAGGAACAGGAATGATTATAGCTGCGAATAAAATCAAAGGAATCAGGGCAGCAGTAGCTTATGATAATTATTCTGCCAAGATGGCCAGGGAGCATAATGATGCAAATGTTCTATGCCTGCGGGGCAGGAATTTTTCAGACGCTAAGAATTTACAGCTTGTGAAAATTTGGCTAAATACAGAATTTAGCGAAGCTAAAAGGCACAATAGGAGAATCAGGAAAATTGCGAATTATGAAAGATGATATTTTTTAAAAGAATATTTAAGCAACGACTCTTCTTTTTGGCATAATTATCTCGAGTTACCCATTTACTAAAAAGATAATTAAGTTTTTAATGTTACTTATTAGTGGTGGCATTAGTAAAGTTTAAATAGTCAAATATCTGGCTCTAAATATGGAAAACAAAGACTCGAACTCAGAAAGAAAAACTATGCAAGATTTATATAGAAATTACTTTGCAAAAACTGCTAATAGATATATCCAGCGTGGAGAGATGTTTGAACAAGGGGGTATGGACTCTTGGTCTGGCAGAGTGAAATTTCATCAAACATTGGAGCAGAAGGATCTTCTTGTCAAATTAAAATTAGTATATAGAAAAATAAATGATAAGGATTATGTAAAGGAATTTATTCAGGAGAATTGTCCCAATTTAAATGATTTGTATGAAAAATGGAAGGCGACTAATCCAAAATATGATGGTTTTAGGCTTATTCCGAAAGCGTCAGAGATTTTGAATCAAATTGTTTCAATTAGAAATCTAAATCATATTGCGAATGATGATGAGGAACTTGCGGTTCATTGTATAGGATAAATTAGAGCATTTTTTAATGGAAAATTTTTTTCTTAGGCATAATTATTTCATCAAATAAATTTACTAATTTCTGAACAAATTGATTTTCTATATTTAATCTATACAATTTAGCATTTCCTATAATGCGCGTGTGTTTTATGATATTTGTTTTCTTTAAATCTTCCCAGATTCTAAATAAAGTTGTCCTGCCCATCTCTGCTCCTTCGGCAATATCGCTTATGCTATAATCTAATTCTCTTCCTTCTATAA
Organism: Candidatus Woesearchaeota archaeon; assembly: GCA_964547875.1. GTDB lineage: Archaea > Nanobdellota > Nanobdellia > Pacearchaeales > GW2011-AR1 > JAUSIK01. The sequence continues at coordinate 140,650 of CAZJPE010000001.1, forward strand.
GAAATTCTAATACTCTTATTTTAGGCGTGTCTCCTAATGCCTTTTTGAATAACGTTTCCATATTATTTTTAGAAGGCCATATTTTATAAATGTTTCTACTTTGGAACACTAATGTTCCAAATATAATTAGCAATATTTTAATATTCAAAAACTTTTAATTAAATATGGAATTAAAAGAGGCCATAATGAAAAGATTTCTAAGAAAATTAGTAAATTTAAACATTTGGGGCGGCAAACATACTGAACTTAAAAATTTGCAAAAAGCTTTACCAGACCATTTGCGAGGAAGCAAAGAATCTAAACAAGCAATAAAAGAATTATTAAATAAAGGATTTTTAACTATTAAGATGTCTACTAAAGAATATCATGTTTCTCTTAATAGTCATAAGCAAAAAGAGATTTATGAGTTTTTAGGAGATTTTGATGAGAGGTTAAAATGAGAAGAATCTTAAAAGAAGCAAAAATAACAAAAACAAAGTTAGGAAATAGTGGTCAAACTTTTTTAGTAAAATATAGGAATAAGAAATATATTTTAAGGAAATGCGATAATAAGAATGAAGCTGATTTTTATATAAAAATCTACAAGAAATTAAAAAGATATGGCTTTTTACCTAAGATATTAGGGAAAAATAAAGAAAATATACTATTTGAATTTATTGAGGGGAGAAATTGCAGAAAAAATGATAGCCCAGAAGTAATCTATCAAGTTGGAAAAATTTGCGCTTATATAAATAAAATTGGATTCAGAAAATTTGATATAGATAAAAAGGCATTTTATAATTTAGGAACATTATTAGATAAAAGAATTATAGACAAAGAAAAATTTAAAGAGATAAGAGAGTTCTATAATAGATTAAAGGCAAAGATAAAACCAAAAGCAGCCGTAGACCCTAATGATGTTTATCCAGAAAATTTTAGAATAAGAAGCGGAAAGGTTTATTTTATAGATATAGAAGCAATTAAACCAAGATTAAAAGGACAGGGTATAGCAAAGGCATTTATTAGGTGGTTTAAAACTTCTAAACAAAAAGAAGAGTTTAAAAGAGGCTATAATTCAATCTCTTCTATTAAATTTCTTACTGAAGATTACTTAAGATTTTGTTATCTAAATTTTTTACTTCAAACAATAGGGATAAAATTAAGAGAAGGAAGAGATTTTAATAAAGAAGATTTAAAGAGAATTGATCTTTTACTAAAAGAGAAACTAGAATGAAAATAATACCAACAATCTTCGCGCACAATAAAAGGGAATTTGATTTACGATTTAAGAAATTGATTAGATTAGGAAGAGATTTACAGATTGATTTCATGGATGGGAGATTTGTTAAATCTCATGGAATAAAAATTAATGATATTCCTAATTTAAGCAAGTATAAAAGAAAATTTGAGGCGCATTTAATGGTTAAAAATCCAGGAAGATATATTTTGCCATTAAGAAAAAAAGGATTTAATAAAATAATATTTCATTACGAGGCTTTGAAAAATAATGTGGAGATTTCAGAATTGATTAAAAGAATAAAAGACGCTGGAATGGAAGCGTGGATTGCTATTAATCCTCAAACACAAATAAATGATATTCTTGTATTTTTAAATCAAATAGATGGTGTTTTACTAATGGGGGTTTATCCAGGAAAAGAGCATCAGGAATTTATTCCCAGTATTTACAATAAAATAAAGATATTAAGAAATATTGACAAGAAAATTAAGATTCAAGTTGATGGGGGAGTTAATTTGATTAATATTGGGAAATTGAGGGGCTTGGGCGTTAATTATGTTAATTCTGGGAGTTTTATTTCTGATGCTGAAGAGCCAAAGAAAGTCTTGAAAGAATTGGGAGAGCAAGAGCTTACTATAGATATATAAATTTCAGATGCTTATGTATTATGAGGCTAATATGGCAAAAACAAGAGAAAAACAGCAGAAAATTGTGATTTATAGCGATAAGTATGAATCTGAAGAACCAATTGTAAGAGTAGTTAAAAACCGCTTCTTGACTGCCGGAGGAATTGTGGAAGAGATTATAATAAAAAAGCAGAGGATTATAAGGACTTCTTAATTACTTCAAATCTGTAAAAACGTGCGAATCTTCAATATTATTGACTAATTTCGCAGGGCAGTCTATCAATGATAGATTCCTGCTGGTAAAATTTTTGTAAGCCTGCCTTTTTCCTTCACCAAAGAATAATAATAGCGCTGTTTTTGATTTTGATAAAAGCTTTCGCGAGGCAGATACTCTTCTCGGGGGAGCTTTTGGGGCGCTTTTTGTTATGAGGAAAAATTCTTCCTCGCTTTTTATTGTTTCATGATTTGGGAATAAAGAGCCGACATGGCCGTCTTCTCCAGAGCTTAAAAGTATTATATCAAAATTATGCGAGATTTCCCTTAGTTCATTTTTATACGCTTCAACGCCATTTTTATCCGGCTGATTAAAATAAATGTATGGATGGATATTTTTATTTGGCAATAATTTTTGCTTTGTTAGATACTCCAAGAATAAATCATAAGCCTGCTTGAAATTGCTTTCTGGATTGTCTAAGGGGACTAATTTTTCATCCAGCATGAAGACATGGACTTTATTCCAGGGAATATTCTGCTTTTTTAGCAAGCCCAGGATTCCCTGAATAGAGGTCCCTCCTGGAATGCCCAGGACGACTTGTTCTTGCTCTTTCAAATGTTCTCTAATTTTTTTCTCTATTAGTGTTGCTGCTCTTATTTCAAGCTCTTTTCTTTTGTGCCTTATTGTTTTCATTCTGTTTTATATGCTCTTTTTAATATTGTTTTTGTAAAATCCTGCCTCTCAAAAATCTTGCCCTCATTATATAGGCTATCAAAAGTTGTTTGCATATCCCTCCAACTAACACTATATGGAAGTCTCTCTCTGGCTTGAGCTAATAAAATATAAGGATACTGCCCAGTTTGTGGAATTAATTCTAATATGGTTTCCCTTAATCTTGTCATTTTCGTTACTTGTTTATCTATTGATTCTTCTATTGTCATTTTGTTTTTTTGGATTTTTTGAAATTTAATGCTGCTGAATTAACGCAGTACCTTAAGCTTGTTGGCTTTGGGCCGTCATTAAAAACATGGCCTAAATGGCTGCCGCATTTTTTGCATATTATCTCTGTCCTTTTCATGAATAAAGAATCATCCCCTCTTTCTATAATAGAATTCTTTGATTCAGGAGCGTAAAAACTTGGCCAGCCAGTTCCAGAATAAAATCTTGTCTTAGAAGAGAATAATTTTGCCCCGCAAGCAGAGCACATATACATTCCTGTATCTTTATTGTGCAAAAGCTTTCCTGTAAAAGGCAGCTCTGTACTCTTCTTTCTCAAAACTCTAAATTGTTCTGGCGTTAATTTCTTCTTCCATTCCCCTTCTGTCTTAGGCATCTTTTTCATTTTTTACTTTTCTCCAGCGCAACTATCCCAGACAATTTCTCTCCGCTTATATATTTTATTAGAGCCCCGCCAGATAAACTATTGTAAGAAAACTTATTTGGAATTTTATATCTTTTTATTGTTGCTGTTAAATGCCCGCCCCCTATAACGCTGAAGATTTTCTTCTTAGAAGTTAATTCAGATATATACTGCAATATCTTTCTTGTGCCGTAGCTAAATTCATCCATCTCAGAAAATCCAAGCGGACCTTTCATAAAAATATAATCGGCTTGAGCAATATATTTTCTAAATAATTCTATTGTTTTTTCATCAACATCGTATATTTTATAGCTATAAGGCATATTTCCTAAAGAAGCATTAATTCTCTTTCCCTTTTCACCAAATAATCCAAAATCAACTGGCAAAATAATTTGTTCTTTATATTTAGAATATATTTTCTTTAATTCAGGTATAAAAGAGAAATAATTATTTTGTTTTAGCCATTCTGATTCATATCCCAAATCATACCCTTCAATGATCAAGAATAGATTAGCCAAGATGCCAGCACAAAGCATCTTGCTCTTTTTATCTTTCAAAAATTCAAATAAAGGAAAATAATCTTCAACCTTTGACCCTCCAATAATAAATATCTTAATCTTTCCACTAGAACTCTCAAATTTCTTTAAAGCATTTAATTCTTCTTCAAATTCAATCCCAATAGAGCTAGGCAAATATTGCGGAGGAAAAATAATGCTTCCCTGTTCTCTATGCGATACAGAAAATGCCTCATTTACATAAAAATCAAATAAATTGCAGAATTCTTTGTATCTATTATCTTCCATGTCAATATCAGTTTCATCGTTATATTCTCTAACGTTCTTCAAAATTATCACTTTGCCAATGTTAAGATTATTTATCTTATCTTGAGCAATTTCTCCAAATAAATCATTAACATATTCCACATTCTTTCCAATATATTTGCTTAATATTTTTGCATGTTGTTCCAATGAAGTAAAATCTCTATCTCCCTTTCTTCCCTGATGCGCAATTACCACAATTTTTGCGTCTTTATCAATTAAATATTTTATAGTTCTTGCAGATGCCTCGAATCTTGGATTATCAATAATTTTATCATTAACAATAGGACTATTGACGTCTATTCTTAATAAAACTCTTTTATTCTTTACGTTTGTCTCTTTGAGTGTGCGAAGTTTCATAGTGCAACTGCTGACGGGAATTTCCTAAGCTTTTCATCAGCAGTAATAAGAGGACAACCATGCAATTGTGCAATAGCAGCATATATTGAGTCATAAATAGTTAAGCCATATTCTAATGATATATTAATTGCCTTGCATAAAATAAATTCATTTGTTCTTTCAACATGTAATTGAATTTCAAATAATATTTTACTTGCGCTTTCTAATAATTTTTTATCTGCATTCTTATATCTTAATGCGTTTAGCACTTCTAAGAATAATACTTCTGGGACAATTATTAATGTTTCTTCCCCAATATGGTCATCTCTAATAGATAACGCCTCTTTCGTGCCATCTTCATTAAGAAACCATTTCGCAGCAATAGAAGCATCAATTACTTTCTTTTGTCTCTCCATCGTCTTATTATCTTAGTTACAGCCTCTCCTTTATCAAATATCTTTTTCTCTCTTAATTTATCCATGCTTTTAGCTGCTTGTAATGCCCTATCCCTGTCTATTACCTCTAACTGCCTTAATCTTTCAGCAAGTGTCTTTCTTAAAACAGCGCTCCAGTTAATCTCATCATGCATTTTCATCATTGAATGAATTCTTTTATCAACCCTAAGTGATATTGTTGCATCTGTCATATATTTGTATTACATGTAATATATTTAAATCTTGCTATATTAATATAATGCAACTTTTTAGTAGTTATAAGACAGAAAGATTTATATAACATAGAAAAGAAAGAACCTAATGGAAACTGAAAAGAAAAATGAGTATGGAAGTATTGACGAAAGACAGAGTGAAGCTTATGAAAGACTTTTAGATAGTTATTTTAATAAAATAAAAGAAAGATGTATGAAAGGAAATAATAAAACCAGAATTTATTTTATTGGAAGGTTAGAGGAAATAACAACAGAGGAAATTCCAACGGTGGAGAGGAAATACCTCTTTGATTATAATAAAGCAAGAGAGATAAGATTAAAGAAGGGACTAAGTTTAAGAGGATTAGCCAAGAGTATAAAGATGCCCTTACAGTCCCTTGTATCATACGAAAAAGGAGCTTATGCACCACGTTCAACAAAAGGAAAGGGTGGGAGAAGATATTTAGAATGGTTAAAGGACCAAGGATATGAACCTTTTAATTTAGAAGAATAATTATTTTCCAAGAATCAATTTAGCAACGTCAACTAACCTATTAGAATAGCCCCATTCATTATCATACCAGCCTGCGACGCTTATCAAATCATCTATAACGTAAGTAAAATTCCCATCAAAGATGCAGGAATTTGGATTATGGATTATATCAGAAGAAACAATCGGCTCTTCTGTATATTCCAAGACGCTTTTCATTTCAGAGGCTTTTTTTCTGAAAAGAGAGTTTATTTCTTTTGCGCTTGTCTTTTTTTCTATCTTCAGAAATATGCTTGCGAAGGAGCCGTTAACTACTGGAACGCGGAGGGCATATCCGTATAATTTTCCTTTTAATTCTGGTATTGTTTCAACTACAGCTGTTGCAGCGCCTGTTGTGCTTGGAACTATATCAATTGCAGCTGCCCTTCCCCTGCGAACATCTTTCTTGTCAACGCCGTCAATTAATCTTTGAGTTGAAGTATAAGCGTGAGTTGTGACAAAATGCCCTGATTTTATCTTAAATGCGTCATTTATTATTTTTACAATAAGCGCGATGCAGTTTGTCGTGCAGCTTCCTGCTGATATTATTTTATGCTCTTTTTTCAGCGTGCTATTATTTACATTGTAAACAATTGTAACATCGTGGTCTTTTGCAGGAGCTGATATGAGGACTTTCTTTGCGCCTGCTTTCAAGTGCTTTGCCGCGCCTTCTCGTTCTGTGAAATGTCCTGTGCATTCAACTACTAAGTCTATATTCTCTTTTTTCCATGGAAGTTTTTCAGGCTCTAACTCATTGAAAACTTTTATTTTCTTATTTCCAAAGATTAAATTTTTTCCATCGTGAGAGATTTTCTCTTGGGGAGAGGGATGGACAGAATCGTATTTTAATGAGTATACTATGAAATCCAAGTCGCCTGTGTGATTTATAAAAAAATTCCAATTAACTTTTTGCTCCATTGCTGCCAAAAAGAACTGCTTGCCTATCCTGCCAAAGCCGTTTATTGCTATGTTCACCATTTTTTATATTATTTTATATGTTTTAATATAGAATAAAAGGTATATAAATTTTGGGAAATTTAATCTATTCAATATCTTAAGTTCTTAGAGAGCATTTAAATATAATATAACAATTCCAATTACAACTAATATAATGGCAATTGCTTTATTTTTCCATTGTAGGTCTCTTGAAATTTTTATTCCAGCGTAAAAAGCAGCGCTTTCAAAAATAAGCACAAATAAAGGCTGAGTTGCACTAATTACTGAAACAATAGTAGCTGACAAACCGGACATAGCAAGATATAAGGTAACAATTGCTCCCAAAGTAAGAGCCTCGCTTATAAAAGTAAACCTTATATTTTTGAATTCTTTTTTAAAACCCTTTCTGATAGATTTATTTAACAATGCAGGCAATATAAAAATCCCCATAACCATGCTATTTATCGCAGTTCCATGCCATTGAGGAAGCTGGTTTGTAGCGACTTTAATAAAAAATTCAGAAAATGCTATTGTTAAAATAGATATGCCTAAAGACCAAAATGCAATACTCATCTTAAGTTTTTTTAATCTTATACTCATCAATATAATCCCACAAAGAGTAATAAAAACTCCAGAATAACCTAAAATAGAAAGTTTCTCATTAAGAAATAAATAAGACAAAAACGCAACGATAATAGGATATACATAAATAAGCCCTACAGCATGAGAAACATCATGTTTTGCCAAAATAAAATAATAAAAATAAAGTTGTATTCCAAACATACTTCCTGCAAGAATTGAAAACCTAAAATCTAATAAAGAATAACTGTTCCAATTCAAAAATAAAGCCAAAATTATGCCAAATAAAATGTTAGTAATCCCGCTAACAACTGCAAAACCAAATACATGCTTTACTCTTTTCTTAACAATGTATGTATCAATCACGTTCATAAATGCAAAGATGATTGGGGAAAGAAAAGCAAAAAATAATGGCCAGTTCATTTTAACCTCTTAATTGTTCCCTCAACATATTAAAATATAATTAATACTATTTAAGTTTTATTTAACATACCAGTTGCTTCAACAATCCACTTAGCACTAATTTTATACTTATCGAGCAATTCTTCTATTTTGCCTGAATGGGGAATTTCATTTATTGCGAGATGCATTATTTTTATATCTGTGTTTTTCAATTCATTTGATAGCATCTCGCCTATACCGCCTTCTTTGTAATGATCTTCTGTTATTATTACTTTATTACCGTGGGCTTTAATGAAATTTATCAGTTTTTTTGTTTCAAGAGGTTTTATGCAATATAAATCTATAACTGCCGTGTTGATATTTTGTTTTTTTAAGATTTCATGTGCTTTAAGAGATTCATGCAATGTTATGCCTGCTCCTATTAAAACTATTTTGTCTTGGGACGATTGCTTTAATATTTTGAATTCTCCAATCTTGAATGATTCTGCCGACTTGTAGATTATAGGTGTTTTGGGTCTTGTTGTTCTAATATATTTTAGGCCGTTTGTATTTGCTGCCAGATAAACTAGCTTCTCTGCTGAAACTGCGTCGCTTGGATATAATATTATTGAATTGGGAATGGAGCGGAATAATGCAATATCTTCTAAACCCATTTGAGATGCGCCGTCTTCGCCTATTGAAACACCTGCATGCGAGCCGCAGATTGTTAGGTTGGGATTGGAAAGCGCGGCCATTCGGATTTGATCATGCGCCCTCGATAGAAATGCTGCAAATGTTGAGGCAAAGACATTAAATCCTTTTTTTGATAAACCTAAAGCCATGCCTATCATATTCTGCTCTGCAATGTATGTTTCAATAAATTGCTTTGGTGTTTTTTCTTTGACTTTTTCAGAATGAGTTGAATTGCTTACTTCGCTGTCTAATGCAACTATAGTTTTATTTAATTTTGCTAAATTTGCCAATGCATTGCCGTAAGCCTGCCTTGTTGCTACCTGCTCATTTGCATTATAATTAGTTAATTGCGATTTTATTTTATTATCTTTCTTTGAATGTATTTTTATCGGTATTTTTATATTTATTTTGGGCATTTCTGGATTTGGGATTTCATTGAATGCTTTTTTTAATTCCGCCTGATTTAGCGCTTTTCCATGCCAGCCATTTTTATTCTCTAAAAATGATATGCCTTTTCCCTTAATTGTCTTGGCAATTATGACAGAAGGCTTGCCTGAGCTTTCTGCTTTTTTTAATGCTTTAAATATTTCATTAATATTATGGCCATTGATAGTGATTGCATTCCATCCGAAAGATTCAAATCTATTTTTATAAGATTGAATGTCATGCCCAAGCATTGTTTCTCCTGCTTGTCCCAAGCGATTTACATCAATGATTGTTATTAAATTATTTAATTTATAATGAGGTGCTAATTGCGCTGCCTCATAAACAGAGCCTTCTGCTGTTTCGCTATCTCCAAGAAGAACATAAACTTTGTATTTTCTTTTCTGCATTTTTCCTGCCAGAGCCATACCTGTTCCTATAGAAAAACCTTGCCCAAGAGAGCCTGTTGCGACTTTTACAAAAGGCAAGTGACTTGAGGGAATTGGGTGGCCTTCTAATGGACTTTTTAATTTTCGCAAACTAGAGGGATGATGATTTATTGCTTTTGTCCTGTAGAGCGCAGAGTATAAAATCGGGGCTGCATGACCCTTACTCAAAATGAATTCGTCATTATCAGGATTTTCAGGATTTTTTATATCATATTGCATTTGAGCGAAAAACAAGCAAGATATAATTTCTGCGCATGACAAACAAGACGTTAGATGTCCAGAGCCAGCTAACGTGGTGGCTTCAATTACATCCCGCCTTAGAATATTTGCTATGTCTTGAAGATTTTTTATAATTAACATTATGCCTCTTCTGTTATTAATGGATTATTTGGTATAAAAAAGTTCTTGATTTGTTAAGTTATGACTATTAAGGTATAACTCTAATTAAAAATGTTTATAATGAATGTTATATAACAAATTCTATTTAGAAAAAGAGACTTAAAAAATGGAGCAAGAAATTCAAATGCAGCAAGGTAGAAAATTAAATATTAATCATAAAAGAACATGTGATTGTGGTAATACTCATATAAATTGTTTAACTCCAAAGGAATGGTTAAAAAATCAGGTTGCTTTATGGGAATTCTTTTACGAAGTAAGAGATATTAGAGATAAAGACATACATCCCGCGGTTTTTCCAATAGCATTACCAAAAAAATGCATAGAATTATTTACGCATAGAGGAGAATTAATATTAGATCCATTTGCAGGGATTGGTACTACGTTAGTAGCTGCTAAGGATGTGGGTAGGAACGCTGTTGGCTTTGATTTGAGTAAAAAATATGTTGATTATGCGCAACAAAGATTATCCCAGCAGAAACTGACTGAAGAAACAAAACAAATAATGCTTTGTGATGATTCGTTAAATATTTCTGATTATTTAGAAGAAGAGACTATCTCTCTTTGTGTAACATCTCCTCCTTATGCTAATATGTTAAATAGGCCGCGACTAAATAAAAGTTTAAGAGGTGATAAAAGAATAAATAATCAATATAAAAAGGTTCAGCAATATTCAAATAACCCAAGGGACTTGGGAACTATGGAACCTAAGCAATATGCTGAAGAATTAGGAAAAATTTATCAAAAAGTTCTTTCCTTATTGAAGTTTAAAGGCCATTGTATAATTAATATTACTGATTTATGGTGGGAGAATAAAAGAATACCTATTCATATATATGTAATTGCTGCAATGGAAAAAGCTGGGTATGAACTTAGGAATACAATAATCTGGGATAGAAGAAATTTAGTGAATGGAGCTGGAATTTTTGGATGGCCAAGCAATTATATCACTTTAGGAACAACCTTTGAGTATATTCTAGATTTTTGGAGACCGCCCAAATAAATTCCTATTAGTGAATTGTATTTATTAATCTTATGCTAAATAACTCCCGTCTCAACAAACTTCTTCATATCCTTTGCAAATTCTATATTTGATTTAAACCTAATAGTTTTGTGCTTTATTTTTTTAAGAGTTTCTGGCGGAATATAACAAAATCCTCCTGTGTTATTGCAATGCTTTTCTATGACCTCAATATTTGATGCTGTGAATTCTGAAGGTTCATTAAAAAATCCAATCATACTATCTCCATCAAACGCTAAACCTCTTGTGCCTCTTTCTCTCAACTTAACATTTTTCACTTCTATTCTATGTCTCTTCCTAAATCCTTCATTTTTTGGATAAAATATTATAAAATCTGTTCTCTCTATTTTCTTATTATAATTGATTCCTAATTTTAAATTGAGTTTAATTAATTCCCTCTCAACGCATAGTTCTGCTATATTCCCTGAAATTACTTGAAAAGTTTGACTTATTCTTCTGGAAGTTTCTTCCATAAAATTGCTATATTCTATATTGTCCACTTTTATTGGTTTTAACAACTCTTTTTCTATTTGCATTCTTATGTCTTTTGGTATATTAACCAAATCTTCTCTAGAAAGAAGTCCATCTACCTTATTTTTGTAATATTCTTCTCTATATTTCTTTATTAATTCGAATGTTTTAGCGTGAATCTTATTTAAATCTGCTTTAGGATCATCTTTTTGCGCTTCTTCAACTATATCAACTGAAGAGGGAATTATTCTTTCTTTATTCATTAAAAATTAAAAGTGACTTAATTTAAAAGGCTTTTGAAGTATAATTCTAGCCTTTCACAACCGCAAGCGGCTTTAATCTCGCGACAAGATTCCCAATTCCCAATTCGTGCGAGACGCGGACGACTTCGTTGACGTCTTTGTAAGCTTCTGGAGCTTCTTCAACCATTCCTTTAATTGAGCCTGCTTTTATTGCAACTCCATATTGAGCTAATTCTTGCTTTAGATGCTCGGGCTTTATGTTTCTCTTTGCGTAAGTTCTTGAGAGAACTCTACCTGCTCCGTGAGCCGTACTAGCAAATGAAATTTCTTCTGCTTTTTTTGTGCCTATTAAAACATAAGAGTAAGTGCCCATTGAGCCTGGTATAAAAATAGGACAGCCTATTTTTCTATAAATTTCTGGGATTTCTTTTCTTCCGGGACCGAAAGAGCGGGTTGCGCCTTTTCTATGAATGCAAAGAATTTGCTTTTTTCCATTAATTGTTAATTCTTCAAATTTTGCGATGTTGTGAGCTATGTCATAAACAACGCTTATTTCTGATTTTGGGAAATATTTGCTAAAACTTTTTCTTACTTGATGGGTTATTAATTGCCTGTTACAAAAAGCGAAATTTGCGGCCGCCGCCATTGCAGAAAGAAAATCTCTTCCTAATTCGGATTCTATTGGGGCGTAGATTAATTCCCTATCAGGAATATCTTTAATACCATATTCTCTTTCCATTTTTTGTATGTAATCAGAGGCATTTTGGTGTCCTAACCCTCTAGATCCTGTATGAATCATTATAGCTATATTACCTTTTTTTAAATTAAAAATATTTGAAATGTCCTCATCAAAGATTGTTTCTATTTCTTGGGCTTCAAGAAAGTGATTGCCTGCTCCTAATGTGCCTAATTGATTTCTGCCTCTTGATTTTGCTTTTTGCGAGACTTTTGCAGGATTTGCTTCATTTATACAGCCTGTATCTTCTGTTTTTTCTATGTCGTCTTTTGTTGCATAACCTTTTTCCAAAGCCCAATGAGAACCATTTTTTAATACTTCGTCTATTTCTTTTTCTGATAATTTAAATTCTCCGCCTTCTCCTACTCCTGATGGAATATTTTTGTATAATTCATTTAGTATTTGCTCTCTCTTTTTTATGAATTCTGCTTTTGTCAAATTTGTTGTCAAGAGACGGACTCCACAATTTTGATCGTATCCAATTCCTCCCGGAGAGACAATTCCTTTTTTTATATCAAAGGCTGCAACTCCTCCTATTGGGAATCCATAGCCCTGATGAGCATCTGGCATTGTCAACGACTTTTCTATTATACCTGGCAATTGAGCAACATTTTTTGCCTGCTCTAGAGTTTTATCCTGCTTAATTTTCTGCATTAAAGAATCTGAAGCAAAAACTATTGCAGGCACATTCATTTTTCCTTCTTTCTCAATCTCGTAAATATTTTCAGATATTTTTTTAATTTTCATATTTTATATAAGAATAAAAGATTTATTAATGTATTCATCTCAGCTAAAATATCCTTCAAATTGCTTGAGCTTCTTTCCTAAATCTATTACATCTTTTTGCTCATTAGAGTTAAGATTTGTTATTAGATAAGCAGTTCCGCTCATTGACCTGCCATTATGTATAGGATTAAATCTCATATTGAACCTATTCCCATTAATCTCCCCTTCCAGAGAGTTACCATTTATCCTGCTACTTATCTCGTGTTCTAAGAGATATTCTCTTAATTTCATGAGGGAAAGTGAAGAATCGTATGAGCCCTGCCTTGCTTTTTCAGGATCAAAAACGAGGTTTTTCTTAATTCCAAACTCATGAACATAACTCATAAAACATAAAAGAAAAGATGGTTTTTAAACTTTTATAAAAAATTAAACGTCCAAAACAGCCTGTGCAATCCATCCTTTAGGCGTTTTTTTTATATACATTTCTGCGTATGTTGCTGCTTTTATATGATCCAAATCCTTGTAATTTGACGCATTATCGCCATAAAGCTCTGCATGCAAATTATAGCCCCTAATTGTTATCTTTGCTTTTGTAGCAATAAAGTTCTCTGCGTCCAACAAATAAATTAACTCATCAAGGAAATTATAGAATAGAGACTCTAAGTCTGTGCCGGAAACCTCTATTATTTTGCCTTTTGTTGATTTTATTTTCTCTCCTCTTGAGATATATTCTTTTACTGCCAAAACAGAATTCTCAAAAACCTCAGAGAGTGTTTTTCCATATGCTTGGAATTTAATGTCCGCCGTATGTTCGAGGAACTGGTATTTCATAGTTTATTAAAATAAAGCTCTGTTAAATAAGTATCGCTGATTAGAAAATTCAAATAATTTTATTAAAAAAGCTTTATAAATCTCATTTCTCTTTTAGGCGCATGAAATTTTTGGATATTTTAATCATAATAACGCTATTCGTATTTCTTGGATTTGGCATATATGTGCTCTTGCTAAACTTTCCAGGCGGGGCTGTTCAATTTCAGGAGTTTAAATTTAATAAAGAAGTATTGGGGGACGTGGATCTTGGCATAAAGGGAATTCAGTTTTATCCTAATATGAGGTATAAAGACAGAACAATTAGCTATAGCATTTCTGATTCTTGTGATTTAAGAAGAAGAGCAGATGTTGAAACGGCTTTTTCTTTGATTGCTGATAAAAGCATTCTGGATTTTTATGAAATAAAAGATGCTGAAATAAAAATTCTTTGCTCTAATATTGCTCCTCGGCCTGAAGAGGAAGGGCATTTTGTTGCAGGGGAAGGCGGGCCTTCTGAAATAATAAATACAACTAATTATGCTGTTATCTTTTCTGGAAAGGTCTCTTTATTCAGAGAGAACGAATGCGAGAACCCTAATATCGCAATTCATGAGATATTGCATGCTTTAGGTTTTGATCATAATAATAATTCCGAAAGCGTGATGTATCCTATAACTAAATGTGAGCAGAAGATTGACGATTATTTAATATTAGAGATAAACAGAATTTATGGCGTTGAGTCTAGGCCTGATCTTGCAGTAGAAAGCGCGATAGCTAATAAAACAGGGAGATATCTGAATTTTGAAATAAGCATCATTAATCTTGGCTTGGATGATTCAGACTCATCTAATCTAGAAGTTTATGCAGAAGGCGAATTAGTTAAAGAGTTTGATTTGGAATCCATAGACATAGGAACCAGAAAGATATTGACTGTCCAGAATCTTGCAGTTCTAAGGGGAGCTGATCTAATTTCCTTTAAAATTAATACTTTAGAAACTGAATTAAGCAAAGAGAACAATTTTGTTGAACTGAAATTGATCAGGGTTGAGGATTAGATTAACTACGCTGCGTCTTAAATAATTCTCGCTAATTGCTTATGCGCTACAAAAAATTGTAGATCCTCACTTATTAGATGGCATTAATTATGGTTTAGTGTAGTTAAATAATCATGAACATCTATTTAATATTTATCAGAGATACTCTAACGCATTATGCTAATAGCAAGCATATAGCTTAAAACCTGTGCCTTGAGAATCCCAAGACCATTCATTTGCATTAGTTTCGAATCCATCATCATTAAGATGAATTTGAGGTCCACCACTTAGCGTAATTACAGATAAGATCAAATTAGAAACAGAATCTCCATTAATACCAGCTTCTGGACCCCAAACAACAGCAAACATATTACTACTCTTCCCTGCTGCAGATGGTGTCCCTACATTAATAATATTGCCATTAATATCATACACTTCTTGCCTATAATGGACAAAAGCAATACGAGGGCCTTCAACAATTACAATCAAACAAAGATTATTAATACATTCAGTCGGAACAGGTATTGCTCCGCTCCCAGGTGAATTTTGGTCATGGATTTCCCTACATGTATTGAGGTTATAAATCTTGCCTCTTGCATACAAATTTCCTTCCACATGTAACTTTTCTACTGGATTTGAATCTCCAATGCCTACATTTCCATTAGTTAGGATACTAATGCGCTCTACACCGCCTCCAAATAATCCCAACCCGCCGCCTCCACTAGTGCTTCCCACAAGAATCCTTCTAGTTGCATCATTTTCTTCTTGAAGAGCAATTTCGCCTCCAACAAAAAGCCGTCGTCCATTTCCTATCAAGACGTTACTATCAATAGTATCTCCCCAAAAAATCTCCCCAACGCTATGCCCAAAAACAGGAGGATTGTTAGTCCCAAAAGCGTTAACAAATAAAATTCCTATAAAAATCCCAATTAATGCGGAGAAAATGTACAAATGCTTTTTCTCAAAATTTATTGTCACCATCTTTCCTCTTTTATTTCCTAATGATAACATAGTTATTAAACTTTTGCATGACGGATTAATCGATTTGTCCATAAAGTTAATCATTATAATAATACATAAAGGAATATTTATATAGATACATTCCTTTTTATTGCTGTTTCATTAAGAGGTGAAAATTACATGGCTGATAAGGAACAGGTTATAGATGAAAGATTGAGTCATTCAGGAATATTTGATTTCGTAAGTTTTTATAAATATGCGCATAGCTGGCTTAAGGAGGAGCGATATGGCGTCAGTGAGGAGAAATATTCAGAAAAAGTCTCTGGGAATGCGAGAGATTTAGACATTAAATGGATAGCAACTAAAAAACTCTCAGATTATTTCAAGATAGAAATTGAAGTAGAGTTTGAAGTAGAGAAATTAACTGATGTTGAGGTAGAGATAGATGGAGAGAGAAAAAAAACTAATAAAGGGAAAATTGGGATTAAGATAAAAGGAGTTTTAGTCAAGGATCCTGATAGCAAATGGGACAAAACTCCATTTTATAGGTTTATGAGAGATGTTTATAATAAATATGTAATACCCGGAAGAGTGTATAATATGGAAGAGCGCATTAAAAATACAGTGATTAGTTTTAAGGACGAGTTGAAAGCATTTTTGGAATTGAGCGGAAGACGATGATTTATGAAATCAATTGTAAAAATTATGATATTTTTAACTGATACGCCAGAACAAAAATGTTTATATAAGACTAGTTTTATATTTAAAACATGAAAAGCAGGCTGATTTTCTCTGGAATTATTGTCTTTTTTCTTTGCTTTGCTTATGTTTCTGCTCTTGACTTGGAGATTGAAAAAATAAGCAAGGGAGATGTCGTTATTGCTGAATTAAGGAATCCTGCTATCTTTGATTTTATTATAAAAAATAAAGGCGCGGCTGATAATGTTGAGATTTATAGCCTAGTCGGAGTGTCCATGACTCCAAAGGGAACTTTTTCAATCCCAAGCGGCGAATCAACAACAGAAGTCTGGGCATATCTTGGCGAGGATTATCTGAAACGCGAGGGACTCTACTCTTTTCAATATCAAATTAAAGGAAATCAAGGAATTTTTGAGGATAAATTAACTGTTCAAGTTGTGCATTTGCAAGATATTTTTATTATTGAGCAAATGAAAATTCATCCAGATGACGAGATTGCGAATTTAACTATAAAAAATGTCGTAAACTCGAATTTAGAAAATGTGGAAATTCAATTCAGTTCTGCATTTTTTGACAGCACAAAAAAAATAAATTTCAAGCCGTTTGAAGAAGTTGATGTGCTTATAGTAATAGAGAGAAAAAGCTCAAGATTGAGAGCAGGCAGCTATCCATTAGAGATTAAGATTAATGTTGACGATTCTTCAGTCAAATTAGAAGGAACTATTAATTATCTTGAGAAAGAGGGAACATCTGTCATAAAGGAATCAACTGGATTTTTAATTATTAAATCTTTAATTAAGGAAGTGAATGAAGGCAATATACCTGTGACTTCAACTATAGAGATTAAGAAAGACATTATATCCAGACTTTTTACAGGATATTCTATTGCGCCATTGGAAGTTGAAAGAAGCGGCGTGGTTGTTGATTACAAATGGGAGAGAGAATTGCAGCCTGGAGAGTCGTTTAGCGTTGTCGCAACTACAAATTACACGTTTATAGTCTTATTTATGGCTTTAGTTATTCTATTTGCGTTTGGCGTGAGATTTTATACTACGAAAGCTCTGACTTTGAACAAGAGCGTTTCCTTTGTTAAGACAAAGGGCGGGGAATTTGCATTGAAAGTAAGAATTAACGCGAAGGGCGGCAGAACTGTTAGCAATGTTCAGATTACAGATATGCTACCTGCCATGGCTAAGTTATATAATGGATTTGGAAAGCCTGATAAAATTGACGAGGCTAATAAAAAATTATTCTGGAATATTCCACATCTTAATAGAGGAGAAGAGCGCGTATTTTCGTATATAATCTACTCTAAGTTAAGGGCTGTTGGCAGATTTGAACTGCCTGCTGCAATGGCTATTTTTGATAGCGAAGGAAAAAGAGATAATGTAATGTCAAACAGGGCTTATTTTGTTTCTGAAACAATGGCTGAAAATGCCCAGAACTAAAAATTAACCAGAGGTTAAGATGAAAAGAAGATTTAAAAAATCTTTCAGCAAAGTAAGGTTAACCAGAGGTTAAGATGAAAAGAAGATTTAAAAAATCTTTCAGCAAAGTAAGG
>CAZJPE010000001.1:158614-248406 GCA_964547875.1 Candidatus Woesearchaeota archaeon
TTAACCAGAGGTTAAGATGAAAAGAAGATTATTATTCATTATTATTACAATTATTATTTTGCTTATTGTATTGGCTGCTAATGTTGAGCAAAATGTAGATTATGTGAGAATAAATAATCATGATATAAAAGTTGAGATAGCTGATAGCGCTGATGAAAGAGAGCGTGGATTGATGTTTAGAGAGTCGCTTGATGAAAAAACAGGAATGCTGTTTATTTTTGATGACAGCGGCGTGATAAATTTCTGGATGAAGAATACTCTAATCAACTTGGACATTATATTTATTGACGAGAATTTTAGAATAATAAATATTGCCAGAAATGCTCTGCCTTGCGTTGAAGAGCCCTGCACTTATTACTCTTCGCATGAATTTCCTGCAAAATACGTTCTTGAGATAAATGGGGGAGAAGCTGATAAATTAGGAATAAAAGATGGAGATGAGGTTGAGATTTTCTTAGAAAGCAAAGATTAAAAAGAGCAGATATTAATTCGTTTTAAGCGCTGGTAGTATAGCGGTTAGTATATCTCGTTGCCAACGAGGTGACCCGGGTTCGACTCCCGGCCAGCGCATATTTTTATAAGTATATTCCGTCTCTGAAAAACGAAATGCTTTATAAGCAGATAGTATTGAATACTATGTAACGTAAAATAAAACTAAAAAGAATATAAGTGCATAAGCTAAGAGTAAAATGGAGCTGTACTCTCTTACAATCTTTTTATGTCTCTTCCCTATAAAAGCAAAAATCAGAGAGATAATAAACATTCTAATTGCTCTTGAAACAGCTACAAAAAATAAATATAAAAATAAATTAAATTGGTGTAAAACAGTCTGAAAAGTCCAAACCTTTACTGGAATAAATGTTGTAGTCTGCCTGAGAACGACAACTATGCCTTTTTCCATATAAAGTGAATTTATTGAATCTAACATTTTTTGATTAATAAATGGAGTATTAACCAGAATTTTGCCGGATAATAAAGGATAGTTCGAGACAAATAGAAAATATATTATAATGCCCAAAATAGAAAATAATAGAGTAAAGAGAAAGAATTTCTTGTAATTTTTTGGATATAAGAGACACAATATTAAAAGAAGAAAATCTGGGATAACAAACCAAATACTTGCCTCAAAAAAAGCCCATATAGCCAGTAAGACTAAGGCTCCTTTGGTCATTGTTAATAAACTTAGTTTATCGTAAAGCTTTTTGTTGAATTCTGAAAATGTCATCTTCTAGTTTTGTCTTTTAATACAATTTTTCTTAATGCGAAAAATATCAGTAAAAGTGCAATAGCTTGAACAACATGGTAAAAGGCATTATGATTAAAGTAAATTTGATGTAGTGATATTTGAGCTTGTTGAATCCATGCAGCAATAAATGTCAAAATAATTCCAATTACTCCAAGTAAGGTTGAAGGTTGTTTCTTTCGGAGATATAAAATGCATAAAGAAATCAAAAGAAAGATAGTTGCTGGAACATAATTATAAATAGCAATTTTGAATTGGCTATTAATGAAAATAACATATACTGAATACAAAAAGAATTCAAGTGATGCTACAGATTGGATTAACTTTTTATATTTAGGCAAGATGAGATTTCCGGCAATCAACCAAGAAAATAGGCTAACTAATCCTAAACAAATCATAGTTGCTTTCCACAATACAAGATTAGTTAGAGAATCGCTATAGGGAAAGAAGCCGTGAACAATTCCGCCTATAATAGAACTTAAAGCAAGAGAAATATAAAAAAGAAAGATCGTTAGCTTTATTTTGCTTTTTATCTTAAGATTCAGAATGATTAGCCCTAAGACCAAAGTTTCCAAAGCTAAGAAAAAGTCAGTTAAGGCGACATCTGGTTGTATTAGTCCTAAAAACATTTTATTTCTCTTTTATTTTAAGTATAAGCAAGCCACTTAAAAATAATATCGAAGAACCTATATAGAATATTACTTCAATGGTGAGCAAATCAATAATATATCCTCCTATAATAACTGCTAAGGCTGAAAAAATAGCAATCCATGTATGATATCTTCCTATAAGTCTGCCTCTCTCTTTCCCATCGGTAAAATCAGCTACAATTGCTTTTTCACTTGTTTTTTGCATGGCACCAAAGATACCTAACAGAACCTGTAATACATAAACTTCATATATACTAGTTGCGATAGGAAATAAAAGAAAAAGTATTGCCACTCCCCAACTATTTATAACGAGAAATATTTTTCTGCCAAATTTATCAGAGAAGTCTCCAATTAGCTTATGAACAAAGGCGGAACTTAGAGCAAATAGTGCGTATGCAATACCGAACTGAGTGAAATTAGCCCCTATTTGCCTAATGAATATTATGTAAAATGGAAAAACTATTCCACTTCCAAATAGAACTACGCTTTGAGTCATTGTAAGCCATTTAAGGTCTTTCATCTTTTGTCTCTAAGCTCCTTTCCTAAAAGTGGCTCGTCAGTTATAATTCCATATGGTTTCTTGTTAAGGTCGTAATTAATGTCTGATTCATTATTGGGCGCCCATAGGAATATAGGATATCCATTTTTAATAAGGCGGTTTATAGTATTTTCTTTAACTCTATAATTTACGCTTAGTAAGTCTGGTTTTATTATTTTTCTAATAGCCCTTCTAATTGGTTCTTGCCTTAAAAACCACGGAAGATCAACCCTTACTCCCTCTTCTATTTCAGCTAACAACTCTTCATTCCAATTTGTGTCCATAAAAATGAGGACTGTATGTATTTTTGGGTCGATTTTCTTTAATCTGTAAAGAACAATTGGATTAAAAGAACTCAAATAAACCCAATTATAGGCGTTATGTTTTTTTATTACCTCTACAGCCTTTTTTTCAATGCCTGTATCTGATGCAGTCGCTACTTTTAGCTCAACCATATAAATGGCGCTTCCGTTAACTGTGGTAAGAAAATCCTCGAATGTTGCAACATAAGAACCTCTGAAACTTTCATTAAACTTCTGACCTAAATCAAGATGCAACATATCATCCAGAGTTTTGTCGCTAACTTTTCCAGTCGCATTTGTTAAACGCCCCAATGTCAAATCGTGAAATATAATAAGCTCTCCATCAGAAGTCATCTGCCCATCAACATCTATTCCGTCCAAACCATTTGCCAGAGCTAATTTTGCCCCTGCTAAGCTGTTATCTGGTGCATGGTCTCCGAAACCTCTATGAGAGATTATTAAAGTTTTTTCAGGGATTTTTATTGAACCTGAGTAAGATGACTCATATAAGAATAAATAAACAAAAAATAGAGTAATTAAAATTATTACAGCGATTGCAATCTTAAGTATTTTTCTTTTTTTATTACCAGTATCTTTCATCTTCTTCCCCTAACGCATATTTAGCGTAAAATTTGTTCATAAACATTTGCTTTGAGTCATATTCTTTTTTCTTTGAAAATACGAAATCTATATTCGGGTAAGCTTTTCTTATTTGTTCTTGGGTAGGATATAAATTATATGTTAAATAATAGGTCCCATTATTTTTTATAGCTAAATCAACTATTTTTTGAATTGTTTTTTCTGTCTTTTTTAAGTCTTTTTCTCTGAGTTTTACATTGCCATAATAGATTATTGCAAAAGATTCTTCATTTGGAGAATAAGATAAGAAAGATTCGTTGTTTGGCGCTACATATCTTATTGTAAAACTCAAAACATTTACATTATCTTCTTTTAATATATGAATAAATTCGTCTGAAAAGTTAACAAAGTTTCTTGTAGGTATGAAATATTCTTGCAATATATCTGTATCGCTTTCGGAATTATGTTCTAAAAGCTCAATTGGTGCTTCAGGAGGTCTCATGGCGTTATTTCTTGAAATTAAGCGGTTTTCCCCTGATTCAATTTTCTTTTGGAGATACCATCTCAATTTTTTCCCCCAGTCATATTTTCTTGAGAGACCAAAAAGAAATTTATCTCTAATAACATGCTCCTCTTTTGTAAGCTGAATTAATTTACTATCGAGTAATTGATTTGTTTTTCCCCAAGTAAAAATTGTCAGGTCTTCAAAAAGACTATCTGGGTCTATAGAAGGCCTTACTAACATAAGTGCAACACTTTCGTTATTCTTTATGTGATCTGCAAAATAATTGGGAAATTCCTTATAGTTAACTGACTTAGTTGAAGTTTTATATATTTCATTATTGGTCAGTTGGATATCTGCATCCAATATAACTCCGAACATCCCATATCCTCCAATAGCTAAATTAAACAACTCTGAATTTTCTGTTCTGTTAACATTCACCATAGTTCCATTAGCTAAAAGGAGTCTAAAACTTTTAACCGTATCTATCATCGCAGTTCTATCTAGGTCTCTTCCGTGAGCATTTGCACTCATAGTGCCTCCAATAGTGAAAATGTTTGATGACTGCATTACCTTAACTGATAAATTATATGGATTAATATAATTTTGAACATCATCCCACGTTGCTCCGCTCTGAACCGTTATAATTTTATTTTGCAAATCAAGATTTAGAACATTATCGTAATCTTTCATATTAATTACTAAGGCATCTTTGTAATAAGTATGCCCCCCTTGGCTGTGTTGGCTCCCTGCAATAGAAACATTGAGTCTTTTTTCTCTGGCATCTGCAAGTAATTCCTTTAATTGTTCGGTTTGATTTTCTTTTACTATCTTTTTAACATATGTTGGATAGAGATGACCAATGTCTTTTATCAATAAATGCTCTTTTTTATCTTGAATTTTCTCAATTGAAAATAAAAAAATCAGTGCGTAAAGAACAATTCCCAGAGAAATAAATAAGATTATTGCTCTCTTTTTTCCCATTATAATTAAAGATTTATCTTATTTAAAAACCCGTCGCATTAACTACAATATTGACTAGGAATGTTTTATAAAATCTTATGAATTAAATAAAATATGATATACACGAAGGCGACTATTATAATAGCGATTATACTTGGATTTATAATATTTGTTTCCTTAATTGGCTTTTTTTTATATATAAGGCCGCCTAGAATGCATACTAATATTGCTCCTTCTGATTTTAATCTTAAATATAGAAATATAGAGTTTAAAACAAAAGATGGCTTGACGTTAAGAGGATGGTTTATTCCTTCAGAGCATTCAAATGCTACGATAATAATTGGGCATGGCTTTCCCTTTGACAAGAATAATGTCCTGTCTGCAACTAAATTTTTGAATAAGCATTATAATCTTCTTTATTATGATTTCAGATATTTTGGCGAGAGCGATGGAGTTTTTACTACAATTTCTTATAGAGAGCGGGGAGACTTGTTAGAGGCGATTGATTATTTGAAGAAAAAGAAGAATGCTGATTCAATAGGATTGTATGGATTTTCCATGAGCGCAGCTACATTTTTGCTGACAGATTCAAAGAACGTTAAGGCAATTGTGGCAGATTCCAGTTATTCAAGCCTGTATGAAATGACAAAAGCAGCCTATAGAATATTCCCTGGATTTCTTAAATATCCTTTTGTTTGGACAACCTTATTTTTTGCGAAGCTGTTTTTGGGAATAAACATATTTGAACTCTCCCCAAAGGAAAATGTTAAATCTCTTAATGTGCCGATATTGCTTATTCATGGAGCAGAGGATGAAGAGATTCCTGCAGAGCATTCTAAAATCCTGCATAAAAACGCCCTTAATAGCGAGCTTTGGCTTGTTGAAGGAGCAGGTCATGGAATGAGCTATTCTAAAAATCCTGAAGAATATGAAAAGAGAGTCATAGATTTTTTTGATAAAAATCTGCTTGGTAATTAGTCTACTCCATAATCCTCTATCTTTGCCTTACTAGTGTCTTGCCCGGGAAGGTTTCCGCTTACAAGAACGTCGTCTATTCTTAAAATCATTGTTGCAACTTCTGCTGCAGAATTAATTGCCAGGGTTTTTACTCTTAATGGCTCTATTATGCCTGCGCCAAATGTGTCTTCAATATCATTTCTCAATAAATTAAGTCCGTGATTATACAGGCCTGCTTCGTGTCTTTTTTTCAATTCTGTTAAAATATCTATAGGATCTAAACCGGCATTTTCTGCAAGAGCTTCTGGAATAGATTCTAATGCGTTCGCGAATTCCTCTACAGCCAGCTGCTCCCTTCCGCTTAAAGTGCGGGCATATGCTTTTAGTCTTTTCGAGAGTTCAATTTCTATTGCGCCGCCTCCTGGAACTATTTTCCCGCTTTTCACAGCAGAAGCAACATCTCCCAAGCCATCTCTTACAGCTCTTTCTATTTCATCAATTATATGCTGTGTGCTGCCTCTGATGATTAAAGTAACTGCATGAGGGCTGGGACATCCTTTTACATAAGTCATGGAATTCTCCCCTTTTTTTATTTCTTCAACTGTCTCTGCTTTTCCCAAAATATCTTCGTTCAAATCTGAAATGTTGGATAATATTCTTCCATTTGTTGCCCGCGCCAATTTTTCCATGTCAGATTTAGGGATTCTTCTGCATGCCAAAATCCCTGCTTTTGCCAGATAATATTGCGCAACGTCGTCAATTCCTTTCTGGCAGAAAACTACATTGGCTCCAGAAGCTATTATCTTTGCCGTCATATTTTTTAGATATCTTTCTTCTGAATCTATGAAGCTTTCTAATTGCTCTGGAGTTGATACAGATATTCTTGCCTCTTTTTCTGGATTGCGCAATTCTAAAGCTGCATCTATTAACAAAATTCTTGCATCTTTTATTTTAGACGGCATGTCCGCATTAGCTCTTTCCTTATCCAAAACAATTCCTTGAATAAGCTCACTTTCTGATATTGAATCTCCATTAATCTTTTCTATCTTTATATTGTTTAAATCTATATTTTTCCCAGATGCAATCTGATCAACTGCCCTGACGACTAATTCGGCGAGCATTTCCTTATTGCCTTCTGCGCCCTTGCCTGTCATTGCGGTTTGGGCTATTTTTTCTAAAACGCTTTTATCTTGTAGAGGAATAGAGATTTCATTTAATATTTGCATGGATTTCTGCGCAGCCAAGCGATAGCCTTTTACAATAGTAGTTGGATGGATGTTTTTATCAAGGAGTTTTTCAGCATATTCTAATAATTTTCCAGCTAACAGAGCAACAGTTGTCGTGCCATCGCCTACTTCTGCTTCTTGAGTTTTAGCAATCTCTACAATCATCTTAGCAGCAGGATGCTCTATCCCCATCTCTTCAAGAATTGTAACTCCGTCATTTGTTACTATAATGTTGCCTGCCGAATCAACTAACATTTTATCCATGCCCTTAGGGCCGAGAGTTGTCTTGACAATGTCTGCGACAACTTTCGCAGCCAGTATATTATTTCTTTGCGCATCTTTTCCAAGAGTTCTGGAAATATTTTCAGGTAGAATATAAACTGGTTTTTCTGGCATGTCTTTCAGGGCATTAAGACATTTTTAAGGTTTTGTATAATTGAGAGGTTGTTAATAAATAGTGTAATGCAGAAAATTATTAATAAAATATATCTTAGTTATGACAAAGTTAAGATTTAGATATACTAAAAATAAGAAAATAAAAAAATATGCCGAAAGGCAAAAAAATTAAAGATTTAGGAGTTTTCTGACTAATAATCTGAATCGTCTTCGTCGTCTTCTTCCTCGTCGTCTTCGTCGTCAGAAGACTCTTCTTCTGAAGCCTCTTCTTCCCCTTCCTTGTCGTCTTCGATTTGTTTAGGTTTTTTCATTTTTTATTAAAAACTTTTAGTTTTTGTAAAGTTTAGTAAGAAAGTGGTTTTTTAAACTTTTGCATTCTTTACGGCGAGGGTTTAATGCGAACCGCTATTAGTTCTTAACCGATAATTATTAACATAAAAAATAAATTTATCCAAGAGAGCATTTATAACCCTTTCCGGCAATTTTTTATCGTGTAAACATTTATAGAGCGATCCATTTTAGATTCTGCATTATTGAAATTTTGATGCCAAAGAAATAATATAATAACTTTTGCGTTGCGAACCTTGTATTCCAAACTACCAAACCAAGTATATCCGTCTCTTGTAGTATTGTGTACTGAATGCCTTACAGAAGGAGAAATTGCTCTTCCTATTCTTCTTAAAAGCGCGTTTGACATGCCACCAACTCTGCTTATTGCCTGATTAAGCCCCTTGATTATATTCTCTCCATAGCTTACAGGATATCCTTCTAAATTTGATTTTGGCGTTTTGGGTTTTATGATAATTCTACAAAAGATTAATTTAAAAAGTTTACTAAAAGTGAAATCCTTTTATTAAAAACCTGACTTATCCGAGATTATAGGATTAGATTATGTAGAAAAAATATTTTTATAGTTTTTAATGATTTTTAAGATGTATTCTATTAGAGAATAGTAAAATATAAAAAGCGAAGTTTTATGAATAGTGATGGTATTTAAGATTAAATACGATAAAAATAGTGCTCTTAAAGGATACGCTTATGCGGCAAGGACAGCACGAAAGTCGGATGAAGATAGAGGAGAAAAATATGAGGGCGAAATTGTATGTAATAATATTGATACTTCTCTGATACTAGAAGAAATAGACTGGCAAGTTGCTCGAAAATATGTTAAATCCGCTAAATCTGAACTCCAAGAGGCGATGGATCGATATCAGAAAAAACCATATATTCACGTAGGCATAGAGAGATCAACCCCAAATGATGGAACCCATGTTGGAACAAAATCTCATGGTACTATTGAAATGACAATCGGTTTTGTATTTTATCAATTAGGTATAGAAGACAGATTGATTGAAGTATATAGACATAAAAAAAATGAAAATGGAAAAATAGAATTTACGGGAGGTTATAAAAGAGGAGGAAAACAAAAACTTGCAGATATCCTAAATAAAGAGATTATTTTTCAGCGCAGACCCAGTTCTGATCCAATTCTTGTTGGTAGACCTATGAAATATAAACCCAAGAATAATTAGTTTGTATTTATCTTATAGTTTTTGAATATTTTATTTGCTATTCTTTAAGATTATCAAAGAATTTTTCTATATGATTGGTATTCTGTAATTCTCAAAAGTCTTTATACCATCAGATTTATCCTTTATCTTCCCCATTTTTTGGAATAATCTAAAATCCCCCCACCCAGAATTGAACTGGGGATCTCCCGGGTTCTGCAAGAACTTCAATGCTCCAACAAGCATTAGCTGCTCACGCTTCATCCTTGTCCTCGCGAGAGGAATGTCTGCGCCATTCTACAGCCGGGCGCTCTAACCACTGAGCTATGAGGGGATGAAATACTAAACTAAAAACCATATTTAAAGATTTGCAGAAGAGTTTTTTGATAAAATTAAGGCAAAGTATATCTTTTTAAACGTTCATAAGTTTAATTTTAAATGGCTTTGTAGTCTAGTGGCAAAAACAAAATGAAGGTTTTATATACTATATTCTGCTTAATCGTTAATGAAAAGGACTGTAGACGGAAGAATTATAGATAAAAGAGTGTTCGCAGATAAGAATTTATTAAAGAGTATTATTCTGGATATAAAGAATAAGAATAACTTTACATGGAAAGAACTTGGAGATAAATTGAATGTTTCTTCTCAAACAATCCGACATGATTGGTTAAACAAGAGAAATACAATCCCTTTGGATGTATTTAAAAAATTGTTATCAATGACTAATAATAAAAGTGTAAGAGAGATAAATAAAAAAATAATAATAAAAGAACCATTTTGGGGTCAAAGTTTAAAAAAAGGAATTATAAAAACAAAGAAAGTAAGACTACCAGATAAACAAAGTAAAAGATTCGCAGAATTTTATGGAATCCTTCTTGGAGATGGCTGTATATTCTCGGGCATGAACGGATTAGCCATATCTGGGGATAAAATTCTTGACTTAATTTACTTAAAAAAATATGTCGGTAAGCTAATTTCTGAATTATTCGGCGTTTATCCTTCATATTATATATCAAAAAAACATAGAAGTGTAAATTGTGTTGTATATAGCAAGATAATTGCAAAGTATCTTTTAGATATGGGCTTTCCAAGTGGGATTAAATATAATCATAATTTAGAGATACCAAAGTTTATCTTTAATAAAAAAGATACTTTGGCTGCTTGTATTAGAGGTTTAATGGATACGGACGGCAGCTTATCCTCTCACCCAAATGTAAAAATAATGATTCATCTGTCCATTACTATAAAATCATTAAGAGAATCTGTCCTTAAGGGGCTTGATAAAATAGGAATAAAGGTAGGATATTATGATAAGGGTATAATGATTTATGGTAAAGATAAAATACAAAGATTTCGACAAGAAATAGGTTTCTCAAATTATAAAAATATCATAAAATATCAAAGATTTATAGAATTAGGAAGAGTTCCAACTTCTAAGGAAGTAGAAATGTTTATAATGCGAGAAAATAAATTTTATAATTGAGGCCCATTAGGCTAATGGTAGACCAGGTCGTTTACACCGACTAGGCGGAGGTTCGATTCCTCCATGGGCCATATCTAAAAAACAGATGAAACAACATGGATAAAAAAACATTTCGCAAAAAATGGTATTTTCGATTGCTTCAAGCAATATTCTGGGGCTCTCTCATATTCTTGATATATATTGGTATTTGGGCTATTCTTTATGAAGATGATATGCCGTTCTTTGGACTCATTTGGGCGGGCGTTTTAATTTTTGTATATTGGATTATTAAAAGAATATTTTATTATGCAATGTTTGGGGATAGAATTTTTGGAAAAAAAACAGGATTAATCAGCGGTTTTATCTTGGGCCTACTTTTTGGTATTCTTTTAATTATTATTTTGAGTATAATTTATCCTGAAGAAGATTTAGCAGGGATAGTGATTATTACTTTATTGCTGAATGGATTATTATTTGCTTTTGCAGGTTATTTAATTCAGAATTATTTTGGAAAGAAGAACAGAACTTGAAGAAATAATTTCAACGGTGAATACAACCTGCCCAACAACAAGGCCTGCGCATTCCTTCTATAAGCTCGGTGCGAGTCCTTTTGATTCTATGACTCCTTGTCTCAACTTTTTTGGCTGACTCAACCCAGCAGATCCACTCATTGCGCGCTAGTGGCGTAATATCCTCCCATGCTGCTCTAGCTGCTGGGGAAGAGATAAGGACTTTTTTTAAATCCTCTGGCACTTTGTGCAATGTAGCTGTGGAGATTTCTTTTTTGAGTTTGGACATAATTATAGTATGCATTCTGATTTTATAAAATCACCTATACGAGGTGAAGTTTACTTTACATTTCAATAGACGATTCTCTTCAAGTATAATCGCTATATTTAAATAATTCAAGCCGATAGAACATTATGCAAAAAATAACCCCTTGTTTGTGGTTTGACAACCAGGCAGAAGAAGCAGTTAATTTTTATACTTCTCTATTTAATAATTCAAAAATTCTTAACATTTCCCACTACGGAAAAGAAGGGCATGAAATACATAGAATGCCAGATGGAAGCGTTATGACAGTTGAATTTGAAATTCATGGGCAGAGATTTATGGCGTTGAACGCAGGCCCTATATTCAAATTTAATCCATCTATTTCATTTCATGTTAAATGTAAAACTAAAGAAGAAGTAGATGCAATTTGGGCAAAGCTTTCAGAAAGAGGCGCAGTGCTCATGGAGCTTGGGGAATATCCATTCAATGAGAGATATGGATGGTGTAATGATAAATATGGACTTTCGTGGCAAATTATTTTTGTTGGCGAAAGCGAAATAAAACAAAAAATTACTCCTGCAATCATGTTTGTGGGTAAGGTGTGTGGCAAGGCAGAAGAAGCAGTTAATTTTTATGCGTCAATGTTCCATAATGCCAAAATCAATAATATTGTCCGTCACGGCAAGGGCGAAGAACCTGATAAAGAAGGAACAGTAAAATACGCTGCTTTCACTCTTGAAGGCCAAGAGTTTGGAGCCATGGATAGCTCTCATGAACACAAATTTAATTTTAACGAAGCTATATCCTTTATGGTTATGTGTGAGGATCAAAAAGAAATTGATCATTACTGGAATAAACTTTCTGCAGACCCAAAGGCAGAAATGTGTGGTTGGCTGAAAGATAAATATGGCTTGTCATGGCAGATTGCTCCAACTATGTTGGGCAAATTAATGCAAGATAAGGATAAAAATAGATCAGGGAGAGTTATGAAGGCATTGCTTCAAATGCATAAACTAGATATTGAAAAATTAAAGCGGGCGTATGAGCATGAGCTTTAAACATATACAATAAATTTATAAATAATTAATAATGCTGTATAAAATGGTTAAACAAATATTTGTCAATCTGCCTGTTAAAGATTTGAATAAATTGTAAGAACTATACAACAATAATAAATTTATTAACTCTATTTCTTTATCAAAATAATGAAGAAAATTAATGAAGAAAAATGGATGAAGGAATTAGAAGAAGGTTTTGAAGATTTAAGAATCTTTCATCTAGGGGATAAATAAATATGGAAAAAATTAGCAGTATAGTAAGATTTTGGAAGAGAGTATTCAGCAATTGGAGATATATCTTATCTACACTTATTATTTTTATACTATTTTATGTCTTAAACGTTTTAATTGCAAATTTCAATAATTTAATATCTTTTTCCTCTCAATTTGGATTTTTCGGAACAATTAAATTCTTCTTTAATTTAATGCTTGGCTTTTTTCATGTGATTCCAAAATTTTCTTTTATCAGTTTGATAATTATAAGTTTTCTTATAGGGATGCTATTTAGCCTTATCTTTTATAGGATTAAATTAATCAGTAAAACAAAAGATAAGAAATTTGGATTTGTATCTGCTATTGGAATTTTTCTAGGAGCATTTGCGCCTGGATGCGCAGCTTGCGGCTTGGGATTGGCTTCTCTTTTAGGACTTAGCGGAACTTTTTTAGCTCTTTTTCCACTTAAAGGACTTGAACTATCAATTCTTGCGATTATTCTTCTTGCAATAGCAATATTTAAAACCTCTGATGATTCATGTAAGATAATGACAAAGAAAGCTGAAAGGGGGTTAGAATGAATGAAACAAGCGAGAAAAAAGAAAGTTCAGACGTAATAACTATAAAAAAAGACAGCTTGTGGAAGTATTCTACTTTTATTCTATTAGCTGTCTTAATAGTTGGGGCTTTTACTTTCTTTATTAAGGGAGACAATACATTGCCTACTGGAAATGTAGTAAATAATCCTGGAGAGCAGCTTCCTTCGGCTAATGCAAGAGCTGAAGTTGATATTGATGACGACGCTATTTTAGGAGAAAAAGACGCGCCTGTTACAATCATTGAATTTTCAGATTATCAATGCCCATTTTGCAGGAAATTCTGGACAGAAACTTTTCCTTTAATAAAAAAGGAATATATTGATACGGGAAAGGCAAGATTTGTTTATAGGGATTTTCCTTTAGATAGCATTCATCCAGCTGCAACGCCGGCTGCCATTGCTGCAGAGTGCGTGAGAGAAAAAGGCAAAGATGCGGCTTATTGGAAAATGCATAATAAGATATTTAGCGAAGGAAACATCTTAGATAGTGGAAGCGAAAATGGGCCTGTAACAAAGACAGCGCAATTCGGCAATGCTGAATTGAAAAAATGGGCTAAAGATATAGGATATGACATAAGCGGCTGTCTTGACAGCAATAAATATGCAAATGAGGTTCAGGGCGATTTAACTGACGGAAGCTCAGCCGGAGTGCAAGGAACGCCTGCATTCTTTATTAATGGCAAGATACTAAGCGGAGCGCAGCCATTTGCAGCTTTCAAACAGGCTATTGACGCAGAACTTTAAATTTTGTTTTTTTATTTTTTAATTTATAATACAGGATGAAATGGGAGATAAGGCTAGATGTGAGATTTGTGATAGAACTTTTAAAGATGCGGAGGGATTAGCGCAGCATAACGCTGCAAAGCACGCTATTAAACATAATGAAGAAAAGAAAGTTGATTCTAAAAAAGTCAGAAATTGGGTTATTTTTATCTTTATTGTAGGCATAATTGGAGTTTTTATTGTTTGGACAGTTATGGGGGCAATATCTGAATCAAGGGCATGCAAGACTGCGTCTGTTACAGAAATTAACATAGGAGGACATACTAATCTGAAATTACACATTCATGCAAATTTAAGGATTTTAATTGATAATGAAGAGCAGTTTATACCGCCTAATATTGGCATAACTACAGGGATAATGAGGCCGTTGCATACGCATGAGCCAGATGGAAAAATACACATAGAAGGAATATGCCCAAGAGAATTCAAATTAGGCGAATTCTTTAAAGTTTGGGGGAAAGAATTTAATTCGCAGTGCATATTTGACAAATGCTCTGATAATGGAGAATTAAAGATGATTGTTAATGGAAGAGTGAATAACGAATTTGACAATTACGTAATGAAAGACGAAGATAATATTTTAATTGAGTATAATTCTAAATAATATGGTAAAAGAAGAGATTAAAAAGGTAAAAGAATATTATCAATGCGGAGAATGCGAATTTTTTTATAAAGATAAAGAATGGGCTAAAAAATGCGAGGATTTTTGTAAGAAGCATAAATCTTGCAGTATTGAAATAACAAAGCATGCTGTTGAGATTTGATACATTAAAATAATAAAAAAGAAAAATAAAATTAGGTTTTATAAATTCCAGATAGGCGAATAATCTGAATCGCCTGGGGCAGCATGGTCGCCTGCTGGACTACCTACACCATTGCCGTTTGTTGCATGAACTGGGACATTTATATTAGGTCCAATAATCGTATAGTCGCCATTTGCAATAGGAACTGCATTTGGATTGTGCGTTCCTGCATTCTCGTTAAGCACTGGACATACAAATGCCGGTGTTTTTTCTTGCACGGCTAGAATAAATGGCATATTTAAAATAACAAAAGCAAAAACCATTGCTAAGATACTTTTTTTCATTTTAACCTCCTTAAATTTATATACTATACTAATATAAAAAGAGAATTATAGTGAGAGATACATTACTAAATAAGAAATTTATATAATGAAAGAGAAAACTAAATCAGAAATCGGGATTATAATTATTATAATTTTCTTCATTTTTTCATCTTATATTATTCAAAATAATTTTCTAAATGTAAAGGGCTTGATTGAAGATAATTTTGCCGGGATGCTAACCTATATTTTTATCTTAATTTTGGCAACTGTTATCGCGCCAGTCAGTGCTTTGCCGATTTTGCCAATCGCTTCTAACATCTGGGGATGGATTTTCGCTGCTTTATTGAGCATAATTGGCTGGACAGTTGGCGCTGCCATTGCTTTTGTATTGGCGAGAAGATATGGCGTTCCTTTAGTAAAAAGATTTATTTCAATAGAGAAGATTGCGAAGTTTGAGAAAAAAATCCCTAAAGAGAATATTTTTTGGAGCATTATTTTTTTAAGAATGGCAATTCCTGTTGACATATTAAGCTACATTTTAGGATTATTCAGCCATATCAAATTCAGGACTTACTTTTTAGCTACTTTAATCGGCGTTTCTCCATTTGCTTTTGTTTTTGCATTTCTTGGCGGATTGCCGTTTTATTATCAGATTATCGCATTATTCTTCGCTTTGCTTTTTATTCTGATTGGATTGCTAATAGCTCTGAAATATAAGAAAAGAAGAAATTAGATTTTATGTAAAATCTATTCTTGCAATTAATTCTTTAACCTTATTTTCAATTACGTCTCTTGCTTTAACAAATTCGGGATAAAGATGCTCGTCTGTTTCTTTTGCTATGACATCTGGAATATTCCAAACTTCTATTTTTTTATTTAGTTTAATAAATTCTTTCAAAACAGGATTCATTAATATGATAATATCTGCTTCTTTAATCATATCATCGCTAACTTTCTTTGATTTATTATTAGAAATATCAACTCCCTTTTCTTCCATGGCTCTTATAACTAAAACGTGCATTTTATCTTGGGGCTTTATAAGCGCTGCGCTTTCTGCCTTATTCTTCTTGGAATATTTATTAAAAAAAGCTTCGGCCATCTGGCTTCTGAATATATTAGCGCTGCATAAGAATAATATTCTCATATTCTAAGTCCTTATTGCGATGTTTTAAGTTCAATGTTTGCTGGAAGAGGAATTCTAATATCTCTCATTCCTCCTCTCTTAAGAAAATTAAATATTTTATATCCCCTAAGTTCTCCTGTTTTAATATCTTTCCCTTCAAAGATATCATCTTCTATTTCGTCAAAATAAGATGGTGTTGGTTCGCCAATCATTATTTCCAATATATCCGCTTCGGAATCATAATAAATTTCAAGGTTTTTTGATTTCATTTTCTCTTAATCTTCGATGTCCAAAAGATTGTTGTTATAAAGCCTTTTCCGTTTAAATATTTAACTGAAACAAGAAGATAGCCCTGCATATTTTTAAGATTTCTATAATAATGATATTTGGTTTTGTCGTCTTTGCTTAACACCATAATGAGAGGTTTTGCCAATGTTTCTTTAATGTCCTCTAAGCTGTTCGATAAATAAAGATGATATTTAAGGACATGAGCCCATCGCTCTTTTGTAAGATGAATTTTCCTTCCTGTTTTGTCTTCAATATCAAAAACAAAGGACATAGGAAATAAAAATAAGTCGGACTTATAAATATTTCTTACTAATTGACTATTTTTATTTAAAAATTAATCTAAATGAAATATTATGCCGTCGTCAATAAATCCTTTTCTTTTAGAAACACAAACATAATTAGCCATTCCATTATAGTCAATAGCTCTTCTAATAATTTTCTTTAAATCTTCGTGCTTTAATGCGACTTCTAAATCTCTTGGATGCGGATTGTCTTCCTTGTATGGAGGATGCGTGTCATTTTTTGTTACCCATCCTAATCTTAAATTCAATAAAGAAACATTATTTTCTCTGCAATATTGTTCTAATAATCTTTCTGATTCTATTTTTGCTTTTCCGTAATATCCTTCTGGATTGAAGTGAGTGTTTGATGTTAATGATGTTTCTCTAGTTATTTTACCAATTGTCCGATAGGGATAAACATTAATTGAGCTTGCGTTAATTATTCTTTTTGGATTATAATTATCGCAGGCTTCTATTACTCTTTTTGTTAATTCTATATTTTTATCTGCTTCTTTTTTTTCGATAAAGGGATTAGGATTTGCTGCTAAATGTATTATCGTATCTATATTTTTAAAATAAGGATTTATGTCATCTTTTAAGATATCAATTGGGTTTTCTGGATTATCTCTGTCCAATTCTGTTATAAACTGATAGCCATTATTTCTTAGATATTGCGTAATTACTGAGCCTATTGTTCCTCTTGAGCCTGTTATTAATAGCCTATTATCTAAAGCCATGTGATGCATTATAAATAAAAATTTTGCTGGTTCTTTACCTGTTATAGATGCGTGCGGTATTTCCCCATTATCTGGGATTAGAATAGAGGTTCCAGGAGCATGTTCTACTAAATTATCTTTTAATGCCATAATAGTTTTTCCTTCTAATGCGTGCCAAATTTCATCATGTCCTAGAAAATGGGTATGAGGTTCTGGAAGTTTGTTTTTATCTATATAAACTAATGAAAAATAATGTACTTTGCTTAGATTGTCTTTATCGTAACTAAATATCGTTTTGCTTCTATGGCACCAATGTAATGAGGGATTAAAACCATCAAAAGGAATTTCACTAGTATTTTTTATTATTATTTTTTTGTTTTGATTTGTTGGAGCTTCTTCACTGATGACAAGCATTTCTAAAGATTGTTTGGACGAAGCAACACTTATAGAATAAGGCAAATATGCAGGAATTATAAATGCACTGTCTTTTTTAATTTCAATTTCTTTATCTTCTGTCATAATTTTTCCTCTTCCTTTTGCTACATAAAATATTCCTTGCCGATATTGTGAAATTAAATCTATTGAATGCCTGCCTTTCAAAGTTACATGACTAAACCCTTCTATATGATTCAATAGATTTCTTGATTTATCCAAAAAGCTTTTTTTAGAAAAAATTGTTCGTAAAACTAAATTACTTTTATTATAGGGTTCTGCTCTGTCTTTTGGTGTCTTGATATAATCTCTTAAGCTCATTTGACTAAATGTAAATTCTAAGGAAGTCTAAATCTTTCTTTTGATTTTCTTATTCCTATTAAAAATTTCCATATTGATTCAATTGAATTCAAGAAATCTTCGTATCCTTCATGTGTTAAGGATTTTCCTTCTTCTCTTAATTTATTTGAATCTCTAATTGTAGATTTTAGAGTTTGCAAGAGTTTTTCTTCATTGGATTCGTCAATTAAATTTGCGTCAAATTCGTTATAAGCTATTCCTGCGCTCTCAATCATGTGTCCATCTGAATTCGCTACATAAGGAAGATTGTTTGCCATAGCAAATGCCTTAGCTTTATCATTGTTTTCTCTTGTATATTTTCCTATTTTAGGAACATTTTTCCAAATTTTTCCAAAACGAATTTGCGCATTATGTCCTTCTACGAAATCCACTTTGTTCGTATACTCCTTTGCTCTTTCCAAACCAATTCCAAAATGTGCTTCCAGAGAGGGATGTTCAAAGCCATGCAGTAAACCTTTATCATTACAATAATTAATTGTGTCCTCAAGAGTTTTTAAACTAGTGTTATCAATAGAATTTGGCACTTGATCAGAGCCAATAACTAAATGGTCAAATCTTATAATTTTATCTCCTGAAATTTTTTCTTTAATAATAGGTGTTTGGCCTGATATTAAATAAAGTGTTTTTTTGCCTTTCTCGTCTTCTTTTTCTACAATTATTGAATTATTTCCAAACTTGTCTGCATGATATCCTTCATAATATTTATTGAGATTATTAATGTAAGTTTGGGCAACATAATTAATCCTATCGTGAACTGAATTTAGATAAATAAGACCCCTTTTATTAACTTGGTCGCTCTCTGATGTAAGTGCGCAGATTGTTATATCTCTCTTGAAACAAGTATCTGCAATTAGTTTAAGGAGATTTTTTCCAGAATATCCTTGAACTCTAAGCCAATAAGGTTCAAAACCTATAGGACCATGATAATGCAAGTCTGCTTTATGCTTTTGAGATGCCATAAAATTTAAATTTCTGTTAAGTATATAAATCTTTCCCATGTTGCTATTTGAAAGATACTACTAAAACTTATACAAATTTATAAACAAAAAAATTTAAATAATTATCAATTTAAGAATAAAGATGTCATTCAAAAAATTTGCGAAGGAATTAAATGGAAAAGGCGTTGAAGGCGAGCTTATCAAAACAATTCTTTATTCTTTAATTACTTCATTTTTAACTCTTGGAATCCTTTATTTTTTAAAATTTAAAAACATTACAGATTTTATTCCAAAATATGGCTTTTCCCTTTTTTTCTCTGCTCTAAGCTACGCATTAATCATGCCAACGATAAGGCAGATTAGGGCGTATAAAGAATTGCCATGTATGAGCGGAATGATGGTTGGCATGACAATAGGAATGATATCTGGTTTCTTGCCTGGTTTTTATGTTGCTTCTACAAATGGAATGTTTATCGGAGGATTTTTCGGAGCTGCTTTAGGGATTGTTATTGGAATTTACAATGGGAAATGCTGTGGTGTAATGGGAATAATGGAAGGAATAATGGCTGGATTCATGGGAGGATTAATGGGAGCTATGACTGCGTTTATGTTATTTAATGATAATCTGAAAATTGCCGCAGTATTAGTCTTTGTAATAGGAGCTGTAATTATGATAGGATTGAATTACATGATTTATAAAGAAACAAAAGAATTAGAAAGAAAATTAGTTGAAAGCCATTTTTTAACAATATTTTTTACATTTTTATTAATTTCTATTACTACTTGGATTATTGTGTTTGGCCCAAGAAGCGCGATATTTGGATAAATTTATATATTTAATTATAATTATGTAATTATGAGAAATACGACATTAGGAATAATAGCTCTTTTGATAATTGTCTTTGTAGGAGGATATATATTTCTTGGCTCTGCTAAAACTAACGGGAATTCTATAACAGGGAATGTTGTAAATAATGGAAATAACGGAGAAGTTCAAAAAATAGTTCTAAGCGAAAAGGGACTTAATTATTATCCGAATACGATTAATGTAAAAGCAGGAGAGCCTGTAAGCATTTCTTTAGATGAAAAAGTTAAGGGATGTTTAAGGGCGATTACAATTCGTGATTTGGGATTGTCTAAATATCTGAAGACGACATTGGATACATTAGATTTTACTCCAACAAAAAAGGGAGCATTTACCATTGCCTGCACAATGGGAATGGGCTATGGGAAGCTGATTGTTGAATAGGGCTTAAAATGTTTTTCCTTTCTGAATCAAAAGAATCAACTGGCCTTATGTTCTAACCACATTTTAATTTCCTGAACAATAACATCCAACCTCTTTTTGTCTCTGATATCAGATTCTCGATATACTTTGCATTCAATTCCTTTTTTTGCGTATTCTTCAATAAGTCTTTCAGGAATCCATTTATAATCTGGCAATCCTTTCTCTCTACAAAACTCTTCACTGTGCCAATAGCATCCATTAATTTCAATAACTTTAGGTTGCCCCTTAACTTTAAAGTCGGGAAGTGCAAATCTTCCATCTTCAAGTTTCTTAAACCAGTTGTTCCCTTTCAATCCGGTATAATAGATTTGCCCAGATTGGGCATTCTTCGCATGAGGAACATACAATCCATGTTCTTCAAGAGAATTTATAAAAGCATATTCTAAATTATTAGGTGTTCGCTGAGATTTTCTTAATAAATTTTCAATTCGTTGTTCTTTTGGTAATCCAGATAATGATCCTTTGCGAGCATTCTTAATTCTTTGTTCTGCAGATAATAATGCCAATCCTTTTGGATAAGCTATTATTCCACCCTTTCTTCCATTTCCTACTCTTTGTTCCTTTGTAAACTTTGCTAATCCTGCTTTATAACCTAGCTCATTAAATTTCACCCTTTGTTCAGGTGTCAATTGGGACATGGATTTATGACCTGTTTGCTGAAACAAGATACGACGCCTGTAATCTATACTTTCCTTGTCAATATTCTCAGAAAGAGTATCTGCTATAGTTTGTGAACAGACCTGATAAGACTCTGCTAAGTGGCTATTTGTGGATAATCTTTTTATTCTCCCCTCTTTAAAATCAGTAATTTCTCTTGTAATAAGACCAACTAACTCCTCCGTTTTTCCACTGAGTTTTTTATGACCCTGATGAGGTTTTCTTTTTTTTGTGCTTTGAGAAAAAAGCTGTTTTGCTCTTTTAAGAAGATCTTCTCTCGATATCATATTATTCCTATTATAGAGCAGATAATTAATATGTGTTTGAGACACATCATACAAAGAAGCTAATTCTTTATTAGGCGTTAATTCTCGGACAGTTCCAGCTTTATAATTCTCTATTTCTCTCTGAACTCTTTGTATTAATTCTAAACTTTTCTCTAGTGGAATTTCATTTTTTTTCGCCATTTTATCTTTTATAATAGTATCACGATGACTTTATAAATCTTACTATATTAACTACTAATTAGTTAATACAAGAGAGGGGATTTAAAGGATTTGAAGAAAGATTTATAAAACTTAAATATATCACTCAATATGGCAAAGAAAAAAACCTCTCTTGAGAATGAAGGATGGTCTCTAGTTGGAATGCATAAAGAAAACCGCTTAGAAGCCAATTTAATTAGAACTGAAATAAGAGGGAATACTACAATAAGAACATATCAAGAATATAATATAACAGTAGAAGTTGCTCAATATAGAAAAGGTAAAGAAACTAAGAGATTAGAAGAAATAAAAGAAAAGATATTCCGAAGAGAGTATAAAGAGGAATCTGGTTTTTTTCAATCTGTTTCAGGAGATTATAATAAATAGTTCTATTTCTTTAAATTTTAAACTTGATTATACAAAGATTTAAATATACCTAAAATATATAGATATATACCTAAAATATATAAATTAATAGAATGAAGACACAAAATCAGATATCACACTCGCCAACACTAAATACAGTATTAATGGTAGAGAGAACCTTAAAAGACGCAAAAGAAGTTATAACTCTAGCCGAGCTAAAAAGAAGACTTCCTAAAAAAGTGATGCATCAAACACTTCTTCAAATTTTTGATTATCTTCAATTTAGCGGTAAGATAATAATTGGAACAAAAGGTATTCTCTGGATATACGCGGAAAGAAAAGAACTAAATTTGTTAATTAGTAAAGGTCTTGAAATATGAATAAAACTATTAGAGTAATTCTCATTGATAATGCAAAAGAGGAATATAGTAGATTGAATATGATAGTTGGATATCAAACCAATGCAGGAAAAATGAATACAAATGAAATGCAATTATTAAAATCAATACGACAAAAAATAGAGCTAATAAAGGCAAACCCTTTTTATGGGGATAATATTAAAAAACATTTAATTCCAAAAGAATATAATGTTGATAATCTATGGAGAGTTGAATTAAGTCAATTTTGGAGAATGCTATATACTATAAAGGGAGATCAAATAGAGGTTATTTGTTTTATTCTTAATATAATAGATCATCTAACATATGATAAAATATTTGGATATAGAAAAAGATGAGGCGCGTTTTTAAAAAACCATATTTATATTTTACAATTGGAATTTTTTTATTATATTTGTTAGTAAACTTTTTAATTAGCGGATTTTATGATACTATTCCTTTGATAATTGCTTATGCTAATAATGTGAATTGGTTAAAATTGGGACTATCTTTAATTTTATCATTAATTATAGGAATTTTAGTTGCTGTTAATGGTGTTTATGTTTACATAAAACATAGAGAAAGAAAAGAATGTACTGGCGGAGGGACAATTGCAGGAGCTGGAACTCTTGGCGGGCTTTTAACTGGTTTTTGCCCACTCTGTATAACTGGATTATTTCCTCTGATATTTGGATTGTTTGGAGTTTCTTTTTCTCTGGCTTCATTGCCTTTTCAGGGCATAGAGATACAACTGGCTGTTATTGTTCTGTTAGCGATTAGCTTGAAGATGCTTAGATAATTGAAAGCAGGAAGATTTATATATTAATATGTATTCTATTATCATATGATAAATAAGAGCATATTGAGACTTTGCCATAAAGAAGGATTTAAAGAGGGAGAATTATGCGAAGCATATAAAATCTTTTTTGGCACTTTGGTTTCTGAGCCGCGATTGAACATCATAAATTTATTAAGGAAGGGCAAAAAAAATGTCTCTGAAATTATGGAAGGACTTGGTATGGATCAGACTTCTGTTTCACATAATTTAGCAAGATTGAAGCTCTGCGGTTTTGTAAACTCGGAAATAGAGGGAAAGTATAGGTATTATAAGATTAACGAAGAGACGATTAAACCATTAATGGAAATAATTGAAAGTCACATGTCTCAATATTGCATTCATATTTTAAGAGCAATGAGAAATCAGGCTGAAATGAAAGGAGGTGCAAAATGAAAACTGAAAATTTAGTATTAATGATAGTCTTAATCATACTTGCACTATTTGTCTTCAGCAATTTATTTGGATATGGAACAAGAGGCTATAATTACGGGATGATGGGCATGATGAACAATTTCTTCGGGGGATTTGGCTTTATGTGGCTTTATGGCTCGCTATTCATGATTTTGATTTTTGTAGCATTAGTGCTCTTTGTAGTCTGGCTTGTCAGGCAATTGCAACAACCACAACATTTGTCTCGTCAAGAGATTAGGAGAAGAAGATAAATGGTAAAAGAAACTAATTATAGAGACGGGGAAATTGCTGAAAAATGCCAGAACTGGTGTGAAAAATATAAAAGCTATAATTTAAAATTTGTTAAACATGCTATAAAATTGTAAGAAAAAAATGAAGAAACTAAAACTAACTATATTGGGAATGCACTGCGCTTCATGCGCTTCTAATATAGAAAGAAGCTTGAAAAAGGTTAATGGCGTGAGGGGCGCATCTGTAAGCTTAATGACAAAAAAAGGATTTGTTGAGGCAGAGGATTCTGTTTCAGATGACGAGTTAAAAAAAGCAGTTACAAGAACAGGATATAAACTAATTAGTATTGAAAAAGAATAAAATGGATCATGGACATCATGAAACAAAGGTTGATGAGAATCTAGAAGATATTGAGATGAGGACATGGCTAAAAAGAATGATTTTTGGCTGGATATTCGCAATACCTGTCGCAATAATAATGCTTTCTGAAAGAATATTTGGACTTATGATTATTCCAGAGCAATATTTTGTAATTGTTTTATTGCTCTTGGCATTTCCTGTTGTTTTTATTTTTGGCTGGGAAACTATCAGAGGAGGAATGCGCGGACTTTTCACATTTTATTTTAACATGGATTCGTTGATTGCTTTAGGGACAGTCATTGCCTATATTACAGGCATATTAAGTTTTATAGGCATAGTTGATGACTATTCTGGCGTTGCTGCAATGATAATGGCGTTTTTCATCACAGGAAAATATGTTGAAAGCAAGGCGAGGGGAAGGGCATCTCAAGAAATAAGAAAATTGCTTGAATTAGGAGCAAAAAAAGCGAGAGTTTTGAGAAATAGGAAAGAAATGGAAATACTAATTTCTGATGTTAAAGTAGGAGACATTATGATTATAAAACCTGGCGAGAAAATCCCGACTGATGGAATTGTGATTAAAGGCGAGAGTGCTATTGACGAGAGCATGATAAGCGGAGAGAGCATGCCTGCAGAAAAAAGAGCAAAGAGCAATGTTATTGGAGCAACAATCAATCAGGATGGAATTTTATATGTAAAGGCAACGAAAATAGGGAAAGATACTTTTTTAGCTCATATTATAAAGTTAGTTGAAGAAGCCCAAGGCACAAAGGTTCCGATACAAAAATTAGCCGATAGAATAACTAGTATTTTTGTGCCTATGATTTTAATTATTGCGATTTTAACATTTATAGCATGGTGGTATTTTTCAGGGAATTTAAGCACGGCAATTGGAGTTGGAGTGGCTGTACTAGTTATAGCATGCCCTTGTGCATTGGGGTTAGCAACGCCGACTGCTTTGATGGTTGGCTCTGGAATGGGAGCAAGAAGGGGAATATTGTTCAGAAAAGGCGAAGCAATCCAGACAATGAAAGAAGTGAAGATAGTTGTGTTTGACAAAACAGGGACAATTACTAAAGGAAAGCCAGAAGTTAGGGAAATATATTCAAAAATCAGAGAATCTAATTTACTGGAGATTGCTGCGTCTTTGGAAAAACTTAGCGAGCATCCAATTGCTAAGGCAATTGTTGAAAAAGCGAAACAGAGAAAATACAAGGATGTCGAGAAATTTAATATATTAAGAGGAAGGGGTGTAGAAGGTTTTATAGGTAAAAATAAGATAATTATTGGGAATTCTACATTGATGAAAGAGAGGAAGATTTCATTAAATGGATTTGAAGAAATAATACAAAAATTTGAGAATTCTGGCTATACTACAATGATTGTATCTGAAAAAGAAAAACCAATAGGAGTTATAGGAGTGGCTGATTCTGTTAAAGACGATTCTGTTGAAGCGATAAACGCATTGAAAAATAG
Organism: Candidatus Woesearchaeota archaeon; assembly: GCA_964547875.1. Taxonomy (GTDB): domain Archaea; phylum Nanobdellota; class Nanobdellia; order Pacearchaeales; family GW2011-AR1; genus JAUSIK01. Next base: position 184,060 of record CAZJPE010000001.1, read on the forward strand.
GGGCTATAAAACAATTATGATTACGGGAGACAATGAAAGAACTGCAAAGGCGATTGCAAAAGAGGTTGGAATAGATGAAGTTATCGCAAATGTCCTGCCAGAGGATAAAGCAAAAAAATTAGAGGAATTGCAGAAGCAAGGAATGACTGCGTTTGTTGGGGACGGAATTAATGATGCCCCTGCATTGAAGCAGGCAAATGTGGGAATTGCAATGGGCAGCGGAACAGATATTGCTATTGAGTCAGGAGATATAGTTTTAGTTAAGGGCTCTTTAACAGGAGTTGTTCAGGCAATTAATTTATCAAAGGCTACTTTTAGGAAGATAAAGCAAAATTTGTTCTGGGCATTTGCTTATAACGTTATAGCTATTCCGTTGGCTGTTGCAGGATTATTGCATCCTGTAATTGCAGAGATTGCTATGGCTCTTTCTTCTGTGACAGTTGTAACTAATGCGAATTTGCTGAGGCGAGCGAGAATTTAATCTATCCCGCAATACCCTTTAATGTATAGCCAACAAAAAAAGCAATCAGCGCCGCAATTCCGCCAATAATTAAAGTTTCTAAGGCGGATTTAAATTTGCTTTTCTCTGTGATTTTGCCTTTGACAGAACCGACTATAATAAAAGCTATTCCTGTTAGTATTATGGAAAACATAAACTCATTATTGTTGAAAGCAGGAAAGAATAAAGCAAAGATAAAAGATATTAGAGGGATGAAGCCTATCAATACAAATGCTATGAAAGTTGCCAGCGCTGTTTTCTTTGGATCTTTTTGATTATGCTCGTGCTGATGCTTTAAATTCAGCTCTTTCTGCGATTTAGTTGAGAGATAATTTGAAATAGCCATTGAAAATCCGTCTGCGAACAAATTTGCAAATCCTAAAATTAATATTATTGAAGAGCTTAAGGACGCGCCTAACGAGCCTGCAACAATTGCAAATGTCGTGATTATTCCGTCAATTGCGCCATAAACAAATTCAGGAAGATATCTTCTTTCAAGACTCTTTTTCATTATTAAATAAATGAGCTTTTATTAATAAATCTATTCCAAATGTCAAATCTAATTTATATTTTAACTAAAGTACATTCAATCAATCTCAAATTGTATCTTCTCGTTATTTCTGTTATTAATGGATATATTAATCTTTATGATTTTAGCTTTTCTTTGTATAAAAACAAAGGTATAAATAATTATAACGAGAGAGCAAAATATAGCTAAAGACAAACTGATAAATTACTTCAGTCTTTTGCTATATTCCTATGGAATTGTAGATATGGGATATGTAATCTCTGTCCAAAGGAGCATAATCTGATTCTGTTTGCTCAAATAACATAATATCTTCTTCCTTACAGCCCATATTGTTGAGAAGAGATGGAATCTCTCTTAATTCTACGATGTTCACTGATTCGCCTATCTCAATTGAGAATAGAGAATCCATAAAAACATTATATCTTTTATTTAATTTTTTAGGATAATCCTTGTTAGATAGTTTTGTTAGTATGACTAAAGGTCTTGAAAGAGCTTTAAGCAGATTCTCTAATTTATCATTTGGCATAATATCTGTCGATATTGGATTTTCTGTTCCTATATTATCTATTTGCGATGGATGTACGTTAAATAATCTTAATAATCTAGAGAAATCCTCAAATGATTGAGAGCTTGCGAAACTGGCTTTGTCATATGTCTCCCATGCGTATCTTTGACCGCCCTCTAATAAAGGATTATAAAATCTTGTGTATCCTACTTTTACTATTCCTTCTAAAGGCTTGTATTTCATTTGTTATTCTTATTAAGAGGGTTTAAAAAACTTTGTGATTGTTTTTATTTTGTATTATATTTCTTATTTTCGTCCTTGCCTAATTTTAAAATAACTATTGGATAGAATATTATGGGCTCACCTTGATTATTCACTTTTTGATAAGATGAGAGATATGCCTCCTCTTCTACATAATTATTATGCTTATTTTCTTTAATGCTAAACGCACAGCTATTGAGAATTAATGGCAAAGAAATCAATAATTTCTCTAAATTTTTCATAAATTTTATTGATATTTAGTAGTTAAATATCTTATGAGTTTTAAGCTGTGTAGAGCACACACATTTTACACAAGTTATTTTATAAAAATTTACATACAAATCCAAAGAATTATTAAAAGTTTGTAATTTTGTTAATTATATCGACAAATATCATAATTAATCGAATCTAGAATGAACGGGGAATATGCTAATTCATCAGTTGTACAAAATGTCACTAACCCACACAATTATGTTTAAAAGCAATAGCTTTAAAAATACTAAGATTTATCACTTGAAGTGGACGATACGAAGCAGGATAAACACGAGAACAAACACGAAAAGAAGACTGATTTAACTGGATATGTGAGCGGGACAGGGGGAGGCGGAAAGCCTGGCGGACTTAATCAGTCTGTGCCTAACGACAATATTGAGAAACTTAAGAATAAGCTTGAAGCTTTAAAGAAGGCAATTTTAAAGAAATTTTCGTTTACTAAGGCTTTGGGACTGCTTCCTGCAAAGGCATTTCCAATGTTTGAAGAGGAAGAGGTGCCTCAAGAATTCCATGAAGAGATTAAGAAAAACAAGCCCTTGCATTTGATTATGGTTATTCCTGAAGAAGAATACAAGAATCTTGGGAAAATTAAACCAGAGGTTGTCAAGCTTGCAAAGGAGTCAGGGGAAAAATTATGGATTCATATAAAGACAGAGATTGATTTGTGGAATTATGGATTAGATAGCAAATTTAATTTCATAGATGCTATTTCCGCAAGCATGCCTTTGCATGACAGCGGCTTCTTAGGAGCATTGAGAGTTGCTAATATTCACAAATCTTTAGTTCTTGGGAGATTTGACAGATACATCGCGAGCTATTGCATTGGGGGAAGCTTAGTCAGAGGCACTGCTGACCCTACAAGTGATATTGACGTGTTCATTGTCATTGACGACACTGACGTGAAAAGAATGTCCCGCATTGAATTGCTAGAGAGATTAAGAGGCATAATCTATGAATATATAAAAGAAGCTACTGCATTGGCTGGAGTTAAGAACAGATTAGAACCGCAGGTTTATTTATTGACTGATTTTTGGCAGGGCGTTAAAGACGCAAGCCCTGTTTATTTCACTTTTATAAGAGACGGTGTTCCTTTATACGACAGAGGTACATTCCTGCCATGGAAAAGGTTACTTTTAATGGGAAGGATAAAACCAAGTCCAGAAGCTATTGATCAATACATGAAAGAGGGCGAGAGGACAGAGGAATTTGTCAAAAGGCGTTTAATAGACACTATGATTGACATTTATTACGGGGTTGTTACTCCAACGCAAGCTTTGATGATGCTTGCAGGACATTCACCGCCTGTTCCGAAAACAATAGTTGCAGAAGTTAAGGATGTATTAGTTAACAAAGAAAAAGTTATGAATTCTGAAGAGTTAAAGACATTAGAGAAAGCAGTCAAATACTTCAAAGATTATGAGCATGGCAAACTAAAAGAGATATCAGGGAAGGAGATTGACGAATTGCAGAAAGAGGCTGATGCTTATAGGAAGAAATTAAAGGCTATAAGAGAAAAATTAGAAATGAAAATGCAAGAGCATATGGTTGAAAAGCTGCATTCTGAAATGGAGAAGCTTCTTAAGAATATATTCGGCAATAAAAGCCAGGATGCCCTGATTGATAATCTGGATAATGAATTAGTAAAAAAGGGTAAATTGCAGCCAAGAATGTTTGATATTGCAAAAGAGATTCTAAAAATTAAAGTCAAAGTCAAAAACAAGAAATTAACGCAGACTGAATTGCAGAGAATTGGTAGGGATGCTAATGATTTGATCAGTGCCTTAGTTGAATACTTGCAGAGAAAAGAGCTTGTTTCTGCGCAGAAGGGAGTTGTGCAGATTGCTTACAGCGGGAAGAAAGGAGAGCTTGTGCTAACAGATTCCGGGGTTTTTTTCGTTTCTGAAGGCAAAGTGCAGAAGGTTGAAAAAAAAGGCTTTGAAAACAGCGACAAGAAAGAATTGGAAGAGGCTTTGAGCAAGACGAGAGATAAATTGCAATTCAAATTAGACTCTGATATCCTAAATGTCTTGAAGAAAGAGCTTGGGAATTTTGAGATGGTACTATAAATTGATATTTCTCGGAAGTTTTAAAAAGCTATAATCTCTCTCAGAGAAATGAAAGGCATAGTTGTACAATTCAGGCGTGGTAGGCACACAATTCATGAAAAGCACTTTTTGTTGGATTTGGGTTTTTCTAGCAGGGAAGAGGCAAGAAAACTCGCGGGAAAAGAAGTTATTTGGAGAAGTCCTTCAGGAAAAACTATTAAAGGAAAGATTAGCGATGCACACGGAAATAAAGGCCTTGTCAGAGCTATTTTTGAAAAGGGTTTGCCTGGACAGGCAATTACTACAGAGATTGAAATCGCAGATATTGATATCAATAAGAAGGAAGGCAAAAAATGAATGTAAGAATTGACAGGGAAAGAGAATTATTTTTTGATTTAGAGATATTTGAAAAAGACTCTAATGGGAAAACTAGAAAGAAAATTAGGGAATTGAATAGGGGAGAGGAATATGATTGGGTTGTGACATATCCTGGAGAATCGGCTGAAGATGGTACTAATTTATTCTTTAAAACTCCAGCGCAAGCTTTTAATTATCTCTCCCGCATTAGACCAGAGATTATAAAGCCTAAAAATAGAGAAGATTTTGAGATTTATGTTACTAATAAGAAAAATTTTAGGATAATGCATAGGAGGAAAACATGGGAATAAGCAGAGGAATCGGAATTAGTATAGATTTAAGAGTTAATGTAAAAAGAGAACGGAACGGAGAAAGAATGATATTAAAAAGGAAATCAGGAGGAATCTAGAAATAATGGCGTTAAGAAAAGCCGTAGCATATTCAAAGAAGAGGGTAAGGCCATACACTAGAAAGTCCAAGACTAGAAAAAAGGCATACATCAAAACAGTGCCTCAGATGAAGATTGTGAAATTTGCGATAGGAAATTCTAAAGCTTCTAAAGGAGGGGGGCATCCTTATGTTGTCAGGCTTATAGCTGACGAGAGCGTTCAGGTAAGAGATAATGCGCTTGAGGCATGCAGGATGTTTATAACAAAAGTTCTTGATACTAATGCGCCTAATCAATATTATTTTGCTATAAAAGTATATCCACACCATATACTAAGGGAGAATAAGACTGCTGCAGGAGCTGGGGCAGACAGGCTTTCAAGCGGAATGAAGCATTCTTTTGGAATCACTATAGGAAGAGCTGCAATTGTGAATGCGGGAAAGGAAATATTTTATATTTCATGCGAGAACGAGAAAACAGCGAGAATTGCCAGAGATGCCTTGACAGATGTTAAAGCTAAATTGCCATGCAGATGCAAAATTGTTTTTGAAAAATTAGCTATTCATTAATCTCGATTCAATATTTTAAGAAATATAACAGGGCTAACTATTTTTATTTTATTAAATTCTTTTAGCTTCAATAAATGCTCGTCTCCCGTGAGTATATAATCTGCATTGCTTTCTACTGCGACCTCTAATATTTTATTGTCTTTAGGATCTTCCAAAATAATATTGAATTTTTGTTCTGGGTTTACTAATTCGCTAAATTACTTCAATAAATTCTGTTAATAAAGAACTACTTAAAATAAAAATAATCTTGTCATTTAAAAATTTATGAAAAATTTCTCTTGGCTTTCCTGTTTTTATAAAGGCTGAAATTAAAACATTAGTGTCTGGCACGATTCTTGGCTTTTTCATTTCTTACCGCCCTTATCTCTTCTTGTATATCCTCCTCTGTAATGTCTTTCTCTTCAAATTTTTTAGCCATATAATCCATCAATTCCAGCAATTTTCTCTTTGCTCTTTCTTTAAAGACCTTTTTTAGAATAATCTGTCCTTTATCGCTTATTATTAATACCTTGTCTTGCTCTGCTAAGCCTACTTCTTCTCTTACTCTCTTTGGGATTACTATCTGTCCTTTAGTTGAAATAGTGGCTATATCTATCATCTAAAAGTAAGACAAGACTTACTTTTAAATCTTTACATTATATTAATAATTATTATATAATGGTAACAAAGGAGAGATTTAAATAGTTAGAATTTTGTAAATTATTATGGAAAACAGAATACTAGAAAGATATTTAGGGCATATTGTCCATATAGAACCAAATCATACAAGTAATAAGTAGCAATGATTATATAGGAAGAGTTAAAGCGGTAGATAATACTTTTATTATGCTTGGGCCATATGCCATATACAAACGATCTGATATTAATGCAGAAAGAATGAAGATAGAAGGTATTAGAGAATTTGAGAGTGGAAATTTTAGGTCGGATACAGGTATTAAAGCGGAAATTACACTTCATAAAGATTTAATAGCAACAATAAAAACTCTTGGGGAATAAAAAAATCTATTTTTCGCAATCAACAATATTTATTAACTCGTTTCTTCTATTTTATTAATGAAAGAAAAAAAGAGCGATTCGCATAATTTTGTAAAATGGTTTTCTGAATTGAGCAACAAAAACGTTGCAATTGCTGGCGGAAAAGGGGCAAGCTTGGCAGAGATGTATAACAATAAATTTCCTGTGCCGCCCGGCTTTATTGTGACTGCACAAGCTTATCAGCATCTTATTGAAAAATCTGGATTGAAAGAAAAGATTAACTATGTTTTGGATAATTTAGATATTGAAGATACAGAAAGCTTGAATAAAGCCGCTAAAAAAGTAAGAGACATGATAGAAAATGCAGAGATGCCGAAAGACATGGGCGATGAAATTATTGAAGCATACGAGATTCTTGACATTGATAGAGAGCATATTGCTAAAGCTGGAAGCAAGGCTATGGACATATTAAAAACAAGCCATGAAATGCCATTTGTTGCAGTTCGCTCAAGCGCAACAACTGAAGACTTGGCTGAAGCAAGTTTTGCAGGACAGCAGGAAACTTTTCTGAATGTAAAGGGAAACAGGCAGCTATTATTAAAAGTGAAGGAATGTTTTGCGTCCTTGTTTACTGCAAGAGCTGTTTATTACAGGCAGAAAAAAGGCTTTAAGCATGATAAATCCTATCTCGCTGTTGTTGTGCAGAGAATGATTGACTCTGAAAAATCAGGCGTTATTTTCTCTAAAAATCCAGTTAAAAATGACAATAATATCATGATAGAGGCTGTTTGGGGATTAGGTGAGGGTATTGTTTCAGGGAGAATAAAACCAGATCATTATGTTGTTGATTCTAATTTGGCTAATTTTAACTTTGTTAAATGTAATGTAGTTGAAAAAGACATTGCAATTGTCCGTGACTCAAGTGGAGAGAATAAGATTGTTAAATTGACTAAGGAGAGAAGCAGGCAACAAGTTCTAAATAATTACGAGATAAAAAGACTTGCGCAATATGCATTAAAACTTGAAGAGCATTATGGCAAGCCGCAAGATATTGAATTTGCAATTGAAGGTAATGAGATTTATATTGTGCAATCAAGGCCGATAACTACAAAAGCTAGAGAAGGAAAAGAAGGAGAGATAGAAGGAAAAGTGCTGCTTTCTGGACTAGGAGCAAGCCCGGGAGTTGCTTCTGGTACTGTAAAAATAGTGCATAAGATGGAGGAATTGAGCAAGATAAAGAAAGGTGATGTTCTTGTGACAAAGATGACAAATCCAGACATGGTTGTTACAATGCAAAAATCTGCAGCTATTGTCACTGACGAAGGAGGAATTACGTCTCACGCAAGCATAGTGAGCAGAGAAATGGGAATTCCAGCTGTTGTTGGAACTAATGAAGCTACTACAAAATTGAAAGATGGAGAAATTGTTACAGTTGATGGGAATAGCGGAAGAGTTTTTGAGGGCAAAGCAGAAACAAAATTAGCAGAAGTAAAAGAGATAGTGCCTACAAAGACTAAAATCAAGGTTATTGTTGATTTGCCTGATTTTGCAGAAAGGGCTGCAAAGTCAGGGGCAAAAGAAGTTGGATTAGTAAGACTAGAAGGAATTATCGCTAGTTCTGGAAAGCATCCGATAAAATATGTCAAAGACAAGAAAATTGGAGAATATACCTCTGTTTTAGTTTCAGGATTAAAAAAAATTGCAGAGCCTTTTGATGAGATATGGATAAGAAGCTCTGATATAAGGAGTGACGAATTCAGGCATTTAGAAGGGGCGCCTAAAGAGATTGAAGGAAATCCCATGCTTGGGGATCACGGCATAAGATTCAGCTTGAAGCATCTGGACATAATGAAGGCTGAATTGGCTGCTATAAAAGAGATAGCTAAAAACTTCCCTCAAAAGAAAATAGGACTAATGGCTCCTCAAATTATCAGCGTTGATGAAGTCAGAAAAATGAAAGAACTTGCAGCTAATATTGAAATGGCTGATAATGTAAAAATAGGAATAATGGTGGAAACTCCTGCAGCAGTTGAGATTATTGAAGATTTATGCAAGGAAGACATTGATTTTATCAGTTTTGGAAGCAATGATTTGACGCAATACATACTTGCAATTGATAGAAATAATGCAGAAGTGCAGCATCTATATGACGAAACAAATCCTGCTGTTTTAAATGCAATTGCACACGTTATTAAAGTGTGTAGAAAATATGATGTAGAAACAAGCATCTGCGGACAGGCAGGAAGCAGAGAGGACATGGTTAGATTTTTGCTTTCGCAAGGAATTGACAGCATTTCTGTTAACGCAGACGCTGCTTATAAAATCAGCAAATTGGTTGCTGAAGTTGAGAGTTCAAGAGAAGATAATGTTTTAGACAAGGATTCTTATGACAAAGAAAAAGAAGTGCAGGACGAGAGCCAACTAGAGACAGGACAGGAGATTATGATTCCGATGATGGAAGCTACTCCTGTTAAAGAAGATACAAATAAGGATGTTGAAGAGCTTGCACTGGATGAATTGGAAGATGATTATGTGCCTGGGAATGCTGACAATAAAGAAGACATACCAAAATTGAATGAAGCTATTAGTGTTGAATTGCCTATTGAATCTGAAAATGCTGAATTTGAGCAGATTGAAGAAAAAAATGAAGAGAAGCGTGAGGAAAATAAAGACGAGGGAAAAGTTGAGCAAAGAGAAGAACAGCATTTGGATAAAGATGATAAGTTAAGTGAGGAATGGAAGGGCGAGAGGCATGACGAGAAACCGGCATAATTTTTAGCCTTTTTTTAGAACAGCTTCTAACTTATTATTTTGATATTCAATTTGTTGAACTGCTGGCTGAATAACAGGCTCTTTATTTGGTGTTAAGTTATATATCAAACCCATCAAACCAAGAGAGGATGCTACTAAACCTGCAGCAATTGCTTTCTTTAGCCTTGGGCTTCTTTTTTTTAAGAATTTTGGAACTCTTTGAGATTCTCGCAATCCTGTTAAATCACGAGAAGTATCAATAGAATATCCTCCAATAACGCCCATTGGAAGTGCCATAACCATGCCTCCAAGTGTGCCCAATGCAATTTCCTTCCAGTTTTGCGCTCCGGATATTAAATACAGAATAGGACATGTTAAACCATTAAAGGCAGAAGTGTAAAGTGCATCATGAATTTTCTGAATCTTTTCCCTAGTTTTATCTGTAATATGAAAAATTTCTCTGGATAAATCCCTTCCTTTAACATATAACAAAGCAATGCCTGCATAAGACATCCATGCGACATTAAGTCTTGCATTTATTGAAGTTTCATCTGTCATTCCATAGGCTATTTTTTCTAGAATAGAGTAAAAAGGATTTGTAGAAACCAATAGTGCCGTGGTATCTACTATGTGATATTTGCCCCACTCTTTTAATTTCCTTAAATTAGTCATTTTCCATAGAGAGAAATAGCATTTATATACCTTTTCATATTGTTACTTCTATATAGTTATCACAAATAGAAAGATTTAAATAGCTCTTTTTATTAGGTTTTTCATGGTAGAAAGGGATTACAAAAAAGAATTTGTAAGATATACGAAGCAGTTGGAAGAGCTGCAAAAACTTAGCAAGGAAGACAGCCGTCCGGATAAAAGGGACAAGAAAGAAAAGAGATTGAGAGAGCTTGCTTATAACGGATTGATGCTGGTTAAGGACGATTTAAAGGCAGGGGGATATGATACTTCTAAATTAACTCCAGAAGATGTGAAGAAAGACAAAGAGCTTTATGAAATTGGAATAAATGCAATCCAGAGAATTACAGATGAAAGTTCTGCAAAGATACTTGAAAAAAATCTTGAAAACATATTAGCAGACGCTCCAAGGGGCTCTTTGGAAGAGCTAGTATTGCAAAAGCCATTTGTTGAAAATGCAGATGAAAAATTAGTTGAGGAATATAAAGATGTTCTTGGCTTGTATCAAAATTACTTTAGAATCAGAGAGATTATTGAGAAATATAAGAATGGCGAGAAGCTTGACCCTGAAAAAGAAGAGCCTATTTTGTATGGGGCGATTGCTAGTGAAGCTGCTCAAAGAATAAAGAAAAGGCTAAAGAAAGAGGGCTTTAGTGAAGACATGCAGAGAATAGGAGAGAGCATTGCTGTATTGACTGCAAAATACATTGAAAGAGAAGCTATCTTAAAAAATGCTGATAAGATATTAAAGAAGGCAGAAGAGGAGTATAGGAAATATGAGGCAAATAAAGGCAAGAAAATTATAGATTATGCTACAAAGTGCCTTAGCAAGCTAGCAAAAGACGAAAATCCTGAAAAATTCAATCTGGCAAGAAATCTTGTTTATCATATTGCGAAAGAGTCTGAGAACAGAGGAGAGAATAGAATCAAACAATATCCTACTATGACGAGAGAAGCTGCTTAAATTCTGCTTTCTCATAACAAAAAGGAAAAGAGATGTTACAAATAACATATTATGCGTTATTAATAACATAAAATATGTTACTGATAACAGAAAGACAAAATGAAAATCATTAGAGATCTTTTAGGTTATCAATTAAAAAGGGGAAATAGGACATATAAGCAAACTGGCTAATAGAAGAACTTAAGGCAAATAAATTATCAAATGTTATAATAATAGATAAAGAAAATTATAAAAAATCACAAGTCTGCTGAAAAATAAAAAAGTCCAATACAAAATTATTGAAATTTAGACAGATAGCTTACTTTTCCCCTGCCTCAAGAATCCTATCAATTATTTTTGACATTTCCAATAGGAAAGATTCTGCAATGTTCTGCCATTTGTCAATCTCATTGCCTTTAATATCATTTATCTCGCGATGCTGGATTCCTTTATGAAGGAGATAAATTTCGCGTAGCTCTCCAACTCTGTCTAATTTTAATAAGCCATTATCGGCAAATGTAGTTTTCAGCATCTGTGGAATGTGCTCTGGGCTTGGAGGCAATTTGCCTGCTGTTATTAATGCTGCTTGCGCGGCATCGACCATTGTCCAATAAACTCCTTCTATTGAACTTAAAATAGCTATCTTACTTCTTGCCAAATGCAAAGGAGATCTTTGAAGAGCATTATAAACTGCTTCAGGAGTAGAGCGTATTCTGCCCTGCAATAGAAGGGCTTTTAATGGATTGAAAAATCCTCCGGAGTCAATTAATGCTTCTCCATAACGCAGGGCATTTATTACAACAGGATCGCCATGGACAAGATCCTGCCACCATGTCGTTAGCTTTATTGTATTGACATGCAAATCTTTTGGATATTTTTCTGATGCTATTAGCTTGCCTAATTCTTCCCTATACCATGCTATTAATTCTAAATCCCAATTTATTGACGCATCGTCTATAATCAAGATTACGTCAATGTCTGAAGTTGAATGGGCCGTGCTCTGCGCCTGCGAGCCGAAGAGAATAGATGCCTTTACAATCCTGTCAAATTTTTTATGAACTTTCTCTGCAAAATCCATTGCTATTTCTTTCTCATTAATCAGAGATTTTTTCTGCAGAGGAAGAGTTTTTATAAGCTTAACTCTTGATTTAGCAGAGGCGTGCTCATTTTTTTTGCTTTCAACCTTCTTTTTTAATGCCATTTTATATTTATTGAAAGATAATGACATATTTAAATCTTTAATTTTTTCTTTATTAAAGTGACATCATTTTTGATAATTTTTATGTCCGTCTTTATTGAATTGATATCGTTTTTTGCATTGCTAAAACTATATGTTATTCCAACTTTTATCTCTCCGATTTCTCTATAGGTTTTGATAATAAATCCTATTATTGCTACAATTAAAGCAGAATTAAACTGACTTAAATCCGGACTTCCACCTAATATTAATTTAATAAGCCAATAAATAATTAATATTGTTATTAATATTAATATGGTATCTAAAATCACATCGAAAATTTTTCTTTTTCTCATTTTGGCTCGCCAGTGATTAAAATTTTTATTAAGAGTATTAATAGAAGTATAAAAATTGTTAATAAAATCCAATACCAAAAGTCATGCTTTAATTTCATAATAATTTATAGCTTTATATATTATTAAAACTATCTTTGATTTTATTTATTAATTACTCAATAGGTGCGCCAGAAACTCTACTGCGCCCTGCCATTTGCCCGCCTAATTCAACCGGAAGATTTGAGAAACCAGAGCCCCAGATTGAGTGATGTATTGGAGGATTTATTGCGCCTTGGCCAGAGAAATAACTGCCTGTTGTGTATGCTGTCTGATTCCAATATGGAGCGTCAGCGTCAAATACTGGAGAGCCGAAGGCTGAAAGGGTTTCCCTGACAGGACTTTTTTGATTTAGACCGCTTTGACTTAACCAATCTCCGGTTTCAACAATTTTTTTAACCTTTTTATTATATTCATGAATTAAATCAAGCATCTTCTTTGTAGGGACATTTCCCATTCCCATTGGCAATTCTGTATGCTCTAAACCAAAATTATCTGACAAATGAACGTGCTTTACAAAAGGAGCTATCTTTTTTGTTTGTTCAAGAAGATGTTTTTCTTGATAGCCATGACCTCTCAACATGTTGATATGGCCAACATCCCAAGTAACGCCGATTAATTTTTCTGCCTGCTTCTGCGCTTCTGATTTTGAGAGATTGAGCTTTTTTGTCGCTTCTTCTACAAATTCCTCTCTTGCTTTTTTCACCAAATCTCTTAAGTCCTCTGCCCTGCTCAACCCGCTGCCTGCAGGAGGATTTTCTATGCTTATTATAGGCGAGGCATCTTTGTATTTTTTGTATGAATCAAAAGCTACATTCGCAAATGTTTTTCCTGCCTCTTCTATTGCCCATTTTCTAAGAGGCTTATAAATCTGAGGAGTATTTATTGTTCTTAAAACTTGAATTCCTTTCTTTAATTCTTCTGCGAGAAGAGGGACATTTTCGCGCTTTGAAATTTCAGCAAATTTTGGCTGTATTTCTTTTCTGAAATTGTCAAGTTTTTGCAAATCCTGTTTTGCCTCTTTTGTGTCTGATTTTTTCAAAGAGTCATATGCTCTGTCATAGATATCCTGAAACCCTTGATATGCCTGCCGAAGATTTAAATCGCCGAAAGTTATGTCATTAACTGCTTTTTCTGCTTGTTTTGTATTTATTCCTTCTTTTTGCAGGACTTGAAGCATTTTTTGCGCTTCATCTGTCCCTAATTTGCCGTAAAGTTCAAATAAATCTTTTCCCTTTTCAGATTCCTTAATTGCGTCAATGACTTCTGCGCCTCTTCTTACATTGAAATTAATTGTCTCTAACGCTCCAAACCACGCATCTGTGTTTTGCTTGTCCAGAAATTTTTTGGGGTCTTCTGCCTTTAATTCGCCTTTAAAATGGCTTAATTTTGGAGCCATATTTTGAAATTGCCCCCTATATTCGTCAATTGCCCAGAAGTCTTTTACTTCTTTCTCGCCTTTATCGTTTATTACTATTGTTTGCGGATCTGGAAGGCCGTTACTTGAATGAAATGTTACAACTAAATTTCCTTTTGGGTCTAATTCGTGGCTCCTATGAATTGTGCTTATCATCTCTCTTTCAACTCTTTTTCTGTCTTCTTCTGTCCAGCCCTGCCTGCCTTGAAAGCCGGTTGCTTCAACTAAGGGGCCATGAAATGTTAAATCAACCCCTGTAAGTTTTTTGAGACGGTTTATTTCCTTCCACATTTGTTTTGGAATATTGTCCATCCCCTTCATTGGTTCTCTGGCCATAATATTAAAACCAGATACTTCTATTGTCTTTATACCAGTTGATATTCTGTCTGAAACATTTTTCAATTGATTTGCTCCTATAGGATTTGATGGCACTCCAAATTCTCTCGCAGGAATTCTGTAATCAAATCCTAAAAATGATTCTCCATAATTCTCGCTAAGTCCATATGAAGCACCAATGGAAGAATCAAAGCCATATCCTTTATTTCTATAGATATTTTCAGTTGGCATTTTTTAATATAGAGGGCTGTTTATTTAAAAGTATGTTTTTTATCCATTGCAATAAAGAATAATATTTTATACAAAATCAGAGAAATTTATAGATATATGAAAGTTACCAATATAGGCAACTTTGGTCAATCGTTAAACATAACAATTTTTACTCCCGCCTTTTTTTCAGCCTGTATTGCCTTTCCCTGTCCTCGTATTGCCTTTCTGCTTCTAACTCGTCTCGCGCGAGAATGTCTTGTTGTAATGGCTCTATTCTTGACTCTACTGGGCGGAATATTCTTTGATTAGCTTCCCTTAATTGCGGTTGTAATTCTTCTGCGTGCGAATATTCTCTTTCTTCATCATCCTGCCTCATTGCGTATGCTCCAGGCCGAATTTCTGATTGAAGCCTTGAGGTGTATGGCAATTCTCTTGCTGTCTGATATCTTGCTCTTGACGGCGCTTCTTCAGTTTCTGTCTTGGCTTGAAATTCTCTTGTTTCATCTATTTCTATTTCCGCTGCCTGTAATTTTGAGGGCTTGAATTCTTCTGTTGAGAAACTTTCCTGAAATTGCCCTTCTTTTATTTCTTCCTCAAGCTTCAAATTTTTCTTTGGGGTTTCTAATTCTTTTATCTTTTTTATTCTTGAGCTTGCTTCTTTTATCTTCCTTAATTTTTTGCTTTTATTTTTTTGTTTTGGAATTTTCATTATTTAACAAATTGAATGAAATATATAAATATAGGGGGTTGAATTTTCTTTTTTTATTGTTTGTGTGATTTTTTTAATTCTTCTTCAAGTTTTACCTAAAGTTATTTTATATTTAGATTTTCCTGTGAATAATGCTCTAGAAAAAGCCAGGCATCTCATTTGCGTTCTTGTAAGAATTGTAAAGCTTCCTGCAGTTTACTCTGGCGAGAATTATTGCCTGATTTCGTATGACCTTTTCTGCATCGGTATCTTTTCTAATGTCTTTTGATAATTCTGGCTGTTTTTTCTGCGCGAAGATTGAAAACAAGGCAGAAAATGGGTTCGTATCTTCTGATTCTTTTTTTTGCTTTTGCTTGTCTTCAAGAAATTCGTCAAGATCGACCTTAATTTGTTCAAGGCTCTCTGTTGTCGAGCCTTCTAATAATTGCATTAAATCGCCTAAATCATCTTTCTCCAATTCTTCCTTGAGAGTTTTTAATTCCCTCTCGTTTAATGCGTAACTTGTAAAGTCAATCTCAGCTCTGCCACGGAAGCCATAGCCTCCTTGCTGCGTTCTTTCTGGAGCAGAGCGATATCTGAATTCAACGATAACTATTGGAGAATATTTTCTTTTTGTTATTTTCTTGAATGATTTCGGGAGAAGGCCTGCAAGAACATCTTTATCTGGCTCATATTTTCCTTTTCCCAGGATTGTCAATTCCAAGAGCGTTGTGTTAAATGCGTTAACTAAAGATGCTGTTGCTGTTGCGCGCTGCTCTAATTGCCTTGCTGATTTAAGATAGGGCTTTATCCAGCGGGCATAAAGCTTGACTGAATTTACTTGGTTTTTTAGATATATTCTCTCTATCTCAAATCTTTTTCTCAATTCCTGCTCTGATTCCTTGAGCCATTTTTCAAATTCTCCAATTCTCTGCTCCAGGATTCTTTTTACTCTTTCATTTAAATCCAATTTTTTTACATCATCCAAAGAATTGGCAGCCATGAATGCGTCAATAACAGTAACATAATCATATTGAGCGGCTAATTGTTTCAAACTGGTTGTGCCTCGTTTTGTAAAATCAACCTGATCCAGCCAGATTTGTTTCAGAGAAAGAAGCGCTGAACTTTTTTTCTTTTTATCTTTTGAGTTTAAGTCGTCGTATGTTGAAAGGCGGATTTTGAACTCTTTTAAATCATAAATAATGTTCAATATTGATTTTACAATTGCCCCTACTGTTCCCATCATTTTCATAGCTTCCTCCTGCATCCTTGTTGTACGCTGCCCCATCTCCCCAAATTGGGCAGAGCCTGTTGATGTCACGAAATTATCAATAAGTTTTTCTGATTCCTTATATTCCTTGTTTATATAATCTAAAATCCAGAAATAAATAGGCTCTAAAGCTTGTGAAAAATTGTCATAAATAAGAGAATGTTTTTCTATTGGGTTTTTTATGCCGTTCAGCTTGAAGGGATTAGAAACAAGGCGCTCTTTGTCCAAATCCATATAATCTGATTCGCCTGGCTTGGCCATTTCTGCTGCTGCCAGAAAGCCTTTCTGCTTTGCTATTGCTCTGACTTCTGATTTCAGCTCTGGAGAGCAGTATACATCTGGATTTATTGCTGCGATTAAATTATGTACGTTAATTGCCATATTATCCTCTTTTGTTCAGATAAGATAATAAGCAATGAGGTTTATTTAAATTTAAGCAAGCCTGCTATCTTCAATCTCTTTTTTTGCCTTTTTAATCAGAATCTTGTTTGCCAGCCTGTGCTTGTACGCATCGTCTTCACTGCCCATTGTATAGTTGTACATGCTATTAATTATATTATGCGCTGTTCTTGCTAAACTTGACCTGATAAAAGAATCTCCGAGTTTTAACGCTGCCATGCCTGTCAATGCCATAATTCCTGCAGATGTTATATAATCTAAGTCTGAACTCTGATTTAATTGTGATAGATTCATTAGTGTTTCTGTTGCATGATTTAGTGTGCCTCGGACGTTTGATAAGACTGTCTCTAAGGTCATTTCCTGTAAATTTTCAGTTCTATTTTTTATTAGGTTTGCTAGATTTGCCAAGCTAAAGTAGCCTGCTATTTGCGAAAGTTTTCTAAAGTTAGGCGAGTTGGGAAGCATTCTTCCAGTTACTCGGTCAATGCAATGCCCTAAGAGCAACCCGCCTGCTATTCCCATTCCTTTGGCAGAATAATCATTGAGCTGATTTTCTATTTCATTAATTTTCTCTGATGTTGCTATATATGTTGCTGTTGGGATTATTGTGTAAGCAACTCTTGTTAAAGCTCTCGCTGTGTCATAGAGTTTATCTTTTATCCTATTTGATATTCTTTTTATTGGTTTAGTCATTATGTTTGTCATTATAAAAAAAGAGATAAATAATGGTATTTAAATCTTTGCATTTGTTATCATTATATAGTAATTATTAAATAGAAAGCCCGTTAAGAAGATTTATTAATCGAGAGTTATTTTTTTAGTGATGGATAAGGTATTCAGGTTTTTTGGTATTATCTTCTTCATTTTAGGGATAACTCTAATTTTTAATGCATTCCAGGGAATTACTGGATTTGCAGTTTATGAGAATGTTGATTTGAACATAGGGGCTGTTATTGGAGCATGGTTTATTTTGACAGGCATTTTACTATTTGTTTATAAAAAAGTGCAAAAAGGAGTTAAATAAAATCATGAGAGAATGAGTGCTAAAGACAAAAAACAGGACAGAGTATAAACATGGGATTATTCAAAAGAAGGAAGCAAGGCGTTATTGATTTGACTAAATTGGAAAAAAGAGGAATTCTACAAAAATCAAGAGAAATTGCTATAAGAAATGACAGGGAAAATACTAACGCAAATAAGATTGTGGACTTATCAGATAATTCTGATAATGATCTTGGCTTTTTGAATAGTTTAGCTAGTGCTGGAGCAGGAGCTGGAGAGGATAGAATGAAAAGTCTTGATAGTTTGCGACATTTAAAAATCAAGATTGAAGATATAGAATACAAGTTGAATAGGTTTATTGAAAGGCTTGATAAGATAGAAGAAAAACTTGATAGCAATAATTGAGGGAAGAAAAGTGCGCAATATATTTAATCTATTTGCTATTTATTTTATAGATAAGAGGGCTTGTAGTCTAAAGGCAAAATATCTCTTTCACATGGAGAAGTTCGAGGTTCAATTCCTCGCAGGCCCATCTTACGCTTTCAATCAAACTATAATTCAACACCTTGCTTCATTGCATCTCTCATAATTCCAATTTCTTTTTTTTTCTTATTAAGTTCTTCAGGAGTTAAACATATAATATCAATATCGTAAGGAGCGTCCCAAAGCAAGTATAATTTTGGAGACCTTTTATAGAATTTTATATCCTCAAAATCCCTTGAAACTATAATTAAATCAATATCGCTATTTTCTTTTGCCTTACCAGTTGCTCTTGAGCCAAATAAAATAAATCTTTCTACATTTATAATTTTTCTTACTTTTTCCATAAAATTTTTAAGCGGATTCATAATTTCAATTTCTTTCTTGCCCATTCTAATACCTCTTGAGCTATATTAAAATAATCTGTTGCATCTTTCTCTTCAAATTCTTCAGCAGGAATTTTGTTGGCTATATCTGGATATCTTGTTTCTTGATATACAGGTTCTAATAAAGCTAATTTATTTAGAACTTCTTCTGGAACATTACTCAATTTTCCCAGTTTAGACACGCTATGCGTTTTAACTAATTCTTTTTTTTCTTTTATGTACAATGCTTTCAAAGCTTTTTCTGCTGCTTGTTGAGACATAAAAGCAGATAAATAATAATCTCCAGCATTTAAAGAATTTTCAGCGCTTCGTAAATCCGCTTCTGCCTGCTTCCACCAATTTTCAACTTCCTTCATGACCCTATATCCTATTTAGAGTATTTATAAATATGTTTTCTTCTCGCAGACCCATTTTATTCCATTGGGAAACAGATTCTTCGCACAAATATCTCGAGAAGGATTGCCAGAAAATGAGAATTAAATAACTAAGCTTGGGGAGATTGCTCTTGTCCTTTTAATCCATATCTGGCATAGAGCATTCTGTATATGCGGGCTTCTCTTCCCGCAATACCTAATTCTCTAATTGCTTCATCAAAGCCTATATTTTTATTGCTCATAAAAGATTTTACTTCCCCATACCTCCTAGCCTTGCCTTGTGCCTGTCTAGATTTAACTTCTCTTTTTCTGCTTTTGCTTATTTCCATTGACATAAATCTCCCCCTTATAATTTTTTCAAATGTTTCTCTGTGAATATGAGCAACGCCATCTATCTCTTTTAAAGGAAGATTGCCTTTTTTTATATCTCTAGAAATTCTGTTTATATAAGCTTGCTTTGTGGGATTTTTTTTAGAAAAAAATGATTTTTCAGCCATTCTATAAACCTCTGCGGCTAAATTCCTAGGAATATATTCTAAAGTAATTATATCCTCGCCCTTGATAGACATAGACTTATAAATTGTCTCTATATTGCTGTCATATATTAATTTGCTAAGGTCGCCTCTGTTTATACTTTTTATTATCTTTCCTCTTCTTTCTACATTTATTAATCCTTTATCTGCTGCTCGGCGTATCTTAAATGTGTAACCTCCATATGTTATAGCATTTTTACCAAACTTTTCATCGTTTTCTTTTAGAAGTTCTATCGCATCTGAATATGAAATATAATCTTTAGAAACACTTTTTCTTTCTGCACTTTTCTTCACACGATTTTTCTCATTAATTTCAAGTCTAGAGATTAAACTATTAATTCTTCCTTCTAACCTATTAAGTTGAACGGCATTGGATAAATTATTTATAAGCCTTTCATATGCAGTAATATAATCATAATTCTTTGTACTGAATATTAATTCAGTCATTTCCTTTTGTACATTGACTACACTCTCTTTATACTCAGAGACTTTTTTATTATATTCATTAACTATCTCGCTTAAAGATTTAATGTTTGCCATAGTTATTTAAAAGTAGTGTATTCATTTAAAAAGATTTATTCTTTGAGATATACATATTATTTTATATATCTCATATAACTACTTTTAAGTTTCTACTGAATAACAAAGTTTATAAATATAAGAGATACTTTATTTATTTCTAAGATGGCAAAACTTGAAGATGTTTATCAAACTGCGCTAGCAATAGCAACACGAGCGCAAGATCTTAAAATAGATATTCTTAAAGCAAAAGAAGAAAAAATAAAACTGATTAGTCTCCTAATTATTCTATAAGAAAGAAAGCCCCTTATAATGCAAATTTTGCGCAATCTCTCCAACAGACATTTTTAAAAGGATATTGTATCTCGCATCAAATTCTTGCTTTTGTATTCTATTCTGTAAATATCGGCATAATTCACTAACATACCAATGTGGCGAGATAGGATGCACATCTTTGAATTCCTTGGGAACAGCTTCTATTACATCATCAAGTTTCTTTATTATTTCGTTATTCATAGTTATTGTTTAGATTACTAAAATATAAATCTTTCTAAGATATTAAGTCAATAATATAGTAGCAATTTAAATAATCAATCAACAACCTTAAATAATCTCCTTGTTTAAAATTATTATGGCAGATTTTTCAAAAGAGATTAAGGCTTACGCATTAAAAAATGCTATTAAATTTGGAAAGGCTGATGTAAATAAGATTTTGCCGAAATTGTTCCAACACGGCTTGAAAAAGGAAGACATAAAAGAAGTTTTGAAGGAAATAAAGGGGATTGTAGAAGAGGTTAATTCTCTTTCTAGCGAAGAGAGAAAATTGATTTTTGCTAATTATGAGGGAATTGTTAAGATTAGAGAAGAAAAAAAAGATTTGGCAGAAATTCCAAATGCAAAAAGGAAGAAGCTAATATTTAGGGCTGCCCCATTTCCGTCTGGAGCATTGCATTTAGGGAATGCTAAAACATTTATTTTGAACGCCTTGTATGCTGAAAAATATAAAGGGAAATTATTGCTCGTTATGGACGATACAATTGGAAGTGCTGAGAAACAGATTGATAAAGAATCTTATGAGTTAATAATAAACGCTTTTGACTGGCTTGGAATAAAATACAGCAAGAATATTATTTATAAGTCAGATAGGTTAAAGATTTATTATGACTATGCTAAGGAATTAATCAGAAAAGACAGGGCTTATGTATGCCATTGCCCTCAAGAGGAATTGAGAAAAAATCGAATTGAAGGAAAGGAATGCGGCTGTAGGGTTTTACCCTTGAAAGTGCAATTGAAAAGATGGGGGGAAATGTTTGAGATGAAAGAAGGGCAAGCGACATTGAGAATAAAGACAGACATGAAGCATGCTAATCCTGCATTTCGTGATAGAGTTTTATTCAAGATATCAAATAGAGAGCATCCGAGAGCTGGAAAGAAATACAAAGTCTGGCCGACATTAGAGATGAGCTGGGCAATTGACGATCATCTTTTGAAAGTGAGCCATATTATTAGAGGAAATGACTTGATGATTGAGAGCGAAATGGAGAGATATATCTGGGATATTTTCAAATGGAAGCATCCCGAGATAATTCATACCGGACTTGTTAATATCGAGAATGCTAAAATCTCTAAGTCAAAGGCACAGAAAGAGGTTAAAAGTGAGAAATTTTTTGGATGGGATGACCCGAGAACATGGAGCATTCAGAGCTTGAGAAGAAGAGGAATTTCTGCAGAAGCGATAAAAGAATTCGTGAAAGAGATAGGATTAAACAGGCAGAACATTAGTGTTCCAATTGATAGCTTATACGCTATTAATAGAAAACTTATTGACAGCGAGGCGCATCGCTATTCTTTTATTGTCAATCCCATTAAATTAGACATAGCCAACAAACCTGATTGGAATAAGATTGACGTGCCTATACACCCGGAGAAAAAAGAGAAACGAGAGGTTTCATTGGGAGAGATTTATATTGGCAAGAATGATTATGAAAAGTTTAAGGGAAAGGAAATAAGACTGCTTCATTTGTATAATATTAAACTAAATAAGAAATGCGAATTAACATCTATAGACAATAAAGATATTGCCAAGATAAACTGGGTTTCTAATTATGTTACAGCGCGGATTTTAATGCCTGATGGGAGCTGGATTGAGGGAATTGCAGAAGAGGGCGTTAAGAATCTAGAGAAGGGAGAAGTTATCCAATTTGAAAGGAATTTTTTCTGCAGATTTGACAGCACAAAGAAAATTGACGATAGGGGCGTTTATGAATTCTGGTTTGCGCATAAATGATTTTTCGCCTGCTATAAAGAAGAACAAAGAGGGATGGAAACAAGATAGCGAATCATTTCATAAAGGTTTACAGATAAAAGCTCTGCAATTAAGAATGAATTATATAAAATTGATACGAAAGAAAAAACCAATTAGAAGAATTTGCAGCCAAAGAGAAACTTGAATTTTTTATAAGGATAGGTTTTTTAAACTCTCTTTTTTAATAATTATCATGGATTATTGGAGATTTGAAAATGAAGCAAAACATTCAGCAAGAAATGAAAATTCGTTCGCCCATTGTCACAATAGTCGGGCATGTAGACCACGGAAAGACGTCGCTGCTTGACAGATTTAGAGGAACGTCTATTCAAAAGGGAGAAGCTGGGGGAATAACGCAGAAGATATCTTATACTAAATATCCTCTAGAACAAATAAAGAGAACATGCCCTTTGATTGAGGCAGGAAGCGTTAAGCTTGATATCCCTGGATTTTTGTTTATTGATACTCCTGGACATGCTGCTTTTACTAATTTGAGAAAAAGAGGCGGCTCTTTAGCTGACTTGGCTATTTTAGTTATTTCTATCAAAGAAGGAATCAAGCCTCAGACTGCAGAAGTTTTGCAGATTTTAAAGGCGTATAAAACTCCGTTTTTGATAGCATTGAACAAGATTGACACAATATCTGGATGG
This sequence comes from Candidatus Woesearchaeota archaeon, assembly GCA_964547875.1. Classification (GTDB taxonomy): domain Archaea; phylum Nanobdellota; class Nanobdellia; order Pacearchaeales; family GW2011-AR1; genus JAUSIK01. The sequence continues at coordinate 206,983 of CAZJPE010000001.1, forward strand.
AAACATCATCCTGGAGGTTTAAGAGATTCTATCAATAGTCAGGCTATTCATGTCAGCCAGGAATTTCAGCAGGCATTGCTGACTTTTCAGGGTTCATTAAACGAGCATGGCTTTGATTCAGGATTGTATTATGAGATTGATGATTTCAGGAAAAATGTCGCGATTGTCCCGTGCTCTGCCAGAACAGGCGAGGGCATTTCTGAATTGCTGTTAGTTCTTTGCGGGTTGTGCCAGAGATTTTTAAAGGAGAGACTAAAGATTTCTGATGAAGCCAAGGGCGTTATATTAGAGATTAAAAAAGAAAAAGCAATGGATTATGCTGAATCTATATTGTATGATGGAGCATTAAAAATAGGAGATGAAATTGCAATTGCCAGTTTTTTAGAGCCCATTATTAGTAAGATCAGAGCTTTAGAGGAAATTGAGCCTTTGTCTTTTAGATATAAATCTGTTGAAAATGTAGGCGCTGCTTCGGGAATAAGGATTCATTTGACAAATAAAGAGGGTGTTCTTCCCGGGATGCCTTTCCAGATAATTCATAAAAATTTTGATGAATTAAAAAAAATATTTAAAAAAGAATTATCAGGGGCTTTGCAGCTGGACAATAATGGTGTAATTGTCAAGGCTGATTCTCTCGGAAGTTTAGACGCCTTAATCAGCTTATTGAGATTTGAAAATATTAATATCGTTAAAGCAGGGATAGGGCCTATTGTCAAGGCAGACATAACAGCTGCAAAAGCGAATCTTGAGATAGATCCTTTAGATGCTGTTGTAATTGGATTTAATGTTCCAATTGAAGATAGTGTTGATTCAGGGAATGTGAAAATATTAAGAGATAATGTTATTTATAAACTAATTGAGAACTTGCAGGAATGGCGCAAGGCAAGACAGGGTGAAATGGAGAAGGAGAGATTAATGGGGCTCGCAAGCATCTGCAAATTAGAGATTTTGCATAATTTTGTTTTTAGAAATTCAAATCCTGCAATTTTCGGCGTTAGAGTTTCTGGAGGAAAGGTCAGAATCGGATTGTCTTTAATCGACGAGAGCGGAGAAAAAGTTGCCAGAGTGAAGGGCCTGCAAAAAGAGAAAGAAAGCGTTCTTGAAGCTCTCGAGGGAGAGGAATTGTCAGTCTCTTTGCCCGGAGTGAATTTTGAAAGGCGCTTGGGTGACAAGAAGTATTTGTATTCTGATATCAGCGCTAGTGATTTCAAGAATTTCAAAAAGAACAAGGATTTATTGTCTGCTAACGAGTTGAGAATTTTAGACGAAATTGCTAGGATGAAGAGATTTTAGTTAAAAACCGAAAAATATATAAATACCCACACATATGTGTGGGTATGGCAACAAAAAATATTTCAATAACAGAAGAAGCATATAAAATTTTAGAGAGAAATAAAAAGGACGACGATAGTTTCTCTAAAGTCATAGTCAGAGAGATGGGAGGCAAAGGCAATATTAAAAAACTTAGAGAGTTTTATGGCATTTTATCCAAGGAGGCAGGAGACGCTTTAAAAAAAAATATTTCAGAAGGAAGAAAAAGACATAGAGAGACGCACAAAAAAAGAATTGAAAGATTAAGAGAGGAGTTTAATAATTAATGGTTTGTTTAGATACTTCAATAATTATAGACATATTAAGAGAAAAAGTTAATTTAGATCAGTTAGAATTAAATTTAGCGGAAAACGAAATAGCTAAGATACCTTCCCCTGCCATTATCGAAATTATTCTGGGACTCCATTTGAATTCCAATATTCTTAATATCTATAAAAATGAGAGAGAGAAAATAGACAAATTGCTTTCTTCTTTTCCTATACTGGATTTAGATAAAGAGAGTGCTATTTTAGCGGGAGAGATTGAAGCTAATTTAATAAATATGGGAAATATCATTGATATAGAAGATATTATGATTGGAGCTATAGCCTTACATAATAACGAAAAATTAATTACAAGAAATAAAAAACATTTTGAAAGAATCAAAGGACTGGAAATCGAGGGATATTAATCGCTATAGCGAGAGACCTAAATCTTCACTCAAGGCTATTTAGTTCTCTCGAATATAGCAACTGGCAAATTGAGGAATTATTTAAGTCATTTACTATAGAAGCAAGTTTTAAAAACTCACTTTTTCTTCAAAAGATATGGCATTTAAAATAATTATCGGAGATAAGGGAAAGGCGTGGAGAATGGAGAAAGATGCTGAATTCTTAGTCGGGCTTTCTGTCGGAGAAAAATTTGATGGCAAGGAGCTTGGAAACGAGCTTGAGGGATACGAGCTTGAGATTACGGGAGGGAGCGATATATCAGGATTCCCATTGTATAAAGAGGTTGAAGGAATTGGGTTGAAGAGAGTTTTGCTTAAAAGAGGTTGGGGGATGAGAGATAATAGAAAAGGGGTTAGATTAAGGAAAACTGTCAGGGGCAAAACGATTTCTAACAAAGCAGTCCAGATTAACATGAAAGTTATTAAAGAAGGGAAGAAAAAATTAAGCGAGATTTTTCCAGAGCAGAATAGGGCTGTTGAAAAAGTTGAGGAAAAAAAGATTGAGAAGGTTGAGAATAAGGTAGCGCAGGAAGTAAAAACTGAAGCATGATTTTATTAAAGAAGATTTTTGATAGACAAGGATAATACATAATTGTTGACGAATTTCAGGATACTTACAAAATAAAATTTTATCATGAAAATTAATCTTAATGAAGATTTAAAAACACTTATTTCTAAGAAAAGTTATGAAAGAAAAGAAAGAGCCAGAAAGCGAAGACAACATCTTGAATGTAGGTTTAGTCGGGCATATTGACCATGGAAAAACAACTTTGTTGCAAAAGCTTAGCGGGAAGTGGACAGACACTCATTCAGAGGAATTAAAGAGAGGGATTACTATCAAGCTTGGGTATGCTGATAAAAAAATTTATTACGATGAAAAAGATGGCTATAATATCTCTGGGAATGGGAGAAAAATAAGAGAATTATCTTTTATTGACGCTCCAGGGCACGAGATGCTGATGGCTACGATGCTTTCAGGGGCTGCGTTGATTGATGTTGCTTTGCTTGTCATCGCGGCAAATGAGGGCATAAAGCCACAGACTAGAGAGCACTTAATTGCGTTAAAAGTCAAGGATATAAAGCATTTAATAGTTGTCCAGAACAAAATAGATTTGGTTGATGCGAAAAGAGCAAGGGAGAATTATAATGAGATAAGGGATTTTTTAAAGGGGAAATATGATAACGCTATGATTATTCCCGTATCTGCGCAGCAAGGCGTTAATATAGATTTAATTTGGAAAGCGCTTTCTGAAATTCCTTATCCCGAAAGAGATAAAAGCGGATATCCTTTTTTTCTAATTGCGAGAAGTTTTGATATCAATAAGCCTGGAACAGAACCGAAGGATTTGCACGGGGCTGTGTTTGGAGGAGCATTGAAGCGGGGAGCGTTGAAAGTTGGAGACGAGATAGAAATTAAGCCAGGGAGAGTTGTAAAAGAGGCTAATAAGTATAGATATGAAACTATTACGACAAAAGTTATTAATTTATTCAAGGGTAGCAAAAGTGTTCTTGAATTAACGCCTGGAGGAAGCATGTCTATTGAGACAGAGCTTGACATGGCTTTAGGAAAATCCGATGCGTTAGCTGGGAATGTTATTTCTATAAAAGGCAAATTGCCTGAATTAACGCAGCAACTCGGGCTCAAGTATGAATTGTTTAGCGAGGTTTTCGGGATAAATGAAAAAATGGCAGTGGGGCCTATAAAACCATCAGAAGTATTGCTATTGAGCATAAACACCTCTACGACAGGAGGCAGTGTTTTTTCTATTAAGAATGATGAGATTGGAATTTCTTTGAAAGTGCCTGTTATTGCTTTTAGCAAGGATAACGTTGGCATCGCAAGAAATATTCAAGGACATTGGAGATTGATTGGGCACGGAAGAGTTATTTAGTTTGTGTATTATTTAGGGGGTAACAAATAGAAAGATTTTATATAGAAGTTATGCCTTAATAAATAATGGAAGAAACAGCTGTTTTGGATAGGGATTTCAGCAATATTTATGAGCATTATTCCGAATTAGTTAGACTAATAAAAGAGAAAAAAGACATGCCTCTTAGAATGAAGGAACATACTCATTCAGCGAATCAGGCATATCTTGAAAGAATGAATTGTTATCCAAAGGTTTTGTATGGAAGAGAGAATAGGGCTACAAAGTTTAATCTTGGACAGGATTCAAATTTTTTAAATGAAACTGGATTGCGCAGAGCAGATTCTAAAGAGCTTTGCCTTGAGATAGATTTGGTATTATCCACTTTGTGCAAATATAAACTGGAAGAATTGGCTGTTTCTCAGAAGAAAGCTATATAATATTCTAAGATTAATAATATTTTTAACCTCTTTATTGTATGAAAGTTTATGGCGCAGGAAGAAGCTATAAAAAGCGTTAAAGGGCCTTGTGTAATTTTGGCAGGGGCAGGAACAGGGAAGACTCATACTATTGTTGAGAAAATTAAATACATTATTAATAATAAGATATACAAACCAGAAAGAATTGTCTGCATAACTTTTTCTTATGAGGCTGCGAATGATTTGCTGAATAGGGTCAGGAAAACATTAAATTCAGTTGAAGAGAGAGAGCCGATAATAAGGACTTTTCACGGCTTTTCAGCAGATTTATTGAGGGAATATGGGGAAAAGATGGGAATTAATGCTAGATTTAACATTCTCACTCCTGATGATGCGAAGGTAGTTCTGCATCGCTATTTGAAGATTTCCAGTGCTGACTGCCATAAATACATAAGTGCGATAGGCATTGCGAAAGATTTAGGCATAGCTCTTGATTCCCTACAGAAATACTTAGAGGCTAAAATGAGGGGCATTGGCGATTCAGAGTTTTTAGAGAAAAAAATTGGGGATCTTGATTTTCAGCTAAAAACGCTTCATTTGAAGAAGGAAAAAATAATTAAAGAAGAGATTACAGCGGAAATAAGAAAGTTAAGGAATTTATTAAATTTAAAGAAATTCATTAAAGCATGGGCTGCTTATGAAAAAATAAAGCAGATTAAGAATTATCAGGATTATTCTGATTTGAATAAAAATGCCATAAATTTGCTGCAGAAAGATAAGGTAATTGCAGATAGCTATGATTATATTATTGTTGACGAATTTCAGGATACAAATAAGGTGCAATTAGACATGTTATTTTTGCTAGCTGCTCATAGAAATATTACAGTAGTCGGAGATTTGAACCAATCAATTTACAGATTTCGCGGGGCATACAACAGGAATTTCAGTGATTTTAAAGAGAGGTTTAAAGTTGAAGAAAAGGATTTTTTTAATTTAGATCGTTCATATAGATCGCCTAATAAGGTCCTAAGAGCAGCCTATCGTTTAATATTGAATAATTATTCTGATTTAGACAGATGTTTTCAAGTCCTTAATCGCGATGGCAGAGATGGAGAAAATATTGAGGCGTATGAACTGAAAAATGCAAGGGAAGAAGCAAGGAATGTTATTGAATTGGTCGAAAGAGAAATTCAGAAGGGGAATGAATTAAGGGATATTTGCGTGATGTTCAGGACTCATCAGCAGGGAAGGGTTTTTAAAAGAGCTTTTGAGGCAAGAGGGATTCCTTTTGTTTCTGTCAATAAGAATTCTTTATTGAAGGAAAAAAGCATAAAAATAGTTATTGACTACTTGGCAATTCTAAAGAAATTAAAAAATCAAGAAAATGGTGGGCAGGATGTATGGTGGAATTTATTTTATCATCTTGATTTTAAAGAAGAGGATTTAATCAAAATTGGGCGCTTTATCAAAAGCAATCCTGAAAATAAGAATTTGAGTAGGTCTATACTGGAAAATTTACAGAGTTTAGAATTATTAGAATCCGGGAGAATACTTGCGAGGATTTTAGTTGAAAGGCTCAACAAGCTATTGCCGTCTGCAAGCAAGAATGTGCAGGAGCTTATCAAGGATGTTTACAATGTTGCAGGCATGATTAATGAGCAAAAAATTAAGGAAGAAAAGATTGTCATGATGAATCTAAATAGATTTTATGAGCTGGCGAAAGAGCACGGCGCTTTATATGGCGATGACTTGGATGGATTTATATATTATCTTAATATCTTAGAAAGTTTGGGGATTGAGATTGAAGCCGCTGATTTTGAGGAGAATGGCGTCAGATTAATGACGCTGCATGCTACAAAGGGCTTGGAATATAAAATAGTAATAATCACGAATCTTGCCCAGAAAAGATTCCCAATTGAAGGCGTTAAAAACAATCCTTTGATTCCTCCTGAATTATCACCTGAATTTAATTTTAACAATCTGTCAGAAAAGGATTTGGATTATTATATTTATGAGCATGAAAGGAAGAATCAGCTTTTTGAAGAGAGGAGATTATGCTATGTTGCATTTACGCGCGCAAAAGAAAAATTAATATTGACTTATGCGAATGATTATGGGGGGAGAAGATATTATCCTTCTCCATTCCTGCACGAGATTAATTATAAAAACAACCTTGATTTTTCTTTTTTTGCTGATAAAGAGGAGAAGTATAATGAGCTGGAAACCAATAACAATTTGGTACAAGCCATTCCTTATAAAGACGAAAAAAATATTCCTTCTGACATAACTTTCTCTCCTTCTGCCTTGCTACTGTTTAAAGAATGCCAGAAAAAATATGAATATAAATATGTCTACAACATGCCTGAGCAGAAAACGATTTCTTGGGAGGCTGTGATGCTAGGAAGCTTTGTGCATAAAATATTGGAGGCAGGAGTAAATAAGAGATTTAGGAGTTTGAAGGAATATGAGGATTTGGCAAAGGAGATGCATATTGAAGGTGATTGGAAGGATATAGATTTGCCTGAAGCGTTGCAAATAATAAGGATATTTTTTGAAAGGAATAAAAATAAGTACAATCTTAATTCAAAAACAGAGCAGGTTTTAAGGGCGCATTTAGGCGATTTTAATTTTGTCGGATTTGCAGACAGGATTGATTTCAATCCTGATGGAATTGAGATTGTGGATTATAAAACAGGAAAGAGCGACGTGCCTTTATTGAATAGAAGCTGGCAATTGGGATATTATGCCTTGGCTGCTTCTTCTTTAGGAAAAGTGAGGAGAATTGTTTTAGACGTGCTAAGGCACGAGAGGCCTTTGGAATTTGAGCTGGACGAGATGGGCAATGCACATGCGATCAATTCGCCGAAGATGGAAGGATTTAATGTTTTCGCAGTTGAGCAGGAACTGATTAAAACTGCCCAGGCAATTTTAGACGCCTATAAAAAAGGCTTTCAGCCGTGCGCTGTTGAGAAGAACTGCGAATTTTGCAACGAGTGGGTTTGGAGATTGTGAAAAAGAAAGATTTTAATAAACGCCTTCTTTCATAATTAAATGAGTGATAATAAAATAAATTGGAAAGAAATTGCACTTTGGATTTTGATAATTTTGATTATTATAATGTTATTCGCATTATTTTTTAGAGAATGAAGAATAAAATAAACATATACGAAATACTATTTTGGATATTTTTTATAATTGCAATTATAATGATTTTATGGTATGTCTTTGGCGATAGCCCAACAATTGAACAAACATTATTGATTTTGATAATTACTTTTTTATTCAAGATACAGGCTGATGTAGTTTATAATATGTCTGAGATAAAGATTCTTAAGAGCAGTTTTATTAGATTGGCTGGAGATTTTAAAGAACATATAAAACAAACTAAAAGATAATTTAGAAAAGAGGATGAGATGAAAAAAGAATTCTGGAAAGATTGGAAAAGAAAAACATCTATAGAGAAAAAAGCAATTGAAGCGGTAAAAAGAGCAAGAGAGTTAATTATAAGAGCAATTCCCAAGAAAAAACTCGTAGCTATTTATATCAAGGGAAGTTTTATAAGAAGAGAGATGAAAAGAGGAAGCGACGTTGATATAGTTCCTATAGTAGCTGAAAACAAGTATGAAAAACCTATATTTGAATTGAATAAACCTGAAATTACGCCATGCGTAATCGTTCCTTTATCACTTTGGGAATTAAAAAATAATAAATTGTTCACTAAAAACAATTCTCCTAGAGCAAGACCAGATAGATTTATTAAATACCTAAGCCATTATAAGCTAATTTATGGAAAAGCCCTAAATACAACTAATTTTAAAATCAGAACAGATGAAGAAAGCTTTAAGGCTCTTATCAAAGCATTCAAAAAATCTTTTATCCCATTATACGAAAAAGGAAAGCTTGGATTTTCTGGAATAATAAAAGAAACATTCTGGCTAACTGAATTAGAGCAAAGAATTAAATTAATAATTCCAATCTTTTCGTTTAGAGGAGTATCTAAATCAATTAGAGACAAAAATCATATAGTTCATGATGCTTGGAAATTGAGATTACATAAAACAAAAGACAAAAGAAAGAGAAAAGCATTTATTATTAAGTTAAAGAAACATCTTAAGCGATTGGAAGAATTAAATTAGCACATTTAGCGCTAATTGTTAGACACGCTCTGGAAATCGGAAGCCTTATAAATATTTGCGTAAAATATATCTAATTTAATACCAAAAAGGAAGTCGGCAAAAGCTTTTTAAGGGGGGGGCGTAGATAAGGTATGATGAAAAGAATCTTTTTACCAATTAGTTTAATTATCTTAGTTGGATTTTTAGGTTTAGTAATTGCTTCAGAAATTGAGAGCGGCGTACCAATATACAAGGGATGGAATCTTATTTATGGATTTACTCCTAACTCATTAGATGGACAGGCATTTGAATTTAGCCATATAAAAGCAATATATTCTTATGTTCCTCAAGAAGGTAGGTATGTTAGACTTTTTCCAAGACCAGAAAATTCTATAGTGGATAAGTATGGTGATAGTTATTTTGAGAAGCAAGTTAATTGGGTTTACTCAGATGTTTCAGATACCTCATCACGAACAGAATATTGGCTTGAGGAACCGCTTCCTATAGGCGAGACTACTTTAGTTTCTGGTTGGAATTTTGTTAGAGTTACTCCTGACATGTTTTATGAGAAAGATGGAACTGAGGTTTTTTCTTGGAATTCTATAAAGGGAAGTTGTATTATACAAAGAGTTTATGCTTGGAATCCAGAAACTCAAGATTGGATGCAAATATCTCCTTCAGAAGAGTCTTTTGATTTTGATGATTTTCTTATGATGGGGATGGCTGTAAGAGTGTCAAATAATTGCAAATTAGAATTTTTAATTATTAGTCCGCCGTCTTTACCTATTATTGAGGAAGAGTCCACAGACGAAGATACAGAGGAAGAGTCCACTGATGACAACACAATAGAATCTACTTATTTTCCGAAAACAATTTCAACTTATTCACTTTATGATTCAGGAGAAGAACCTGAAGAATGTATTGACGATGGCTCTTTATGCGCTGAGGGATTAAGGGGAGAATATAGAGATTCTGCTACAAATAGCGTAGTCTTTGTTGGGCTATGGGATATTGATGTGACGGATGCTACAAAGGGCAGTGAAGAAGCGCAACTTAAAGAATATTTTGCTTCTTCATTTGACGAAGATAGTGATGGGACTTTAGATTCTATATTGATTGGCTCTAATAAGCTGTATCGTTTAGAAGATCATGAATTATTTTGGTTTACAGGCAAGGATTTTCCTCCTTTGATATTTACTCAAGAGGGCAGTCTTCATTTAAGAGAAGAGGGAAGTTACGATTTCACTTATGGAACTGCGACTGGAGATAATGCGGTAACTAAGAAGTTTTTATCACTTTATCCTTCTAAAGAAGTGGAAGATGCTACGCAGTTTGTAAGTGCCTGTGTTACTAATGCGCCTTTCAATTGCAAGGATTATACTATCGGGACAAACGCAATTAATCTGAATATTGGGAATGGCGGAGGAGAATTTTTTGTAATTGACCAAGTTAAAATAACTATCAATGAAAAGATTTGCTCAACTTCTTCTGCTTGGACACTTGGCCCTAATACATCACATAGTTTTATACTTTCCTGCAATAATGCTCTTACGCTTGGAGCAAATATAGATGGTGACATTGCAATTATGTATCATAAATCAGGCAGTAATATAAAACTAGTATCTACGGGCGCAATTAAGGGCCAAGTTTATTGAATATGAAAACAAAAGGAGATGATAAAAAAGGGAGTGCTTGGATTTGGATTTTAGTAATTGTTATTTTAATTGTTATTGGAATTGTGATTTATATGGCAGTTTCCGGCAGTTTTGTTCCAAAACCGCCTGCTTTGCCTGATGCTGGCGGCGCTGCTTCTGGCAGTTCAATACCGGCGCCACCTGGATTGCCTAAGTAGTAAGAATTGTTTTTTATAAGAAAAATAGATTCGAGTATTCAAAATATAGCTATGGTTTCTTAAAAAACCATATGGTTTTAGAAAGATTTATATAGTTTCTATTGATACCATTAATATGAAAATAAAAGAAGTTAATTTGGACAGCAATGAACCTTATTTGAAAGTAATGAGATGGTTTTTCTCTTTTCCAGAGAGAAAAATAGGGCTAAATGACTTAATAAAAGAAGTCCATATATCTAAAACTACAGCGAATAAAGTTATTAACAGGCTGGAGAAGGAAGGCTTCTTAATAAAGGAAGTTATCGGCAAGGCATGGAGAATTAGTTGTAACCAAAAACATCAATATAATATAACCAAGAAGATATGTTATAATCTTGAATTGATTTATGAGTCTGGGATAATAAAAGAGATAGATAAAAAATATAAGCCCAAATCTATAATATTATTTGGTAGTTATAGAAAAGGAGATGATAATGAAAAAAGTGATATTGATATTGCAGTTGAGATTGTTTCTAATATTGGATTAAGAATTGAAGAATTTGGAATATTAGAGAAATTTGGATTTAGGAAAAATGTGAAGATTAATGTTCATATGTTTTCAAGAAAAAAGATAAACAATAATCTTTTTTCAAATATCGCTAATGGAATCATTCTCGATGGGTTTTTGGAGGTTAAACAATGAGGCAGAGAATTCCTGATAAAGAAAAGGCAAAAAGCTTGATTGCATCTGCAAAAAAAGATTATGAATATACTTTAACTTTAGAAGTAAATGATAATTCTGCAAATACTATAATTAGAAATATTTATGAATCTTTTAGGATGTTGGGAGAATCTCTGCTAACTATAAAAGGAATTGAATTTACGGAGCATATTGAATGTATCAAGGAATTAATTAATTTAGATATAAAAACAAAGAGGCCAGCCCAGATTTTGGATTATTTGAGAAAAACAAGGCATAGAATCAACTATTATGGATATATTGCTAAAAAAGAAGAAGCAGAAGAAATTATTTCAATAGCTAAAGACTTCTTTTTGGAATTTTATAAGGAGGTTGAAAAGAGGGCGAGATGAAAATTCAAGCTGAATTAAAGAAGAGAATGAAAGAGGATAGTGGATATTTAATTACGGCATATCCCAAATTATATAGAAAAGTCATAAGTGCTATGATAAAACCATTTAAAAACAAGGATATTGATAAAATAATGTCTCCGGAAATGAAAGGTATGCTCTTTGGACCTGTTGTTGCATTTAAAATGAATTTGCCCTTTGTGAGTATTGTAAAAGGTGGAAGAATTCCAAAGAAATTTATATTGAGTAGAACTTTCAAAGATTATACCAATAATACAAAAACGCTTAATATCGCTAAAATTACTGTAAATAGAGGAGATAAGATACTTCTAGTGGATGATGTTTTTGAGAGCGGAAAATCTGGAAAAGCAATAATAAAAATGATAGAGAAACTAGGAGGAAAAGTCGTTGGTATCTCACTAGTCTATAATAAATTAAATGAAAAGAATGAGAATTTTTTTAAGAAATATAATTTTCATTATTGTGTAAAAATGAAATAGTCTGAGGTAATAAGATGAAAAACTTAGAAATTGCCAAGATTCTTTATGAAATAGCAGACATGCTTGAGATAAAAGGAGTGGAATTCAAAGATATAAAAGAGAGACGATTACGATAGGTTTATAAATTACTAGTAATTATTAATAATAACTTTAAGTCCCCAGTATGACCTCTTCATGAGGGAATGCTGGGTTTAATATTTTATTTTTACAAATATTTATAATCTTATTTTCTAATTGAATTATATGAAAAAGCCAAAAGCCATTATTTTCTTTGATGCAAATAACTGGTATCATAATGTAAAGAACATGGTAAAGCCAAGCGATATTGATATAAGAAAGATTGCAAACTTAATATGTTCTGCTAATGAATACGAATTAGAAGGAGTAAGATGGTATGTATCAACTCCAAGCATAAAAGATGGGGAAGCAATGTATTATCGTCATATGTCTTTCTTATCACATTTAGAGAAGCAAGGAATTAAAGTTGTTACAAGAAAACTTCAGAGATTATCTAATAAAGAGGTACAGGAAAAGAAAAAAGAACTGATTGATTCATTGGGGTTTTGTAAAGTTTGTAAACCATTAGCAGAAGAGAACTTTCTTGAATTAGCTGATATGAAAAGAAAGGAAAAAGGAATAGACGTCTGGATTGCAATTGATATGATTAGAAAATTAATAATAGAAAATAAGTGTGATGTCTGTATTTTGATATCCGGAGATGCTGATTTTGTTCCAGCCTTAGAATTAATTAAGGAAAGCGGAAAAGAGATATTAAGCTCTTTTGTCCCAATTGGTTATTCTTATGAATTAAGAAGCAAATTCAAATATTTCTTTCTAGGTAAGAACAATATAATAAGTTGTTTAAAGGGTTATAAGCAGACCAAGAAGGAGAAAAATAATAGTGAAAAGAGGCTGAAATGAAATTCAAAACAAAAAACTTTATTTTAAGACCGCCCAAAAAGGGTGATGAAGGTAGCTTATGGGAGAATTATAATGAACCCCAAGTTATTAGAAGTTTTGTAACAAATCCTACAGAGAAGCAATTTAAATCTGATTTTAAAAAAGGACTAAAAAATCAAGAAAAAGATGCAGAAAGATTTGTTATCGAAATTGATGGAAAAGCTGTTGGGAAAATAAATATAAAACTCTTTGATCCTTATAATAAGACAAAGGCGAAAATAGGATATTGGATAGGGAAGAAGTATCGTGGAAAGGGAATTGTTACTGAAGTAATTAAATTAGCTGTTCCTTATTGGATGAAAAAATATAAATTAAAAAGAGTTGAAGCAAGAGCGAGAACCTATAACAAAGCTTCAGCGAGAGTGCTTGAAAAAGCTGGTTTTGAGTTGGAAGGAATTTTAAGAAAGAATGTTCTTAAAGATGGAAAATTGTATGACGATTTTCTCTATGCGAGGCTGAAATGAAAAACCTAGAAATTGCGAAAATCCTTTATGAAATAGCAGACATGCTTGAAATACAGGGAGTTGCGTTCAAGCCGAGGGCTTATCAACGAGCAGCTCGGGCTATTGAAAGTCTGTCAGAGGACATAGAAAAGATTTACAAGAGAGGCGAATTGACGAGCATTCCTGGAGTTGGCGAGCATATTGCAGAGAAGATTTCTGAATTTCTTGAGACTGGAAAGCTGAAATATTATGATGATTTGAAGAAGAAAATGCCGATAAAAGTTGAGGAGCTGACAGGCGTTTCAGGGATAGGGCCAAAGAGGATTATGACATTGTACAAAAAACTTGGGGTGAAAAATTTGAAAGATTTGCAGAAAGCTGCTGAAAAGCATAAAATCCAGAAGATAGAGGGATTTGGAGAAAAGGTTGAAGAGGACATACTTAAGGGCATTGAATTCGCCAAGAAGAAAACAGGAAGATTTTTGCTGGGCTATATCATGCCTCTTGCAGAAGAAATTAAAGATAATATCGCCAAGCTGAAGAGCGTTAAAAAAGTGGAGATAGCTGGCTCTTACAGGAGAAGAAAAGAGACTGTTGGAGATATTGATATTTTAGTTACTTCTAATAAGCCAAAAGATGTAATGGATTATATTATTAAAATGCAGGATGTTGATGCGGTTTTAGCGCATGGAATTACAAAATCAATGATAAAATTAAAAAATGGCTTGGAAGTTGATGTAAGAGTTTTAGACGAGAAAGAATATGGAAGCGCATTGCAGTATTTTACAGGGAACAAAGAGCATAATATTGCTTTAAGGAACATTGCACTGAAAAAAGGATATAGTTTAAGCGAGTATGGCTTGTTCAAACTAAAGGGGAAAAAATGGATTGCTGGAAGAGCGGAAAAAGACATTTATCAAAAACTTGGATTACAATACATAGAGCCTGAGATGAGAGAGAATAATGGCGAGATTGAATTGGCTTTGAAGAAGAAATTGCCCGGCCTTATTAATTATGGGGATGTTAAAGGAGATTTGCAGATGCATAGCGAATGGAGTGACGGAAGCAATACAATTGAAGAAATGGCTTCTGAAGCCAAGAAATTAGGAATGAAATTTATTGCGATTACAGATCATGTTGGACAATTGGCAATTGCGCATCCTTTAAATAAAAAAAGGCTTGAGAAACAGAGCAAAATTATTGACAAATTAAATGACAAGCTGAATATCAGAATTTTTAAGGGAGCTGAAGTTGATATATTAAAAGACGGAAAATTAGCTCTTGATAGGAAAATGCAGGATGAGCTGGATATTGTGCTTGCAGCTGTTCATTCTGGCTTTAAGATGAGCGAGGGAGAGATGACTGCAAGAATATGCAAAGCGCTAGAGAATGATAGAGTTCATATTTTTGCGCATCCAACTGGAAGGTTATTACAGCAGAGAGAGCATTACGCTGTGAATTTTGAGAAACTCTTTGAAACTGCAAAGCAGAACGATGTTTTTTTGGAGATTAATTGCTATCCTGAAAGGATGGACTTAAATGGGGGGCTTATAAAATCTGCAAAAGAAAGCGGTTGCAAGTTCAGCATTGGCACAGATTCTCATAATAAAGAGCATTTAAAATATTTGAAATTAGGAGTTTCTTTGGCAAGGCGAGGCTGGCTTGAGGCAAGGGATGTTTTAAACACATTCAATGCAAAGATGATTGAGAGGGTTTTGAGAAGGAAGTAGATAGCTACGATGTTATTATCAAAGATTTAAAAGCAAATGAATAATTTTAATAAGGTAATTTAGCCTATTTTATTTATGATTAAATGTGATTATTGTAGCAAGAAAATAGAACAGGTTTTACCACATAAATGTAAATTTTGTGGACTAACCCATTGTCATAACCATCTGTTACCAGAATCTCATTATTGTGTTGGGTTGGAACAACATAAAAAAGGAAATTTAGAAAGATGGAAAAAAGGAATTTTACAAAGTCGTCCTATTAATTATTATTCTGATGTAAATGAAGGGCTTGAAAAATTAGATAATCCTAAACCAGTAAAAGCAAAACAAAATATAAAACAAAAGTTTTCTGATAAGATAAAGAGTTATTTGATTGATAAATATGAAAACTTTGGATATTGGTTAAGAAAAAGAGAGCATCATAAATATGACTTTGAAGGAAGGTTAAATCATCTTATAGTAACTATCTTATTTTCGATAGCGTCTATTGTTGGGCTTGCTATATTTTATTCAAATGCCCCAAAACTAAATGAGATAGATTTTTGGATAATTAAGTTAGGAGGGGTTTTAATCTTAACTTCTCTATTCTTTACTATAAAATTTGGGTGGAGGCTTGGCAAAGAAATATTAAATATTTTCAAAAGACAGAGAAATTGGTTGAAATATCTAATAGTTATTTTAATTGCCTTCTTCTTATGGTCAGCATATATAGATAAAGATACTATATTAGACCCAGTTTTTGATATTTATAATAAAATAAATTTTAGTTTATCTGTTCCAATTAATTTAGGCAATTTTAGTTTTGAAAGTAATTCAAATCCTTTAAGCACAAATTCTGATGCAAATAAAGAAGGAAATAGCTGGTTTGATAGTAATTCGGATAGAGACGTAGGAGAAATAGAACAAGAGATATTAATATTAGTAAACGAAGAACGTCAAAGAAATGGGGTTAGAGCATTAAGTGCTAAAAGCAACCTTAATAGTTTCGCAAGAAGTTGGAGCGAGAAGATGATTTCTCAAAACTTCTTTGAACATAGCAATTTGGATTTTCCTTATCCCTCAATAGCAGGAGAAAATATTGGCGAGACCCCTGTTCATTACAATGTTGTTGGATGTGGTTCGACATATACAAATTATCAGATGGCTGAATGTTTCGTAAGCGGATGGATTAGTAGTTATGGTCATCATGAAAATATGATAAGCAAGAGCTTTTCTATGACTGGAGTAGGCGTAGCTTGTGATTCTTCTAAATGTAGAGCAACGCAGGTGTTTAGTGGTTAATTAGATAAAAGAATGCTTTAATAATATGAGAATCCCGTTATCTTATGGACATATATTCTTATATTGAGAATATCTCTCAAAATATAATTTCAAGTCTAGTTAGTATAGAAAGACCTATAGATGATTTTTTTAATGTTCTTTTTAATAGCTTTTCTGATTGGATATTTATTTTAATAGCAACGATTATTGGTTCAGTTGTTGCAGTAACTGTGGATAGGAAATTTAAAGACCATAAAAGTATACAAACAAAATATTTATTGAAAGAGGTTTTTAAACAGACTATCGCCGTTACAATCACAGTTGCGATTACTTTAATATTTGCTGGAATATTTTTAGGTTTATTTGCTGGATTGTTGAATGTTGGAGCAAAATATTCTGCTTTAGTAACTTTATTAGTAGTTATAGCAATTGGATTTTGCATTTATCTTAAAAGAAAAAAGAGAAAGAGGGCTCTTTTGGCTAGACTTAGAAAAATAAAGAATAGAAAAGTGTAAATTGTTATTTCACATCTTCACTTCCGTTCAAAATGCCTCTGTTTTTGTTCATTTGAAGTCATCTTTAGTTAATCCTGTCAAAAACCTTTGAAAGCCAAAGGTTTTTAAATCAATTTTTCCCATAATTTTATATATTTTGAATAATATGTTTTATCTTTTAGACGTTGAGGATTATGTAAGAGTTGAGCCGAAGCATTTCGGACTTGCTACTAAAGAAGCTATTGAAAGGCAGTTGAATGAGAGTCATGTCAATAACTTCAATAAGGAATTGGGCTATATAATTACTATTGTCAGTGTTGACAAGATAGAAGAAGGAGTTATTATTCCAGGCGATGGAGCTGCTTTTTATAAGTCTCTTTTCAAACTTGTTGTTTGGAGGCCAGAACTGCACGAGCTTGTCTATGGGACTATTACCGAGATAACAAATTTTGGGGCTTTCATGCAGATAGGGCCTGCTCAAGGAATGATTCATATTTCGCAGGCTATGAACGATTACGTCTCTTTGACAAAGATGGGCACTCTGTCTGGGAAAAGCTCAAAGAGAAGCCTGAGCAGGGGAGATGATTGCGTTGCAAGAGTTGTTGCTATTAGCTACAAGGGCGACAATCCAAAAATAGGATTGACAATGAGGCAGCCGGGATTGGGAAAGATTGAGTGGCTTGTTGAAGAGAAGAGGAAGCAGGAAATTGTAGTTAAAAAGAGCGCTAAAAAATCCAAGAAGGAGGAGAAAACTAAATAATGGCGGAAAAATTCGTTAAGATTTTTGAATTGAATGAGACTGGAATTAGCAGCACAAAACTTGTTCCCAAGGAAGAATTTGAAAACTTAAGAGGCAAGATTGTTATTCTTAATCCAGAGCAGTCAGAGATTGCCAAAAATTTGACGATAAAGGAAAAAGGCGTTTATGGGGCGCGGTTTAGATAGAATGAGTAAAAATGAAGACTATTAAGGATTTTAGGAATGAATTATTGAAGAGAAAAGAAATAGTTTTTTCAATAGACGCTATATCTAATCCTGGATTTACCAAGATGCGGGAAGAATGCGCAAAATATTTCAATGCTGAAATTGAAAGAGTTGTCGTGAGGAACGTCTCAAACAAATTTGGAAGCAAGGAATTTTTTATAGAAGCATTTATTTATGATTCTGCAAAAGACAAGGAAAAAATAGAACAAAAACCAAAACCTAAAAAGGAGGCAAAAAAGTAGAATGACTACAAAAGTTGGAGGGGCGGCAGAGGGAAAGAAAAAGGGCAAGAAACCGCATAAAAATAAGCCGACTGCGAAGAAGTATAAGCATTATATCATTGAAGGAGATAAAGTCAAGCGCGGCAAGTCGTGCCCAAGATGCGGGCTTGGAATTTTCCTTGCAAATCACAAGAACAGATTGTATTGCGGGAAATGTAGATATACTGAATTTATTAAAATAAGATAAAGATGACTTCGATACAAAAATTAAGATTTGCTTATGAATGTGGAGAGGAAAAAGCAGATTTGATTTATAAGGTGAAATATTATCGGCCTAGAGATTTTAGTCTGCTAGACGATCCTGTTTACGAGGAGATTTGTCGCAATTTAGCAGAAACTGAAGAAAGGGAGAGACAATATGGATTTTTGGAAAGAATAGCTTTTGGAATAGGCTATTCTTTTGCAAGAAAATATCAAATCATTTCTTAAATTGAAGTCTAAATCCTGGATTAAATTGAATAATATCTTTATTATCTAATTGGCATAATGTATTATGTTCAATAAGTGCTTCAATATTCTCTTTTTGATTTTCTGACATAAAACGATTTAAAAAATAATCCATTCTCATTTCCCATTCTTCAAAACCAATTTCTATTTCTCCTCCAGTTACTAAAACTCTTTTTTGGGGAGCGTAAAGATCTTTCTCAAGATTTAGTTCTCCATAAGTTTCTCTAAATCTAGATTCAAATATAGGTACTCTTAAGAGATTAGGAAGTTTTAAACTCTCTCTTTTCAAAAAGCCAATTCTTTTTTCTATATATGTTACAGGAAATGCTTTCATAGAAAGCAATGCTACTGGCAGCCTTTTCTTTTTCGTCAATACATAACCTCTAAGGTCGCTATCAGGATAAAAGCTTCCCGCACTTAAGGTTCCAGCATAAAATCTTTTATGAAATTCTGCAAGAAAAACCTCTGGACCATGACTAACCTTACCATGAACATATGGACAAGGTTTTTTATTAGCAAAATCAACTCCAATTACCTCGTATCCTTTCTCAAAATTTAAATGCATTGGTTCAATTCTTTCATATCTTTCACCAAAAAGATCTTTCGGTGTTTTATCAATTAATCTTGCCATGGTTTTTACGAGAATGAGTGCTATTTAAACCTTTTGTTTCTTTATAGTAGTTACAAAATGAAAAGATTAATAAATACTTCTTTGCCCATTTAAAACCATGACAAAATAAGATTTAATGAGAAATCTAATATCAAATATACCGAGGCATTCCTTGATCCGACTACTGGACAACATTCTATTTCAGAACCATCTCAAGAAACTCCTTACACTCCAAGAAGAGGATTAGAAACAGAGATTTAATCTCTAAAATTCAATGGTATCTTGTGCGTTCTAAATTGAAGAAAAATTAACTTCAAAGGGCAAATTAAGTTCAATGTCTCTAAGAGATTTTGTTCTTTTCTTAAAATTAAGAATGCCTATGCCAACTGCCTCATTAGTTTCCTCTTTCTTAAATAAAGTAATATCCTCTCCAATCTCTTCTCCATAAGTTGGGCTGGCATTGGCTATGAAAATTTCTAAATAATCTGCTTCTTCATCATAATAAATTTGCATTTTACCTTTCATCTTAAACTCTTAACAAAATATGATGTTATTACATACCCATCTCCATTTAAATATTTAACTACAACTTTTAGATATTTTCCTTTATTTTTATAATATTTGTAAAGATTTATTTTATATTCGTCATAAAGACTCTCAATAATTTTGTCAGGTTTAATTAAAGTTTCCTTGACTTCTTCTAAATAATTTGTCATATGTGCGTGTGGAGAACTTAGAGAAGTAATGTGCTTCCACTGCTCTTTTGTTAATCTAATTTTTCTTTAGGATTTAATCCACGCCAGACTTCTTTCCCATTTACTTTTATTACAAATTCAAATTTCTTTTCAATTTTTAAATAAGAACTTTTTAGTTAATAATGTTTTCTGTTATGTTTGTATCGGAAGTAATTTATAAAAAACTTTAAAAATAATAAATGAAGTATAATTTAAAATGATAGAAAGGCAATTTCTTAAGGAGAGATTAGTTATTTTTGGAAGAGGGGATTTGTTTGGAGAAGCTAATTTACAGGATAAAGATGTGGCAATAGTTGAAGTGAGATATACACTAAAACGCATTAAAGGAGATAGCGTAGAGAGATTTGGAGGAGCGAGAATTAAAGAACTTTACAAAATAGTTATTCCTTTGGATAACAGCAGACTCGCTTGCGGATAAAATAGGTTTAAATATTTTCATTCTTTCTATTGTTATGGGATATCTCATAAAAAAGAGGAATCTTTTGCGTTTTAATCTTAGCATAAGGAAATTAGCTTTAATAGCGATATTAACAACTTTTTCTGCTGCGCTTATTGATACAATCTGGGCTATTTATCTTGACAGCTATTTGAACAGCCTAACTTTGGTTGGTTTTTTCTCTTCTGCTTTAACTTTTATTTCTTTTATCTCATTTTTTTTATTTATACCTATGATTGAAAAAAAGGATAAAGAAAAGCTTTATATTTTCGCCTTAGTAATTTCAATATTCTCCTATATATTATTTAGTTTTGTTGAAGAAATTAAGGCGATATTTTTTCTTGCTTTGTTATTGACACTTGCTATAAATTTGAGAATATCAAGCTGGGGCATTATTGTAAGAGACAAATCAAAGAGAAAAGAATTAACTAAGAACGAGGGCATTCTTTATACTGTTTATAATGCCGGCTGGCTTATAGGACCGCCTGTTGCAGGATATATTGCTTCAAGATTTAATTTTAAAGGAGTATTTTTTTCAGCCGCATTGATTTTGTTTATAGCGCTTATTTTATTTGTCAGATTCAAGATAAAAGATCACAAGAAGACAAAGCATATTGACGAAAATGTGCTGAAGAATTTTATTGATTTTTTCAAAAGCAAGGACAGAGTTGTTGCTTATTTATTGGGGGGAGGAGGTAATTTTTGGTGGGTTTTAATTTATCTTTTCATGCCCTTGTACATTGTTAGAGAAGGATTTGGAATATTTGGACTAAGCATCTTTTTCATGGCTGTGCTTCTGCCATCTGTTCTCTTTGCATATCCATTTGCCAGACTTGCGAGCAAGATAGGACATAAGAAGATATTTATTACAGGATATGCTGTTCTTAGCGCTGCGACATTGGCTTGTTTTCTTTTGGGTAATATTTACTTAATATTTGCTTTTCTTGTAATTGCGAGCATAGGCATTTCAATGCTGGAATCAACAACAGAGGCTTATTTCTTTGATATTTCGACAAATGAAGAAGTGTATAGGTTTTTCGCGCCCTTTAACACGAGCATTGACGCCAATCATTTAGTTGCCAAGTTTCTTCCTTCTGTTATCCTTATTTTTCTTCCGTTTAGATTTGTCTTTCTATTCTTCGGGATTTTTATGATTGGATTTTGCGTCTTAGCTACATGGACGAGGAATATTATTGAGGCAAGGAGAAAGGGTTAATTTAACGTATGCGATTAAGAGAAGTTGTTAGGCGACATATTACTCAGTGGGCTCGAAAACGATTACGAATATTTTTCTTTCAGAAAAATTAGGGGGTCGGCTCGAAGTCGCCCTAAGAGCTTTTATTATTTTTTTCAAGATGGAAAGTCAATTCTGTATCAATTTCTAAAGGACGAGTATATGCTATTAATCTTTTATTTGGATTGTCTGTCCCTGATCCAAAATGATGCCAGATTCTCATAACTAAACTTTTCCTAATTGCATCTATGTCTTTACCTAAAGATTCATCATAAGAAGCCCCTACTACTTTTCCAGTTATATTATAATGGTCGCTACCTCTTGGTCTATGAATATCGATTGTTTCGCATTCTAAATGAGCCAAACATTCTTCAATTAATGGGGGATATACTTCGTGTTGTTGTGGGAAAATAAATGGTTTTAATTTAGTAAGATTTGCTAATGCAATTTTATCTTTTAATTTATTCCTTGGATATGGTTGTGCAACAATGTCTAACAATCCTGACGCCCATTTTCCCTCACAATTACCGTATAGGAGTTCTCTTGGTGGGACATTTACAATAAATAACCCATTTTGTTTTATGTTAAGATAAGTGTTCATTTTCGCATTAGTTGGCTTCTCTCCATGTGCTACATGCTGTTTTGTTGCACAAGATATTTGTACATAAGGAGGTTCATAACTTGTGTCCAAGCAAGTTGCAAAGGGGGCAATATCGGTTTTTAATTCCCCCCCTATTTTACCAATAGTTGTTATAAATTCAACTGGGTGAGTAGTCAAGAGATATTTAGTCCAAGAAGAGGTAACTTGTATTTTAGAGCAGGGGCTATGAAAATCAAGCCCGGTATCTATTTTATTTATTAATTTCATAGTAGTAAAACTATGATAAAAGTATTTAAAATGTTGCTGTAAATATTTTACGACATATAATAAAGTTTAAATAGGTTGAACGGGTCTTAACGATATGGAAATCATAAAAGCTCTTGAAAAATTCGGACTCTCAGAGAAAGAAGCCAAAGTTTATTTAGCATGTCTTGAATTAGGGGAAGTTACAGCCAGCGATATTTCATTAAAAAGTAATTTGCCTAGAACCCTAATTTATGACATCTTAGAAAGATTAATAGACTTGGGATTAATCTCATACGTTGTTAAAAATAATAAAAAATATTTTACTGCTTCAGACCCTCACGAATTGCAAAGGATACTTAAAGAAAAAGAAGTTGAAATAGATAAAATTTTACCCGATCTTGAAAATCTTCAAAAAATAAAGGGATTAAAACGACCGAGAGTAGAAATTTATGAAGGAATTGAAGGAATGAAAACAATTATGAATAACATTCTAAGGTCAAATGTAAGAGAGTTTTATGCTTACGGGAGTTCCAGATCGTCTTACGAGATAATGCCTGCTTTCATGGATGATTGGCATAGGCAAAGAATTAAGAAAAAAGTTATTATGAAAGTATTATATAATAATACAAAACAGGCAAGAGAAAAAGTAAAAAATATTCCAGAAACTTTAAAATACGCTGATTATAAGTTTATGCCGATAGAATTAGAGTCACCAACAGCTACATTAATATATGAGAATAAAGTTGTTTTACAATCATGGACAAAAGAACCCTTTGCGGTACTAATAGAAGATGAAAGAATGGCGGAAAATCAAAAAAGATATTTTGAGGAGTTGTGGAAGATAG
Organism: Candidatus Woesearchaeota archaeon; assembly: GCA_964547875.1. Classification (GTDB taxonomy): domain Archaea; phylum Nanobdellota; class Nanobdellia; order Pacearchaeales; family GW2011-AR1; genus JAUSIK01. Next base: position 230,172 of record CAZJPE010000001.1, read on the forward strand.
CTCAAAACTAAATATTTATAATAAATCAATCCTTATGGAATCATGGAAGAAAAAAAGATCGACAAAAGTGATGAGAAAAAGAAGGAAAGAGTTTCAATTTTTATTGATGGAAGTAACCTTTATCATGGTTTGAAGGTTCTTGGAATTAAGAGAATTGATTTTAATGAATTTACGAAATTACTTGCTGGGGGTAATGAGATAAAAAGAATTTTTTATTATACTGCTAGAATGGATAGAGCTTTTGATGAACAAAGATTCCTTAAACACCAAAAATTTCTTCGGAAATTATCTTTGATTCCAAAGTTTAAGATAGTTTTTTGTACATTTAAGAAAATTGTGGAAAAAGACGGGAAAATCAGATATGAAGTTAAGGGAGATGATGTTCAATTAGCAAATGATATGCTTGTAGGGGCCTATGAAGATTTTTATGATATTGCAATATTAGTTTCGGGGGATGAAGATTTTAAGCCAGTAGTTCGAACTGTTAAAAGATTAGGAAAAAGAGCTGAAAATATATTTTTTAGAGGAGGATCTTCATCTCGTTTAAGAAAAACTTGCAACTCTTCTAAGAATATAAGATTTATTTTAGAAGAATTAAAAAGGCGTCCTGGCATTACAAAGTAACCCAGGACAGTTATTAATATTATAATAATATGCTACTTTAAAAAACCTTCGGTTTGTCAAAAATTTTCTTGCCGACCCCACAAAACCCCGAAGATACTTTTGAGCCCACCTGCGTGGATACGCAAAATTCTTAGAATTTTTGGGACGCTGCGCTCTCATTTCATTCGCCCTCGCCTAATAGACATTTACAGGAAAATGCCTCAGCTCGGCATTTTGCCCAAATTTGCATTTTTCAAGATAGTTCGCTTTGCTCAAAATAATATTGCAAACTTCTCTAAATCGCATACGTTTGCAGTAACTTTAATACAATAATGAGCAAACAATTTTGGTTAATTTCTGGTTTTAGACTCATCTGTGATTTCCCTTTTTCGTAAGAAAAAGGCATCAACCTGAACAATTCGGATACTCTCCTTCATTTTCAGCCAAAAAGGCTTTACTTCAACCGAAAGGAGATTTGAAGAATTGTTTTTATATAAACCCTTAGAGAGGAGGCCCAATCTTATTAACTAGATAGATTGAACGTCCTCTCCCGGGCAAAAAGAGGTGATAATATTTAATGCATATTGAAGTATTTAAATCTTTCGTTTTGTTGTAACTTCTTAATAAGCACATTAACTTTTTACATCTTTTGCATTGTGTTTTGATTATACGAACTTCGTAGCTAAAAGCATATAAATAGCTTTTTATTATAGATTTTATGGATAAAAATAGCGAGAGCATTCAGCATAAAAATTTGAGCCAGAGAATAGGACAGGAGCAGATTCACGGCTTGCTTTTTAGCGACAAATTGAGCTGGCAGTCTATAATTTATGATTTAATTAACACTGAACAGCTGGATCCGTGGGACGTTGATATCTGCTTATTGGCAAATAAGTATTTAGAGAAGATAAAAGAACTTGAAGAGGCGAATTTTTTTATGTCCAGCAAAGTTTTATTGGCTGCTTCTTTGCTGTTGAGAATTAAATCAGAGATTTTATTGAATTATTATATTCCTGGCTTGGACGATATATTATTTGGCAAGGAAGAGAAGAAGAATTATGTGCAGGAAAGAATTGAATTAGACGACGAGATTCCTGAATTAATTCCAAGAACGCCCTTGCCAAGAGTAAGAAAAGTGACATTGCATGAATTGATGAGTGCTTTGGGAAAGGCTATTAAGACAGAGACAAGAAGAATTAAAAGGATTGTTGTTGACAGGCAGAGGGAATTTGATACTATGGCGGTAATTCCAAGAAAAAGCATTGACTTAAAGGCGCAGATAATAGTTTTATATAAGAAATTAAAAGACTATTTTTTAAAAAATAAAGATGAAAAAATAGCTTTTTCAAGTTTTTGCGATAAGAAAGGCAAGGAGAAGATATTTCATTTTTTACCTTTATTGTATTTGGACAATCAGCATAGGATTTTGCTTGAGCAGGAAAATCATTTTGACGAGATTTGGATATGGCTGAAACACATACATGACAAAAAGCACGCTGATATTTTAGAGGCTGCGAGGAGAGAGGTTGAGGAAGCGATGAATAGGGAAGATGTTGAAGGAGAATAAAAAAGAAGATGAGAAATTAGCTATAAATGACGCTTTAAATTTGGCTGTAAAATATCATAAAGAGGGAAGACTAAAGCAGGCAGAAATTCTTTATAGAAAAATTTTAGTTGAAGATTCTAATAATGCTGACGCGATGCATTTATTGGGCGTGATTGTGCATCAACTAGGCAAACATGAAGAGGCTATTGCGTATATTAGCAAGGCTATCAAATTAAATCCAAATAATGCTATTTATTATAATAATTTGGCAATGGTTTATGATTCCTTAAATAGAGAAGAAGAATCTACTAAAAATTTTAAAAGAGCATTAGAAATTGATTCTAATCATACAAATGCTCACCTTGCATATTATAATTTAGGCGTTTGTTATGCTGATAAAGGTGATATCACAAGTGCGCTTGAATATTATGATAAAGCAATAGAGCTCAATAGGAATTTTTATGACGCACGCTGGAATAGAGGGCTATTATTGCTTACCTCAGGAAGATTTGAAGAGGGTTGGAGAGAATATGAATGTAGATTTAAAAAGAAAAGTCCAACTGATTCCAGGGTTTTTGACAAGCCGCAATGGGATGGCTCTTCCCTTAAAGGCAGAAGAATTTTAATTCTTTCAGAACAGGGTCTCGGAGATAGTATTCAGTTTATGCGATACATCCCCTTAGTTAAAGATAAAGTAGGCTATGTTATTTATGAATGTAAAAAAGAGCTGAGAAGATTGTTTGATGACTTCCCAGGAATTGACGAAATTGTAGAAAAAGAAAAAAATACGATTCCCAATGTAAAATTTGATACATATACTTATCTTATGAGTTTACCAGGAATATTTAATACGAGTTTAGATAATATTCCGAATAAAATTCCTTATTTGAAAGCTAATCCTGGACTTGCGAAAAATTTTAAACTAGAATTTAATAATGATAACTTTAAAGTTGGGATAGTTTGGGCAGGAAATCCTGAACAAGATAATGATAAGAATAGGTCAACAACATTTGAGAAATTCAAGGCTCTAAAAAATATTCAGGGAATACAATTATATTCCTTGCAAAAAGGCGAGGCTGAAAAACAATTAGATGATTCTGCAATAATTAATATGGCTGATAAAATAAATGATTTTGCTGATACTGCCGCCATTATCGAGAATTTAGATCTAGTTATTTCAGTAGACACTTCAGTAGCTCATTTAGCCGGGGCAATGGGTAAACCTGTATGGACTTTATTGACATTTATGCCAGATTGGCGTTGGTTATTAGACAGAAACGACAGTCCTTGGTATCCAAATATGAAATTGTTTAGACAACAAAAATTAGGAGATTGGGATTCTATGTTTGATGAAGTTAGTGAGGAATTGGCTAATTTAGTTAAATGATATTATTAGTTGAAACTCTTTAAATATCGTGCGACCCTTGAGGCAATACCTCTTTTTGAATATATAAAATCTCTATTAGCAGTGTAAACCATTAAGTCTTTAGGAATAACTCCCTTTCTATATGGTAGCATATTTCTCATTTGTCTTACATAACCACATTGTTTCCAAAATAAATTAAAATCTACACTATCATTTCCTACATGAAAACAATCTGATTCTATTCCAGGCCATTGTGAAAGACCGATATAAACACCCTTTACATTAACCCCATTTGATCTTAAATAATTAGTCACTGTTCTTAATGTTCTTCCACTAACAAAATCTATATCTGTTAATAATACACTCTGACTTTTTTGCAATTGCCTTAAATCAGATGTATCTATTTCTGGCTGATCCATTTTTCTTTTATAATGAGAAAAATCTATGTTAAATATGGGCAAGCCTATCATTTCAAAAATTTTGGCAAAAGGGACGCCAGCTTCTTTAATACCAACAACAGCATCATAATCTCTACTTAAACTAATCGCACTGTCAGCATGAGCTAAAAGAGGTGTGTCAAGATATCTTTGCCAATCATTACCATATGTCCAATTAGAAAGAAGATATGCTTCAACCTCTATCATTTTCCCATCTGGACTTAATCTTCCTCTCTCTAAAACATCCTCTAAATTTCCGTCATAGTTTATAGCGTCCTTTGTAAGTTCAGGATTCTGAATAGGAGAATGAGGTTCTACTATAAGGGCCTGTTGTAAACATAATTGCATTAACATGTTTGTATTGTCTATACTTAGTTTATAAATCTTTCTATTTAGTATAACTAATTAATAGTAACAAAGCAAAAATTTAAATAAGGTTTATTCTGTCTAAGAATATGGAAAATGGAATGCCACCTGCTCGAGAAGAATATAAAATTGAAGAATTAGCTAAATTAAGAGAAATGCTTATTAGAAAATGAAAAAAATAGTTCTATCAACAGATATTGGAACAGATGGGGATGATGCACTTGCACTTGACATATGTATGAATCATTCTGAAATAGAAATTAAGGGAATTTATGTGACAAATGGGATTGTTGAAACGCGAGCTAAATTAGCAAAAAGCATAGTTGATAAAGCAAAATTTAAAACACAAGTTGCGACAGGCAGTGAGTATCCATTATCTGGCCACCCCAACCCATTTGTTTTAGAATATGAAGAATATGCAATTCCTAAAAAATATAAAGATAAATCACTTGAGGAATTATCAATTAGAAGAAATGGAGTAGAATCTCTTGCAGAAAAAGTCTCCGAGGGGAATATTATTATCGCGAGTATTGCTCCTTTAACAACCATAGCAGAAGCATTAGAAAAATATCCTAATCAATTAAAAAAAGTTAAAGAGGTTTATATTATGGGCGGAAGAGAGGGAGAATATGAACATAACTTCAAATTTGATCCAGAAGCAATTAAAATTATATTAAAATCACATCTTCCAATAATTATTGTTCCAGCTGACATATGTGACAAATTAAGATTAAGAAAAGACAAACTAGGAAAATTAATATCTTCTTATGGAAAGATGGTTTATGATTCAATAAGACCTAAATTAGCACATGATACCACATTCAATTATAATGAAGCTTTAGTATCAAAACAAATGGATAACAATTCAATAGAATGTTATATTAATTTAATGTTGCAATCGAATAGATTCCCATTTCATATATCAGAGTCATTTAGGATGCTTACTGACAATAAAATAGCAATGAAAAAACCGGATGAATATTTTTTGAATATGGCGGTATTAAAACATATGATAGAGACTACACCTGAAATAAAATTTAGAAAAGATATTTTAGATTTTTTAAATAATCACCAAATAGAAAAAATTTCTGTGCATGATGTCTATACAATTTATTCTATTATACATCCTGAAAAAACCAAAATAGAACATTGTAAGATTGAAGTGGATAATGAAGGAAGAATGACAAAAAATAAAGGGTCTAAACATAAAATTATAACTAATTTAGACTATGAACATTTTGAAAAATTCATAGATCAATATTTATATTGATTATCCCAAAGTAAACTAATAATTTTATTTCCCAAATTTAGCGAATAATTGCTTTTCTGAAAGCAGTTTTTCCTCGCCGGAAGACATTTCTTTCAGTTTATATTTTTCTTTTTCTATCTCTGCATCGCCGAGAAATATAGCGTAAGGTATTCTCTGGGCATTTGCGAAATCTAAAGCCCTGCTTGGCTGGCCTTCTGTTATTGAGCACGAAATATTATTCTTTCTTAGTTTTTTAGCCAACTTTATTGCTTCCTCCTCTTGGTTGAAAGAGATGATTAAAACCTGTGGAATAGATTCTACCTCTAATTTCGCTATTTCTTCTTCGCATAATCCCATCAGCGCTTCAATACTGAAAGAAATTCCCACAGCCGGAATATCCCTGTTTACAAATTTTCCGACTGTTTTGTCATATCTCCCTCCTGCAACTATTGACGTTTTCTTTAAGGGAATAACAAATTCAAATACGTTTCCAGTATAGTATGAAAAGCCCCTCGCCAAGGTAAGATTTAATTTTGTCTTAACTCCATAAGTCTTGGATTTTTTAATTAATTCTTCCAGTTCATTAATGCCATCAAATGCATTATCCTTAAAAAATTCTACGCTTTTTTCCAGCAATTTGAATAGCGTTATTATTTGATTCGTACTAGCATATCTTCTAAGATTTGCCTTTACAATGTCTGAACCTAATTTTTCTATTTTATCCAGCTCTCTCAAAACTTGCCTCTGCTCTCTTATCTCAACACTTTCAATTATTGCGTTTAAGAGCTTTCTGTTGTTAACTTGTATTTCAAAGTTATTTATTTTCAGCTCTTTTAATATATCTGACGCAAGAGCTAGGCATTCTACATCCGCTGCTGTTGAAGAATCGCCGACAATGTCTGCGTCGCATTGTATAAACTGGCGAGTTCTTCCCTGCCTTATCGGCTCATCTCTGAAAACAGGACCTATTTGATATCTTTTGAAAGGTGTTTTTATATTCTGGTTTTCTCTGAATATTCTCGCTAACTGAAATGTAAACTCATATCTCAATCCTAGATTCCTACCTCCTCGGTCCTGTAGTTTAAATCGCTCCGCAACAGCATCATCTTCTTGCTCATTACTCATAGAATCAGGCTTCATTAATTCATCAAATTCTATTATTGGAGTTTCAATTGGCAAGAAGCCGTAAAGCTTGTAATATTTTTCTGCAATTTTCATTATTGCTTCTCTTTTCAGTGATTCTGGCGGCAGATAATCCTGAAAACCTTTAACTGTGCCTACTTCTAATCTCATAATTCTTGGAATGTTGGAATATTTATAAATGTTCGGGCTTTCTCTGTCTTTTAATTTCTTTCATGAAGTCAAATTGCATTTGTTTTATTTCTTGCTTTATCGGAAGCGAATCCGGAGTTATGTATTTTCTTGGATTTTTGTTTCTTCCTATATAATCTAATATTAAGGATCGTCTTAAATGGACCTCTGTATTTCTTGTCATTTCGTCGCATTCTTCTTGATAAAAGCATCTTTTGCAATGATTTCCTCTAAAAGGAACTATATAATTTCTGTCGCTCATGTCTGTTTGCAATCCATTTGCAGCATTTATGTTTAGGCATAATTCTTTGTAATGAAAATTTTCCCTTTTTACTTTTATAATTGGATTCTTTTCAACTATGATATATTTTTTTTTCTCTTTATCCCATTCTGTTGGAAGGTCTGTCATAAAATATTCAAAAATTAGATTCTCTCCAATTAATTCTGGCTCTTTTATCATCGATTCAACTTGCTCTTTTGTGATTCCAAGGTATTTTCTAAATATTTCATCTCCTTGTAATAAAAAAGATACAGCAAATACATATTCTGTCGGCTGGAATGCATATTCTTGCTTATCTTCAATAAATTTCCATCTTCCTGTCTTATAATCTCTTATGATTATTTTATCTTCTTCTTTTCTTATTTCATCAATTTCTCCTGTAAAACCTCTGCTTCTATAGGAAAATCCAAATTCATAAGATGCGTGATAGACAATATTCCCGCTTTTTGTTTGATGAGTAAATATAATAGGAGGATTTTTTTCATGCTCTTCCATTAATGTAGGGTATATTCTTAATCCTATTTCCTTTATTTCTTCTTTTATTCTGTAAGGCTGTTTTTCATCTTCCCACATAATTTTATCTCCCTTTATCTCGCCTTTTTTTATAGGGCCTTGATGCCAATCATTTGCTATAACATTAGCAAATGCTTTTGCTGACAAGTATCTTGGATTTTTTCCCATGTATTTTCTTAGATGATGCAATCTCAATTCCTCTATTTTTCTGTGCATATGTGTGCCTTTAGCTAAATCAGGCCATGTTAATTTCTTCTTAAATTTTTTATGTAGAAATCTTCTTCTAGGACATTCAAGTTCTGATTCAAGTCCTGTTGGAGAGTAATGAATTAAGTCGTCTCTTTTCATTCTCAACTTTAGAAAGTTTGTTTTTTAAAGATTATTGAGATTTGATGTTATGTTATTTGCAATTCAGATCAATCATCTATTTTTATATCTAAATTAAGATTATTTATAACCTCTTTTATCTTTTCTATATTTAGTTTTCCTATTTTCATGATTATTCTTTTCCTTAAAATTGAATATATCTTTCCAGGTTAATGCTTTCTAGTTTCAGATTTCCTTCTTCCAAGTTCTGGTTATTTATTTTTATTCCGTGATATATTTCTCTCTTACTTGAAGTTAAAGCGCAACAGATTACATCCTGATTATTTTTATGATAATTTTCGTTGGATATTATTAAAACAGGTCTTTTCTTTTCTGTTGACAAATCGGAATAAGGAAATGGTATTAAAACGATATCTCTTTGTTTAATATTCGTTCCAAACTTCATCGTCTTCATTATCCCATATTTCCGCCATAGATTCATCTATTACTGTAACTCTTTTTTTTCCTTGTTCTTCTAATATCCTTTCTTTTTCTTTAAGCATCTCTACATCTGCTTGAAGCTTAGCTAGTTTTATCAAAATTTCTTTAGGATTAAATTTTGTTTTTTGTTCCATAGTTTATTAAAAGACAAGGAATTTATAAAGATTTAGGATGGGATTTTATAGCAGATGATTAATTTAAATATTTTAATTAAACAGTTATCTCTTTTTCTACTCTAATAATAGGCCTCTTACCATATTCTGCTTCATAAAAATCTGCATATCTTTCAGCATTTCTTCTATGTTTGGGGTAAACTACTAAAGAAGAACCGTCCTCACTTTCAAATCTTCCTATTGGACTTTCAAAAAATCCCAAACTTATTAATGGGATTTTAGAAATGCACTCTAACCTATTAACCTTATAAAAAGGATTGCTATGGCCTGTTTGATGACGACTATATTTTAAATTTCCTCTTGTGGTAATGCCAAATGCTTTTTTTAATAATCTATTTACATTCCTAACTTGATTTACTTCGTTTCTTGTTTCATTTTCCATAATATTTATCACTTTTAATAATATTTAAATTTTTTGTTTTTCAATTTAATGAACGATGTTATAATATTGATAAAATTTCTCTAAACTTTCTCTTGCTTCCCCAATTGTATGCTCGCTGCCAATCTTAACTGTAAACCCCTCTCTTTCTAATTCTTCTCCTAAAGAAAGCATTTTCTCGATTTCCGATGCTTCATATTCTCTTAATTCTTTTTGCCCTTGTTTCCCCAATAAAAATATTATTCTATAATTGTCTTTATTCTTTAATTTTAAAGAAGTTATACCTGACTTAAGAATAGGATAAAAAGAGCATACAAATGAGTTACCAACACCATAGTCATCTTGAAAACTGTCTAAATAAATCTCAACAACTCTCTCTCCCTCTCTTTTTTTTCTCATCTTATCTAAAAATTCTTCTTTATTTCTTGGTATTCCGAATAACTTATATGTTAATGTCATTTATAATAAAGAGCGCTCCCATTTATAAATCTTTCGTTTTGTCTTAATTTTTAAGTGACAGAGAGACATGAAAATAAGGGCGGAAGGGGAGAATCGAACTCCCGTCTTCAGCGCCACAAGCTAACGTTCTGCCTTTAAACTACAACCGCCATATTTTTAGATAAAAGAAGAGAGTATAAAAATGTTGTTAGCTCTATTGTTTTATGAAAAGAAAATTTAGATTTTATGCCTTGAAATTGTGTTTTTTTATGATAATTATCTTCTTATTTCAGATTTTGTTTAAAGGATTTACAGAATTGCTTATTTTGAATATTTTAGCGTTTGGAGAATTATGGAGATTTATTAGCTCTATTTTTTTGCATGCGAGTCTTTTACATTTGATTTATAATTTATTTGCGCTTGCCCTTTTTGGGAGCATTTTAGAAAGTTTAATTGGAAGTAGGAAATTTTTGGTAGTATTTTTTATCAGTGGAATATTAGCTAATTTAATATCTGTGAATTTTTATTCCAGTTCTTTAGGGGCGAGCGGAGCTATTTTTGGAATTATAGGGGCATTAATTGCAATAAGGCCTTTGCTGATTGTCTGGGCTTTTGGACTACCTATGCCAATTTTTATTGCAGGCATTTTGTGGGGAATAGGCGATTTATTGGGAGCAGTAGGTTTTCTTATTGGAAATCCTATTAATAACACGGGAAATATTGCACATCTTTCTGGGATGCTATTTGGCTTGATTTTGGGGATGCTTTTCAGAGAGAGGAAAATAAGAAAAAGGAAATCTAGAGCTTTAATTGACGAGCATGCGATGAGGGGCTGGGAGGATAGTTATTTGCGCTAATGAACTTTTAATATAGGGCTGTTTTCAGGAAGACCTAATGTTATGGCGAAATTATTAATTTCAAAGACACTTTCACCATAAATACTTAAGCAATGTACTGCTTTTGGATTATTTATTTCATATCTAATGAAGAATTCTCTTTTGTTTAGATAGTCTTGTCTTTCATATGGAAATTGTTGAGCAAATTCTTCCGATTCATCATTAATTTTTAATACTTTTTCTATAAGTAATGAATTCCCCCTAACCATATTTTCTGCATTACTTAAAATTGGCCAATCAATTATAATACTATTTTTGTGTGATTTTAATAAAAAATATCTTATTGCTTCATTAGTTTTGTAGAGAGGAGTTATCCATTTCTTTTTATGGCAGAAATTTTTATTATCCATAATTTTCTTTCTTAATTAAAGTTTAAATAATTATATGTTATTGAATCGCATCTTTCTTATAATCGGCGAATTTTTCATACATAATGTCTATATTTCTCTCGCAGACATAATCGTGCTGCCTGAAGCCGCCGCCAAAGCTTTTTGGGATGTGCATTAATTCGTGAATTATTACTTTATCTTGCTCAACTTTATTCATTTTGTCAAATCTTTCCAGAAACTCGATTGCATAAAATGCTTTTGTTTTCATGGCTTTTTGCATTAATTTTCCCAATGCATGGCATCTTGCTATCGCTCTTCTTGACGAAGAGCCGAAGCTTCTCATGCATTCTATCCTATTTAAGTCAATGTAATGCATGCTTAAAATTTTGGCGATTTCTTCAGCTCTTTTTTTTAAATCCGGAGCATCTTGATATTTCATATAAAAAAATAAATTCTAAAGTTTAAATTCATTTCCATAATATTTAAAATCCAAGCTCTTTTTTTGCAGCATTCAAAGCCCTAATCACAAAATTAAAATGCTCTTCCTTATTAACTCCTAGTTCAATAATTCCCTGCTCAATATCCTCTCTGTTTATGCCTTTAGCAAAATCCTTCTTCTTTAATGCCTTTCTTACAGAGTTTGCATCCATACCATCAAAATTTCCAGTCCTGACACGAGCAAGAGCAATTATCAAGCCGCAAAGTTCATCAACTGCAAAAAGGCATTTAGCCATTAAGCTTTCTCTTTTCACTCCAGTATGATTTCCATGTCCTAAGATTGCATTAATAATTTCTTTGTCATAACCTTTTTCCTTCAAAATTTTAACGCCCTCAAATGGATGTTGCTCTAAACTAGAATACTTCTCATAATCAAAATCGTGTAATAATCCACAAATCCAATATTTATCCTTATTCTCTCTAAATTTTTCAGCATATTTCTCCATTGCATAAGCAACTGAAATGCAATGCTTTCTAAGGCTCTCTGACTTTACATATTCATTTAACAGATTTAAGGCTTCTTTTCTTGCTATGTTGTCCATTTTATTCCTTTATTTCAACTAATTTAATTTTGACATTGTATTTTTAATTTTTATCTGCTTAATTCTTTTGCTAACAAGCTGATAAGCCTTGCATTAGCTTTATTATCTTTAGGAGGCTCTTTTAGCTCTGCCTTGTATTCTCTTTCAGATATCCTCTCAAACAGTTCTTTATCTGAATTTGGCTTTGTCTTTATTTTTATTATCATTTTTTTGTTATAATTTCCAAACCATCCATGTGCTTTAACTTATAATCCTTGCCAACTGCTCTTTTTGTTCTTATGTCAATAGCTTTTATGAAGTTTTTTCCTATGTCCGTGTGTAAGCGATATGCGAAATCAAGGGCTGTAGAGCCCTTTTTCATTAAATAGCAGTCTGGTAGGACATTTCCCTTGCTGTCCTCTAATTTCGAGCCCGCAGGGAATATTGCAATGTAATTCAAAATGTCAAATATTATCTTATTAAGAATATCTTGAACTCCTGTGCTCCCATATACTTGCAGAATTTCTTTTATTTTATCTAAAGCCTGTCTTTGTTTTTCTGTTAATGACTTTTTTATTTCAAATGTTTTATCTCCTGGAATGTAGTCTATTAAACCCGCTTTATCTGCTTCTCTCAATGCCAATTCGCCTTCTGCGAAACACGGAATGATTTGATAGTCAAATTCTTTTCTTATTTTTTCCAGATTTGCTTTTGAATTTGGTCGGTCTATTTTATTTGCTGCGATTATCATGGATTTTGTATTCTTTCTTAATAATTGAGCGAATGTAAATATTTCTTTTTCATTCCATGATGCAGACTTCTCGTGATTTAAGTTCGATTTTAGCATTAATGATTTTACATCTTCTACTTTCACTTTCAAGCCAGAGAATTGTTTGGCTATTGCCTCTGCGAAATTTTTTTTCTGCATTTCTATTGTTCTTGAGAATGACTTCCAGACCTTCATCAAAATGCCATAATACCACAAATCTAATTCTTTGTCTATCATTTTTATGTCATTTCCAGGATAGTAATTTTGAGAGGGTTTTCCCTCGCTGTCTGTTTCTCCGGACAAATCAATTATATGAATGAATGCGTCTGCTCCTGCCAAGTCGTTTAAGAATTCGTTGCCAAGGCCTTTACCTGTGCTAGAGCCTTCTACTAAGCCTGCAACATCCATTAGTTCAAAAGGCACGAATCTAAATTCTGATTTTACATAGCCTTCTCTTGGATTGCTTTTTTTATTGAATTCGGAGGCAAGGTCTTTTATTTTTACATACGCTATTGCGTGATTTGGCTTTATAGTTGCGAATGGATAATTTGCTATTAGGACATCTGACAGAGTTGCTGCTTTGAAGAAAGTTGATTTTCCAGAGTTGGGCTTTCCTACAAGGCCGATTAACATAATTAAAGAAGAAATAATGATTTCTTAAAGATTGCTATTTATAAAATGTCCTTTCTATTTTCCCAATTATCCTTTACAATTAAAATATGTCTGCCATATTCCCTCAATCCTTTATTTAATGATTTTTCAAAATAATTTCTCGGTATTCCAAAAGTTGGATTATAGTACGTTGCGCATCTGTCTTTTATCATTCTTATAAAAAGAGCCAATCCTGCTCTTTTGCTTTTAGGCAGAATAATTCTTTTTTCTAAAGATTCTAGATATTCTCTATTTACAGATTCATTGAATATTTCAAGACTGGATTTTTTATTCATAGTTATAATATTCCTATTCTATTTATTAAATTATCTGCGGAATACAACATATTTATAAATTACTTTAAATCTTTATTTACGATCCCGTAGCTCAGTCCGGTTTAGAGCACCGCTCTTATAAGAGTATAGTTCGCTAGAACTATATTTTCAAGCTGAAAGTATATAGAAAAAAAGATTTAATCTTTTAGCAAAGTAAGGGTTCATAAATGAACTAGAATAGCTAAGAAAGGCGGGGGTCCGGAGTTCAAATCTCCGCGGGATCACCTTTCCTGGGGCACCAAGGTTCCCCTTTGGAAAACCCCTCCTTTGAAGACAAGATACTCATTTGGAAAAAATTCCTTAAGTTATCTCTTGCAGAAAATTAAAGCATATTCATTTTCCGTGTCTTTTACTAATTCTACGTTGTCAAAATACATGTCGCAAAAATCTCTTAGTTCATTTTCGTAAAGTTTGTACTGGAATGCAACAATAACCTCGTCATTTTTTTTAAACACTATGTTTTTTTTCTCGTATGGAATTTTCTTGTCAACTTTTATTTTATAATAGCCCTCTAATCTATTATTTGCAAATCGCGCATTATATTCCACTTCGTCCTCTTTGAACCCTAGTTGGCGCATTATATGAATAAGCCAGTCATTGAATAAAGGATGCTGGTATGTTTCCAAATGAGTAAATCTCAGGCCTGTTCTAATGCCATTGCCTAATATTAATATGTCTCCTGGCAACATTGATTGGCTTAGTCTAAACAAATAATCATTAATCTCAAAGCTTGCTAAGAACGAGCTAAGAAGCAAGAATATATTTTTTTGGTATTTGTTATTTCTTAGGGCTGCCCCGACATCGTCTACATTCTCAAAATCTTTTATAATTCGTGGAGCAAAATCTACAATATTTGAAAAATTCTCTTTTTTTACATTTTTTAGAGATAAATCAACTAAATATTCGCTGACGCTTACTGGACAATATCTAAGCCTTGTGTTTTTTGGAAGAGCATTGATAATTACTTTTGCTTTAAATCCGTCTATGCAACTCGTATCAATTAGATTAAATTGCTCTTTTTTTATATCTTTTAAAAAATTAGGAATATGCTCTCTTAAGAGTTTTATTTCTGTGTCTATTATAGTCGCCTTATATCTTGGATATTTCTGCAGTTTAAGAAATGAATTTGCCATCTCAGGATTAATATATCTAAAGCATTTTTTTGCCAGATTCCATACTCTTTTATCATTTTGTATAGAATAGCCATTTCTTATAATTTCTTTTAGCAAACCATCCTGCGAATTCATTGTAAAACAGAGTTTCTTTAGTTTTTAGTTTTTTCTGTTTGGGATTTTTTGATTTTATTAATGTATGCTCCCGCCATGCTGAAGGCTTGGGTGGCAGAAGGGTGTGAACTGCGTAATATGTCTAGTATGATAAGTGAATAATTCACTAAATATTTTCCAATCCTTTTCTGAAAGATGATCTACTTTAAACGGAATTTCCTTTTCAAGATTTTTTAAATATTCAATTTCTTCTTGAGACAATTCAAACTGTAACGGATCGCGAATAATATGATATTTTTCGATTTCTTTCAATATCAAAATTTTCGCCTTTTCTGCTCTTTCAAAAACAATATCTGGTCTTGTAGTTTCATAAAGCCAAACTTTATCTGTGAATTTCTTGATATATTCTGCACATAGCCATAAGTTTTTCCATATCAGCTCTTTTGCATCTAAAGAAATCTTTTTTTAAGAACTCTGCCATCTTTTTAAGGTCATAAGTATAGCGTTGAATTTTTGCAGCACCTATTCCTTGACTAAAGCAGAAGTCATGAAAATCATAAATATCTTTTTTATTTCTTGCTGAAATACTCGATTCTTGCACTTGCTTAAGAGTTGTTTTCAGTCTTCTTACGTAATTGTGGATATCTGCCATAGCTCTTTAACAAGGTGGTTGCTATTAAACTACGAGTAAGAGCATTCCACTTTTTACTTGATGCTCCTGCCAGGACTAGGCGGAGCATCGAACCTATAGAAAAATATTCCAGTAAGTATCTGTCATCTCCTCTAAAATGAAATCAACGAGTTTTTTATAATGTTCTTTATTTGCTTTTTTAAGGTCTGAAAGATCGGCATTCCTTAGTGCTTGTAAATATTCTTCTCTTTTCTTTTTATGCACGATTAAAGGAGGATAATTGTTGTTTAGGAGGATAAAGTTAAGAAGCATTCTTCCTGTTCTTCCATTGCCATCCATGAATGGATGAATTTTTTCAAATTTATGATGTAAAATGGCTGATAGAACTATGGGGTGGAGATACTTCTTGCTTTGCTCATACCATTTTAGGAGAATATCCATATCGGTCTTTACATAAGGTGCAGGGGTTGATTTGAAATTAGCTTTAATAACTCTTACATCAGAAGTCCTATAACCAATTCTTGTATCAATATTTCCCATAAGACTCCTATGAATATTAATAATTAAATCGTGCGAAATTTCTTGTTTCCTCTTAAGCAACGAAAGAAAAACTTTTTCTGTATTCTGCAGATCATAAATTTCTCTCAAGGTGCTATTCTTTGGGGTGAGTCCTTTGTCAAGAAGTTTCCTTGCTTCATCTAATTTAATAGTATTTCCTTCAATAGAAGTAGTATTATAAGCAAATTCTATAATAAAATTTTTGTAAATTTCTTGTTTTGTAAGTGCAGGATTCTTTTGAAATTTTTTATTATAATGTATTTTACATGCTTCTATTTTAGTAGTCTTATCTCCTAACCATTCATCTTTTTTTAGTTTGCTTTCCTTGGCTTTTTGAAGATATCTGTCTGACTCTATGAACTTATGGATTGTTCTATAAGCCTTTCTTATCTTTTCAGAGTATTGTGGCAGGTTGTCAAAACTTTTTTTAACTTCTTCTATAGAACTTCCTAAGTATGCGATATCTTTCGCTATAACTTTTCCATTCTTCCTTTCTGAGGCTCTTAGGTAATAATAGGTATTCTTGCCGACAGGCTTCTTGTAAATGTATGCCATAAGATTCCTAAGAATAAAGAGTATTTAAATCTTACCCTCTACTTTTCATTATTGTATTGTAGAGGGTATGCTCCTGCCGAAGCAGTCCCATGTTCTGATGCTTTCTAGGGATTTTAGTATCTTGATTAGTAATCAGAGAGTGTTGGGATATTTATATGTTGTCGTTCTTATTGTTCATCTTTGTGATAAAGATCTAAAATATAAACTAAATTCTGCTCTTTAAGATATTCATAGGAAAGTCTAAACGGTTTTATGTATAACTCTCTCGTACCTCTTCTAACATTTCTCATTGGTTTACCTACTTCTGGATTTGTTTTTATCTTTTCAATTTGCTTAATAATCTTTATTTTTGTAGAATTATCTTTTATTTTAGAAAAAAGCTCTTTAAATTTTTTATCAAATAGAACATTCACCATTTTTTCATTTCTTCAATGAACTCATCAAAACTCATTTCTATCCCTTCGCCCGCTTCTATTCTCTTATAAGCTTCTTCAGTCCTTCTTGCAAATTCTAAATCTTCCTCTATATTTTTGTCAAACTTATCTGCTTTTTTAAGAATAATCTGATCTTTATTTCTGATGACTACTAACTTATCTCCTTCTTGAATGTCCTTTCTGAGTTCTTGGGGAATAACTACTTGGCCTTTTGAACTCATTTTAGTTATATCTATTTGGCTCATGGTAAGAATAGTCTTACTAGGTATTTAAATGTTTTGTTTTTAGTTCGCATGATTCTGCCACAAGAGATATATGCTCCTGCCGAGCCACTCAGAAATAATTTGATCCCTTTTTCTTAAGGAATTTTATTATACTTCATCTATGGGGATTGGAGTTTATAAAACTTGCTATATGCCTAAAATTTTTTGCGCGATGCTCGCTTAAGCTCGCTTGATACGTACCCCAAGCGAAGCACCGCGAATAGAAGGATTCCTGTCGCAGTAGAACCAAGCCCTACCGGAACCCGCAACGAACCTCGCGACACGTTCCTCAACATTTCGAGTTCTACTATTGTTTCTCCATAGATAAGCATTTTTCTCAGTTAACCACTGATATACTTTATTAATCTCTTCAAGATTATCAACATCTAAGAGTGCTTTGTAATTTGAAGGTCTTGTACTGTCTTTTACATATTCATCAGGAAAAACAAAATTTTCTCTAGATTGGTATTCATCCAGCCCCTTATTATGAACAATGATATCTTCTGTAGATCCTTGAGGCTGATAATAGATTCTTGTTGTTGTCATAAGCCAACGTTCAAACATGTGTTTCTTTACAAATTGTCTTATCTCTTCTTTTCCAGCACTCTCTTCTAATTGAAAAGTAGCTGTAAAGATGGCATGTTGTAAAGGCATGTCTCCTGTATAAAATTCATCTTTCGGTTGAGCTTCTTTTGCGTATGCAATCCACTCATCCTGAGTTTTTTTATTTCCCCCATCAAGTAAAGATTTTGCTAAGTCAACAATATAAATTCCTCCACGATATTGAACACTCGGAATCGACCAATAATCGATAGTACTATCTAATCTACTGTTTGTTGGGGGAAGGCTTCCCGAACTTCCTCCGCTACTAGTACTTGCAGGTTTAGGCAATCCCATTCCAGGTGACCACTCAAGGTGCTTAATCAAGTCTCTTGGAATGCGCCGCGGACTCATTTTGTTAAGAGCACCTCCAAACCTTTCTCTAACATTTTTTCTTTATCATGCACTTGATAGTATCTAATATTGCTATCAGATTTAACAGCTTTTCCTAAGCTATATGTTCCACCAATCTCAAAGAGAGCAACAGTATTATTTGCATAT
>CAZJPE010000002.1:0-127905 GCA_964547875.1 Candidatus Woesearchaeota archaeon
TTTGGTTTTCCAAAGATAACAATTTTTGTGCTGTCTCCAGCGATAAGTTACTATTCTCAATATACATTTCTTTAGCTGTTTCATTCGTTTGTTTCTTTAACAAGCCATCAGCTAAATACTGCTTTACATTTGACTCTGCTTCCTTTATTCTTTTATCACTAAGCATTTTTTAACCTATAATAATTTTCTGCTCCATATAATATTACATTATTTTTAATCATTTCTTTAATGACATTTGATTTTTTTGAATCTTTCATTCTTATAAATTCTTCTTCTGTGAAAACAAAAGCATGGGTTTTTATTGGTAATAAAGAAAGAATATTTGATATTTTTTCTTCAAATCCTTGTTCATTTGAAACAAAAAGGATGTCGATATCTGACGATTTTGTTGACTCCCTCGCGGCATATGAACCAAAAATAAGGAAAATAAAAAAAGTAGATTTTATTTTTGCCATTACTTCTTGATATAGTTGTTTTAAATCTTTATTTTTTAGCAAATTATCTTTTCTTTTATTTTCAGCTACATAAATTTCTGAGCCATAAAATGAATTATTCAGCTCACATAAACTGCTTTGACCAATTTTTTTAGATAGAAGAATATTTTTTTCTAATAATCGCTGTGTTGCGGTATGAGTTATTCTGTAATCAGATTTAATCTTTTTAGAGATTTCTCTAATGGTTTTTGGAGTCTTTTCTTCAATAAACAAGCTAATTATTTTATTCTCTGTTTCCATTATGTATCTTAATACATAATATTATGTATATAAATCTTTGGGTTGTGAAAATAAATTTCTCACAAAGTGAGGTATTCTGTCCCGAAGGACTGCGGGCAATCTCTCGTAGCGGCCGAGCTTGCTGAGATGTGATGTCGCCTTAAAAATTTCTCAGAAAGTAAAGAATAAGAATTTTTTAATAGTCCCTTTTAATGCAAAATGGAAGTATGATGAAAAATACAGAAGTTTTAAGTAATATAAAATTAGGCAACTCTTCTTATTCTGCCTGCTTTTACATCTTCTAGACTTTCTTTGAACTGCCTGACTAAATCAAAGTCTATTTTTTCTAGTTCTGTTCTTGGTATGCTTATCATTTCCATACTAACTGTAACTTGAAGGGGCTTAAATATTTCTTGGTTGTTTTCAAGAAATATCCCTATGCATCTTATACATGAATGCGGCATTCTTGTCGTATTTTTCAAGTAGCTCGGCGACTCTATGAAAAATATGATCCGAGGTTGTGCATTTATTTGACTTGACTTCTTTTCCAATCTGCTTTGTTATTTTCTCGCAGACTTTTTCTGCTTGAATTGGTTTCATGCTGGCATTTAAGCAAGCGGCATAGCAGGAAGCATATACTTTTCTCTCATCAAATTCTTCTTCGTGGCCTCTTCTTTTAATTATACATTTTTTATCCATTTTATCCAAGATTAATTGTTAGATTTGCTATTAGTATCATAAGCCATCCCATTGCAATCAGCATTAATCCTATGGCTAATCTCATAAATGCCCTGTATTTCTGCTTCCATCTTTTTATTACATGCAATTTCTTTCCTGCCAAAACTAATAATAGTATAACGATTAAAGGCGATATAAATATTATGTTGTATAAAATCAGCAAGAGCAATGCTGTAAAATCAAAGAATCTGGAAAGTATTGTTATTATTGCCAGATAGGGGGCACCTGTGCAAGGCAGTTCAACTGCTGATACAAATATTCCCAAGAATATCACTCCTGGAATGCTTAATCTTGAGGCGCGCTTCTCAAGTTTTTTTGCAAATATCGGAGGGATAGCCAGTGAAAATCCCCTCCCATACCAAAAATAATCTTTTATTTCAATTATACCAACTAAGATAATTATCGTGCCAATGGCAAGCGATAAATATTCTGATATTCTAAGAGGTATTGCCGCAAAAAAATATATAAGACCAAGACCTGCGAGCAGATAAGTTGCAAATACTGATAGAATATAAAAACTGCCTAATAAAACAAAGCTCTTTGTTGATTTCTGCGCAGCAAGCATTACTGAAATTAATAATATTAAAGTGCCTATTGTGCATGGATTTATTGCGTCTATTAATCCTGTTATCACAACTGTTCCAAGCGTTGGAAGAACTGCTTCAACTGCCATTTTATCCTTCTCTTAAGTCTCCTTTTTCTACTGCTGTTTTATACGATTCGCAGAGCTTGTCTGTTTTTTCTTTTTCTTCATCAAATTCTATAATCAAACAATCTCCAGGGGGAATATTTTGATATGGCGAGATTACATATTCTTGGAAATCTTCTAATTTTTCCTGCTTGTACATGAAACCACTTTTTTTATTTGGGTCTGGATTTGTAATAGAAAAGAGAAATACCTGCAATTCTCCTTTTTTATCGTTGCAAAAATCATTATTTTTTATTTCTATATTGCCCGCATTTGTTGAAACTATTAAAATTTCATTTGAGAGATAGCCTCCTATTGTTTCAAAGAAATTATGTAAATCTACTTCGCTCTTTTTTAATACTACTCCTTCTATGTGTATCCTATTGTCTCCATGCTCATGAAAGAGAGATGTTCCAACTCTATTTAATAATCCGTCTGGATTAATTAAGTCTATTTTATCATTGCAGTTCCAGATTTCAAAATCAGCATGCCAATGGACAGGGCCATTTGTTTCAGATAATTTATTCTTATATATTGTAGCGCTTACTAAATATATTGTCGTGATTATTGTTGGAAGAAGAATTAATAAGAATAAAATTGTTTTTAATTTGGGAGCTTTGTTCTTGAAAAGAAAAGACAATATAATGGCCAAGGTTATAATTGCAGAGCTTATTGAGATAAGAAGAAAAGATGTTGATTTTGCTCTTTCATCAATTTTTAATTCTAATTGTGATTCATCTTCGTGCGCGCTTGCACAATACAAAGATAATACTACTAAGAATAGAAACAAAGTTAGAATAAAATTATGCCTCATTTTAGCAGTATTCACAGACATTCTTTTTTTCTTCTTTAGATTTTTTCTTCTC
This sequence comes from Candidatus Woesearchaeota archaeon, assembly GCA_964547875.1. Lineage (GTDB taxonomy): Archaea > Nanobdellota > Nanobdellia > Pacearchaeales > GW2011-AR1 > JAUSIK01. The sequence goes on from CAZJPE010000002.1 coordinate 3,006, forward strand.
TTTTTCTTTCTTTTTCTTTTTTTGCATTTTCCACTTTCTTTTATAGGTTATCTGAATAATCAATATTTATATATTTAATTAAAGATTTAAAAAATCTTTAATGAAGAAAAAGATATAAAAACCATGCTAAATTTAATAGGATATGGCAGAAGAGGGAGCATTTTCTTTGGGTGAGCTTGTCAATACTACTGACATCTACAAAGGTGTCTGGGATTCTATTCCCCAAAGAGTACTGGATGACATTTATTTTGTATTGTATTTAGGAAGAATAATTTTAATATTATTTATTGTGTATATTATATTTTTAATTCTTATAAAAATCTTTAAGCTATTTTTAGGCACTAAAGAGACTAGAATTTTAAAGGACATAAACGGAAAGCTTGAGGAAATGTTGAATATCTTGAAGAGAAAGAAATCTGGAAAGGAAAACGGCGAGAAAAAAGAAAAATCAGACAAGCACTAAAAAGTAGAAAGTTTTAAAAGGGATGTTTTACGAATTTATATATGATAATTCCAATTCGTTGCTGGAGCTGCGGGAAGCCAATCGGGCATTTGTGGGAAGAATACAAGAAAAGAATTGATTCTGGAGAAGACACCAGCAAGGTCCTTAATGAACTTGGCTTGGAAAGATATTGTTGTAGGGCAGCTTTGTTAGGACATGCTGACATGTTGCCTGAGATTACCAAGTTCAAGAAAGCTTAAATTTATTTTTATATTTACAATTTCCGCATTCAATTGTTTTATGAGTTTTTGTAATTCTTGTCCTGCCTTTTAATTGTGAGAGGCATTTCTTGCAGAATTTTTTTCTATGCTCTCTCAATTTAATATTGAATTTCATTGCGAGACGCCTAATTTTTCTAACTTCTTCTTTTGTGAACTTTTCTTTTTTAAAGAATTCTTGGATTTTCTGTTCTGCCTCTGACTTTGAGAGCTTGGTTTTCATATAATTCTATGAAGGATAAGATTTATATATGTTAATTAAGGCATACTTTTGAAGACGGCCATAGTGGCTAGGAAACACCTGTTCCCATTCCGAACACAGAAGTTAAGCTTGCCACGTCGAGTGCGTTAGTCTCCCACAAGAGGCGAAACACAGATGCTGTCTTCATCTTTTTATTAATGACAAGTTTTAAAACATCTTGGAGTTTCTATTTTTTATGCAGGAGTAGCGAAGTGGTCAAACGCGCAAGACTCAAGATCTTGTGGCTTAGTGCCTTCAGAGGTTCGAATCCTCTCTCCTGCATTTCTCATTTATGTACTTGAAGAAATCTTTATAATCTAATTTAGACTATTTTAATTATGAAATTAATGACAAAGAGACTTGTTCTTAGGAAACCTTCTCTAAAGGATGCTAAAGACTTGGCCAAAAATGGCAATGAAAAATCAATGTTTTATTTTACATGGTATATTCCTTACCCTTTTACTATACCAAAAGCTAAGAAAATAATTAAGTGGCTTAATAAAAAATCAAGAAAAAAAAGTTTAGAGACTATTGCATTTTGTATAGTACCAAAAGATGAAAATAAAGCAGTTGGAATAGTTGATATTTATGATATTGATAAGAGGGACAAAAAGGCAAAGATAGGCTACTGGATTGGAAAAAGGTATAGGGGAAAAGGATTTACTTCTGAGGCTGTCAAGGGCGTTCTTAATCTTGCATTTGATAAACTAAAGTTAAACAAAGTGTCTGCTGATACTTTAATTGATAATTACTCATCTAATGCTCTCTTAGGAAAATTAGGCTTTAGGAGAATAGGCATAAAGAAAAAAGATAAAGTGATAAATGGTAAGGCATTAGATTGTTTTGCTTGGGAGATTATAAAGTGAGTTATGGTCTAAGTTAACCAGTAGCTTTAAAATATTCTTCTTCTCAATTTATTCATGCCCTCGTAGCTCAGCCTGGAAAGAGCATCAGGTTCCTAACCTGAGGGTCGCAGGTTCAAATCCTGTCGGGGGCATTTTGATAAGTTTTATATACTGAAATATCAGAAAAATATTATGATAAAAAGATTTAAAAAATCTTTAAGCAAAGCAAGGTTAACCGGAGATTAAAATGATAAAAAAATCAACAATGATTTTTACAATCTTGCTCTTAGTAGCATTGTTTTTTATTGGCTCAAAGATGACAGGAAATGCAGTAAAGGATTCTGGCGCGCAGGAAGTCTTGCTTAAAACAAATAAGGGGGATATTGTAATCAGATTATATAAGGACATGCCGATAACTGCCGGCAATTTTGCAAAATTAGTCGGAGAAGGCTTTTATGACGGGATTATTTTTCACCGCATTATTGACGACTTTATGATTCAAGGAGGAGATCCTGAAGGCACTGGAATGGGCGGGCCCGGCTATACAATAAAAGATGAATTCACGCATTCTGTCGGAAATAAAAATAATCGCGGAACAATATCTATGGCAAATGCAGGCCCGAATACAGGAGGCAGCCAGTTTTTTATAAATCTTGCAAATAATAATTTTCTTGACGCAAAACATCCTGTATTCGGGGAAGTTATTGAAGGCATGGATGTTGTAGATAAAATAGCAAAAGTTCAGACTGATGGCAATGACAGGCCTTTGGAAACTATAAAGATTATTGAGGCTAAATTAGTTTAGATCTCAAGTTCTTTCTTTATCTCTTTTAACAATGGATAAAAGCAAGCGTGCGCTATAGAAATAGCGTCTTCTGCCTCTGCTTTAGTGGGAATGTATCCATAATAGTTAATATTGTGACGCAATTTTCGCAATGTATCAATAAGCCTAGTGGGGCGTTCTGTTTTTACTTGAATTTTCTCTAATTCTTTTATTTGCTCTATATGCTCTTTGGAAACGATTCCTTTAGAAATGAGCCGTGCATCGCCAAGCATGCGAAAGCTTTCATAAACATTTCGTATAATGTTGAACGCAGATTCTTCCGTAATTGCTTGTTTAAGAGTAAATTGCATTTCCCGCTCTGCCGCATTAATTATACTAAGAGCGTTCTTTTTATCGTGATGCTTTATTCTATCATTCATTTTTTAACCTCTAAAAATCCATCTAAAACAATTCCATTGGCAATATTGGCAAAGAGGTTTAAATCTATTTTGTTGCGTGAAAATATGTGCATATTGACAGGAACATTTTCTCTATATCCTAACTGTTCAATGATTCCTATTTGAATGATTTGTAAATCATGATTATCAATCACTTCAACTGCAATATCTATGTCACTTTCTTCCACATCTGTTCCCCAACGATAACTTCCAAATAAAATAATGGCTCTAGTAGAAGGAATTTTTTTATAAATTTCATCTAATATGCCAGATTCGTAAATAATATTTAGATTAAAAGGAATTTTTTTTGTAATAAAATAAGAATGTTTTTGATTTGCAGATAACAACCAGGCTTTTCCGATAATATCTCTATTTAGAAATTTTATTTGTATCAAAAATTCAACAACTTGCTTTGCAGCAGTTTTAGACGAATTGACATTGCTCGCTAAGTCGGTAAGTCCTATTTTTGTTCTTGGATGAGCATAAAACCATATCAAACATTTGTCAAGCGTTCTTTCTAGTGCGTCTACATTCACATTCTTTAAGAGTGTCTTAGATCGTCTCATGTTTATGAGTATTCTTAGAACTATATAAGCTTTTCTGTTACTTCATGGTTCTTTAAAAGCTCAACTGAACTTTGTTAGGACTATATATACAAAAGGATATTGGATTCTATATTACGCCGACGCCCGGAATCGAACCGGGAGATCCCGAAGGAAAGCGGTTTTCTTGAAAAATTCTCAAGACCGCCGGAGTACCATTGTCCCACGTCGGCATAATTATTGCTATATCTATATGCTTATAAAGTTTTAGAGGAGCAGATTTATTAATATCAAAATTATTTACATATATGGCAAAAAAAGAGATTGCTGTTTTTGGAGCAGGATGCTTCTGGCACGTTGAGCTTGCTCTTTCCAAGCTAAAAGGAGTTTTAGAAACAAAAGCAGGATATATGGGCGGAGACGAGAAAAAATATTCCAATCCTACATATAAAGAGGTTTGCAGCGATGAGACAGGCTATGCAGAGGTTGTTAAAGTAATTTATGACGCTGATAAGATAAGCTATTCTAAATTATTGGATTTTTTCTGGAATAATCATAATCCTACGACATTGAACAGGCAGGGGCTTGACATTGGAACGCAGTATAGAAGCGTGATTTTCTATTTTAATGACAAGCAAAAGAAAACTGCTGAAGCTTCTAAAGAGAGAACGCAGAAGAAATTAAGCAGAAAAATTGTCACTCAAATTTCCAAGGCAGGAAAGTTTTTTGAAGCAGAGGAATATCATCAGAAATATCTGGAAAAGCAGGGTAGGAATACTTGTTAGCCTGGGGCACATTCCTCATTTAGAAAACCCCTCCTTAGCTAGACTATATCTAACTAAGAGAACTCTCCAGATAAAAACTCGGAAATTTATCCGAAGAGCGCGCTTAATCCTGCAGCTGATTCAGTTGGCTTTTCTTCTTTCTTTTCTTCTTTCTTTTCTGCCGGAGCGCTGGCTGCTGAAACTGCGCCTAATGCGCTTGCATTTGCCAATTCGCTTTCTATGTCGACTCCGCTTAGACTTGCTATTAATGTCTTTATTTTAGCTTCGTCTACATGAGCGCCTGTTGAGGAGATTACTTTCTTTAGATTCTCTTCATTTACTGGCTTGCCAAGCTTGTGCAAAAGCAACACTCCATAGATGTATTCCATTATGCTTCCTCCCTTCTAACTTTAATATTTGGAAAATAACCTTTTATTTTATTATAATCTGATTCTGGCATTTTACAATACATAAATCTTGACTTGCCATCTAAAATTTCCCTTAGGAATAATGTATAATTATTATCTGCGGTTCTCAATACAGGGCTTTCTATTTTTATCTTGCTATCTTTAGACATTATTCTTTCAATCAAGATTCTGCAAGGCATATATCTAAATATATTAGTCATTTGTAATTTCCTCCGCGCCTTGATTATTATTTTTATTTTCAATTAATTTTTCTATGATTTTTTCTTCTAAGGCTGCTTTGGTTATGAAGCGCGAGATAGTTTCTTTTGTGGTATATTTTATGTTTAATGCAAAGCCCAATGCCTTTGATATAGATAGTTTGAGCTCTTCCAGAGCCGCTGGCTTGTCTATTTTAATATTAACATAAAATTTGCCTGAAAGAGAGTCATATGCTGCTATTGGAACAAATCCAACTTTCATAGGAAGGATGTTTAATTTTCCAAGAACGTTTGCGACATTTTCTTTTATTGGCTCGCCTTTTTTTGCAACTACTGCTCCTTGCTTTATTGATATTTTCCCGCCTTCAACTGCTACTTTTAATCCAACTGAAGAAAGCTCTGATATTGCAGGGCCTGGGACTAAATCTGTTGGGCCTGCTTCTATTGTTACATCTTCCAATGCTATGTCGCCGGCTTTTGCTTTAGCTGGAGTTTGGTTGTCTGAAAGCAACGCAGACAATTCAAATGTTTCAATGTCAGAGAAGAATAACGCCGTGTCTGCTCCAATCTGCTCTTTTAAATTCTGCAGCGCTCCTTTTTCTATTGAAGAAATTGCCCTGTCAATGACTGATTTTTTCACCACTTTTATGTCTGCTTTTCCGCGCAGATTTTTCTTAATCTTATGAAATTGCGAGCTTGGGAGATTTTTTGTTGATGCTATTAGTATTGTCTTGCTATCTTTTATTTTACTTGCCAGTAAAACGATTAATTTCTTCTTTTCGTCTAATTTAGCAAGAGTTTGATTCATTTTATCTCCAGTTTTATTGGCTTCGACATTGTTAATTTGAGCATTGTATTTTTTATATTATCTTTCTTTTTTGGAAGAGAATTTACAATTTCACTATATGCTGTTGTAAAATTCTCCAATAACTCTTCATCTTTCATTGTCTCATTGCCAATGCTTATTTTTATGCTGGCTTCTTTTAATCTTATTTTTATTGATTTTGTTATTTTTTCTAGTATCTGCTTAATTAGCTCGTCGCTTTCCTTGGCCAAGATTCCTAATTGAGGAGAGGGCATTTTTCCAGCAGGGCCTAATATTCTTCCGAATGTTGTTGCGACAGCCGGCATTAAAGGGGCTGATGCGATGAAGAAATCATAGTTCTTGACTAAGTTTTTAATTTCTTTTTTGTCTTTATACTTGGGAAATTCAGGCTTTGTTATTGTTGGAATTATAGGGGATTTTTTGTCCAGGAAAGCGCATATTTTTTTGTCCTTGAACTTGTGCGGAAGAGTTATCAGAATATTGACATTTTCTCTTTTCAAGTCAATTCCTTTCAAATTGACAATTAAGTCTATGCTTTGCGCAAACTTTCTTTTCTCTTGCTTTCTCAATTCTTCTATAGCTTTCTTTAATTCCATTTGTCTCCTACATTATGACCATATCCTTAGAAAATTTAAGGCAATGATATGTAGTCCTGCGACATTTAAGTTATATGCGATGGCTTTTTAAAGTTTTTGGATTTTTGTGGGGTTTGTTAAATAAGTCCTTAAATCATTCTACTTTTAAACAGAAATTACTCAAATATCTTAAAATTGTTCTTGAAAACGTTTTTATCCAAGTTATTAAAAGAAATAAAAAAGTGCCTCATATCCCCATCTTTTACCTGTTTTTTATGCTTTGAATGTAGCCAGGTCTTATGAGCCCATCTTATACGCATACCTACATCTTGAGGTGGAAAAAAGAAAATTTTTGGTTCTTCTTTCTTATTTTTATCAATAAAGACAAAACAATAGACTAAATTCTTCTTTTCCCAATAACTCTCATGTTTTTCACGCATCATCCATTGCATATAATGTTCCCCAAATTCTTGCCTAAATATTTTTAAGTTTCCTTTAGTAGTTGAGGTTTTAACTTCAACCTTGAATTGCTTTTCATTTTTAGGATTATAAACCAGAATATCTATGCCTTTAGTATTTCCTAATGTAAGAGTTGCTTCACAACCCTGTAAAAAAAGCTTATGCATAGCATAAAATTCTCCAGCTAATCCAATATTGTTACTTACCATCGCACCATTCACAACATTTAGAAGGGCACTCTCTATTTAGCAGTTTAATTGCATTCTTGAATATCTTCTCAGCGTTCTGTATATTGATATTTCTTCTTGTCAAAATAGCATCAAAAATAACTTCGCCTGTTTCAGCAACTTCTTTTGGAACATAAAAAAGCAAGAAAGCAAAATCTTCGGTTTCATATCTATTCTTTCTTAATAAAAAATTATACAGATCTAGCTGATTCTGATAATAGTCTGCTGTGTCTTCTTTCAGAGCGAAGCCACGAGTTTTATAATCAAGAACGATTAACTTCTTCCCCTTCATTAAAATATTATCAACTGCTCCGAATAAGATATTCCCGTCTTCATCTTCCCATCGTATGCCTTTCAAATTATTTCTCCAAGCTTTCAATAACTCCATATTATCAAATAACTTCAATCCTTTTGTGTGATGATGGTCTTTTATTTCTGGGGGAAGTTCTCCTTTGTTTCTAAATTTATCAAAATGCGTTTTCAAAATTCCATCCATTCCAGAAGGAAGAGAGGGAAAAATTCCTTTTGGCCTTTTCCACTTCTTATGCTTATCAAGCCAGAAACAACGAGGGCATTCCGCCATAAGATTTAGCGATGAAGGTGAAAGTTTAAAAGTCATTTTAAATATCTAGCCAAAAAATCTTTCCAGAATCTTCAAAAAGTCGGAGATGATAAAGCCTGCAGCCCCAAGAATAAGAACTCCTACTGCCGCTACTTTTGCTATTGACTTAAACTCATGTCCTGTTGGCTTTCTCAATACATGCCAGACGCGCTTTGACTGCAAGATGAATGATTTTAATTTTCCTAACATGTTTGTCCTATTAGATGTTTTTGAATTTTAGCGTATAAATCGTCATATTTTCCTTCCAGATAATTAAACACTGCCTTGCTTCCCTCAAGTATTGCGTCAAAACTTAATTGAGCTCCTTGTTTTTCATGTCTTTCCTGAATGTTTGCCATTATTCTTGATATTTCTTCGTATCTTAAGTCTGAAGAGCTTTTCAGATTTCTTATTAAGGAGACTACTTTAAATGCTAAGTTATAATCGTCAAGTCTTTCTTCAAGCATGTTTATTATATCAAGAATTAGTTTAAAAAACTATTTATTATCTGCATTGTTGTATCTATGGATATTCTCAGTAGTTTTATAAATATGTTAAATTTATAGTTTCGTATGGGGATTAAAAAAGGGCTATTTAAATGGGATATAAAAGAGATTGCAAAAGCACTGAAAATTAAAGAAACTGATGTTCGTTTGTATTTTACTGATGGTCGTCGTATCTCTTTTATGTTAGAAAGAAGATTAGCTTATGAAATCCTAAAAGGGCAACTTGCTCCAAGTGAGGGGGCAGGTTATGATTTAATAGATGCTAAAAGTGGTAAATGGGAAGTTAGGAGTATAAGCAAGGGAGGGATATATTTTTGTCCAAGTTACATGGTTGGCTCTGGACGCTCCTTTAATGAAGAAGGCTTTCTTAAAAAACTCAAAGAAATAAAAGGATACATAATTTCAGATATAAAATCATTTCCAGAAATTCCATTTTGGATAATTCCCGTAGAACAAGTTATTAAGTGGTGGAAAGAGGGCAAATTAGGAACAACAACAAAAATATCACGCCAAGCTGCTTTAAATCTAATAAGTGCTATCTAAAATAATAGCCAATTTATCTTGAGATAATTTCTCTTTTGATATTTCTGCATATTTAGAATCTGTTTCAAATCCTATCCATTTACAACCTAATTCTTTCGCAACTAAACAAGTTGTTCCAGAACCAAGAAAAGGGTCTAAAACAATTGTGCTCTTATCAAAACCATGTAACTTAATACACATTTCAGGAAGTTTTTTAGGGAAAGAAGCAGGATGGTCTTTTTCTGATTGAATCGTGTCATATGGAATGTACCATACATTTCCCCTATCTCTTTTATCACCATTACTTTTACCATGTTTCCATCTATTGATATTTGATTTATCAGCATAAGGAACGCCTATCGCCAATCTATCAATTTCAACATCTTTTGTTTTGGTAAAATGAAATATAAATTCATGTAAATTATTCAAAAATCTTGTGCTATTAATTGGTTTATAATGCCCCATATTTATGTCATGTTCTGGAACAGCAATTGATTTAATCCAATGGATAGTATTTTGTAACTTAAGTGATTTTGCTATTTTTTGTGCTACTTCAAAAGACCTAAACTCATCACTTGCTTTGTCTCCTATATTAAAAAATAAAGAGCCATTATCTTTTAGAACTCTTGCACATATTTTACCAAATTCTTCCATCCAATTAATATATTCATCAAAAGGCATGTTATCTTTGTGAGAATTATATTTAATGCCTATATTGTAAGGTGGTGAAGTTATTATTATATCAACACTATTTGGCTCAAGCTGTGTTTTCATGCCTTCTATACAATCCATCAAATAAATCTTGTTCATTTCCATTTTATCACTTTCTCATTTTTTCTTCAATTCAGCACACGACAATGCAATAATCCATTATCACTCGCCATCTCTCTGCTCTACTTTTTCAAAAAAGCTATGCCAAGCTCTTCTTCTAAATCGTCGCCATATCTATTTGACAGCTCTGTTGAAGAGCCCAATATTTGAGAGCTTTTGACGCCTGTGATTATCAATAATACTTTAAGGGATTTTTCCATATCAGAAGATATTTGTGCACCTGAAATAATCTTTGCGTCGGGCGAGATTTTATTGCCTATTATTTCCATGACTTGCTTGTATTCGTCAAGAGAAAAGTCGTTTCCGCCTATTATGTTGACTAAAGCGCCTTTTGCATTGCTTATATTTACATCTAATAATGGATTGTTTATTGCTTTTTCTATGGCGTCCTTTGCCCTGTTTCCCGCGTTGGACTCGCCTATTCCAATTAATGACACGCCTCCATTTGACATAACGGTTTTCACGTCTGCAAAATCTAGATTTACTAGGCCTGCTTTTGTTATTAATTCTGTAATGCCTTTTACAGAATTAGTGAGTATTTCGTCTGCTACCTTGAATGCTGTATGTATTGGCAAGTCAGGGGCGATTTCTAATAACTTGTCATTAGGGATAACAATTAATGTGTCTGCAATTGCCGCAAGCTTTTCCAAGCCGTATTGCGCGTTTTCTATTCTTTTCTGGCCTTCAACAGTAAAGGGAAGAGTGACAACGCCTATTGTCAATGCTCCTGCTTTTTTTGCTATTTCTGCAATTATTGGGGACGCACCTGTTCCTGTGCCGCCTCCCAGGCCGCACGTAATAAAAACCATGTCACTATCGCTAAGCTTTTTTTTAATCTCCTGCTCAGATTCCTTTGCTGCCTGTTCGCCAATTTTTGGATTTGAGCCTGCGCCCAAGCCATGCGTTAATTCACGCCCTATTAGTATTTTAGTATCAACATCGCAATAAAGCAAGTCCTGGGCGTCTGTGTTTACTGCTATAACTTCACAGCCTTTAATGCCTATTTCCTTCATTCTTGAAACAGAATTGCCTCCTCCTCCACCGCATCCTATTACTTTTATTCTTGCTGTATTTTTTTGCAATAGCGATTCTAGTTCTTTGTCCACTACATTAGCGCCAAGATTATCATTCTCGATAAATATCTCTGCCATGTTTAAATGAAGAGAATGTCATTTATAAGGATTTTCATATTAGAGGCGCGGGTTCTTTGTTTGGCTTTTTATCCCCTGTTTTTTCCTCTAATGCCAGCTCTTTCCCCAGAAGCTCTTTGAATTTATTATTAAATACATTTATGAATATTTCCAACTCTTTTTTGCCTTTTATTTTAATCTTTTTGCTTATTTCAAATTCTGGAATAAACTTGAAAAAGAATTCAAAAAGAGCTTCTGCTTTTTCTTTTTCTTCATTGACTTTTCTTATTATTGTGAATTTATAGCTTATTTCTTTTCCTGATAGAGGATTATTAAAGTCTGCAATAACTCTTGCTCCTGAAACTGCGATTATTTTTGTCATTATGTTGTCTAGGGTAATAATCATTCCTGGCTTGGGAGAGAAATCTTTTTCTGTAAAGGCCTTTAACGGAATTGTTTTTATTAATTCCCTATTTCTTTCTCCAAACGCTTCTTTGGGAGCTAATTTTATTTCGTATGTTTTTCCTATTTCTTTGCCTAAAAGAGCATTGTCAAACCCTTTTATTACCATTTCCTGCCCTACGACTATTATTGTTTTATGAGGCTTTGCATTTGGATTTAATTTTTTTATGTCTTCTTCTATGTTTGAGTCAAATATCTCATTATTTGCATAGCCAGTGTATTTTATTTCTATGAAATCTTTATTTTGGACTATATTTTCCATTGATGAAGAATAAAAAGATAGTATAAAAATGCTTCTAAGCATTTTTATATATTGGATTACCAGGAGTTAATATGGGTTGGAAGAATTATACAAAGTCTCAAAAAATAGGTTTGATATTAATAATAGGCATTTTACTGACCATTATAATGGCATTAAACACTGCAAGCTGTTGGACTAAAAGCAATCCAACTTGTAGATATCCTATAATATATTTGTTTAACCCAATAACTTTTTTGGTATTAACTTTCTTGATGATTATTTATATAAAATTAAAAGCAAATAATTATTAAATAAATCCATTAGCAAGTTTTATAAACGTTTCTTGCAATAAGCATTTATGGTTTTAAAATTGATTGATGCAACGCAGGCTAAGCCTGGGACTACTATTCTTATTGATGGAGAGCCTTATTCTGTAAAATCCAATGATATTAGCAAGTCAGGCAAGCATGGGGCAAGCAAGTGCAGGATTGAGGCGATTGGGATTTTTAGCGGGAAGAAAAAGGTTATTGCTGTCTCAGGAGGAGAGAGATTTGAAGTGCCTCTTGTTGAAAAGCACAGAGCACAGGTATTAAGTGTTTCTGAAAATAAAGCGTCTGTCATGGATTTGGAGAGCTATGAAACTTTAGAGCTTCCTGTCATAGATGACATAAAGGGCGAAATTGCTCCAGAGAAGCAAGTTGAGTATTGGGACATTGAAGGAAAGAAAGTTATAATGAGGGTATTGCAAGATGGAAAAAATATATAGGGTTATATCTAAAAATGATGGAAAAAATATAGGGCATGAATTAAGATTATTTGGCGAAAATGAGATATTAAAAATAAAAAGATTGGAAATTAAACTTATTGCTGAGAATTTAAAATAAAAATGGCGACTAAAATACCAGCGGCGCAGAAAAGATTGTTTGGCAATGTGTTTATATGTAAAGATTGCAACAAGAAAATCAGAACGCAATCTGTTAGAGTAACATTCGGAAAGGTGAGATGTCCGCGCTGCGGGAGTCATGCTTTTCGACCAATTAGGAAAAAATAACTAAATAATGGCGCCGGGATTTGTATTTTATGATCTTGTATTTTTAGTTTTATTTACTCTGGGTGTTGTATTATTCCTTTACAGGAGAAGAAAAAACCTGCAGAGACAGGGATTGCTTTATCTTTATAGGACTAAATTGGGAATAAGATTTATAGAATGGACTTCAAAAAGATTCCCAAGAACACTTAATTTCCTGCAATATGTTGTCGTCATATCGGGCTATATTTTGATGATAGGAATGATTTACATGCTTATAAGATTCTCTTATTTTTATCTGACATCGCCAATTGCTGCGCAGGTATTAAAAGTCCCTGTTATAGTGCCGCTCGTGCCTTATCTTCCAGAGATATTTAATCTAGACTTTTTGCCTCCTTTTTATTTTACTTATTGGATTATAATTATAGCTATTATTGCAATCCCGCATGAGTTTGCGCATGGGATTTTTGCCCGCTTACACAAGATAAAAATACATTCAACAGGATTTGGCTTTCTTGGGCCTTTTTTGGCTGCTTTTGTTGAGCCGGATGAAAAAGACATGGCTAAGAGAAAGAATTTTCCGCAATTGGCTATTTTGGCTTCAGGAACTTTTGCTAACATAATCTTCTCTATAATATTTGGATTGCTTTTCTGGCTATTTTTTGTCTCTGCCTTTACGCCTGCAGGGGTTATTTTTAATTCTTATGCGACTAAGGCTGTGCCTATTGCTGAAATAAGCTCTATTGATGGCAATTCTGTCTTTAATTCGGAGGATATTCAAAATTTAGTTAATGAAAGCGTGGAATTTACGAAAATTAAAGTTAATGATGAAACTCTTTTTGTTTCAAGCTCTGGGCTGCTGACTGCATTAGAGAATGATATTGATATGATTCCTGCTGCGCTGGACTCGCCCGCTTTTAGGACAGAACTATCTGGGGCAATTAAATCTGTAGATGGAATTGAAGTGAGAAGTTTTGAAGGATTAAGAGCAATACTTGACAATCATAAAGCTGGAGATGAGATAGTCATTGAAGCAATTCAGGATAACAATGAGATAAAGGAATATTATATTGAACTTGCAGAATTTGATGGCAAAGCATTTCTTGGGATTGGCATTATAACTCCGCAAACAAAGGGAATTCTAGGATGGCTTTACGGATTAATTGCGAGAATCAAAGATCCCTTTGTTTATTATGAATCTTCTATTGGAGAATTAGGTATTTTTATTTATAATTTGCTATGGTGGTGTGTGCTAATAAGCATCAGCGTTGCGTTAGTTAATATGCTGCCTTTGGGAATGTTTGACGGAGGGAGATTTTTCTATCTTAGTATATTGGGATTGACAGGAAGCAAATTAGTTTCTGAAAGAGCTTTCAAGATTTCAACATATTTGATATTGGGATTGATTGTTGTATTGATGATAAAGTGGGTGTTGATTTTCGTTTGAATTTCAGAATTGCACTCAAATGTTATAAAACCGAAAATTAAATAAACCCTATCTTTATTATATTTTTATGATAAATGGATTTAGTTTACTATCCGGAAGTAAAAGAAAATATGGAAATGTCCCAGAGGACTCTTTTAAATATTCAGAAAAAGGAAATAGAGTTTATTTGGCGGTAGCTGATGGTGTTAGTAGGGATCCATTTAATAATTACCCTGATTTGAACACCGAAGCTGGAAAGAAATCTATGATAAAACATTATCCAAAACCAAGTTTAGCAAAAATGTCTGCGGATATTGCTGTTAAAAGTGCAGATCTATATAAAGCTAATACAAAAATCGCCAATTTGAACAAAGCAAAAGTTCCTGATCCAAATTGGCTAAAAGAAGACTTAGCGGGTTGCACTGCTTCCTTAGCTAAAATTGAAGGAGATAATCTTTATTATCAGTTTATTGCTTGTTGTGGTATTGGAGTTGTAAATAAAGAAGGAAAAATAAAATTTCAGACACCAGATGAGTATTGGACAACTGATAAGGACAGATGGAATTTAGTAAAAAAAGCAGGTTTTATTAAAGGATTTATAGCGAATATTAATGAAAATCATCGGTGGTGGTTGTATCCAGAAGGCAGATTTTTAATGAGAAGATTCTTTAGGAATAAACCAAAACAAAAATATTCCTTTGGTGTTTTGACTGGTGAAAAAGAGGCAGAAGAATATATAAGACAAGGAAGGCTTAAATTGGAGGATGATGATGTTGTTTTAGTTTATTCCGACGGACTAAAGAAACCCTTATCTTCTAAAGAGGGACTTAAATTAATAGGAGAAAGAAATTTCTCTAAACTTGAAGAATTTTGTAGGCAACATGTTGATAGCGAGGGAACTGTTGTATATTGGTATAGAAATTAACTGATAAACTCAACGCCGTTTTTTGTGAAGGCAACAAGTCTGATTCCTACTGGGATACTTAAAAGTGCTGATAGCAGTGCCATGTGCGTCTTTCCAGTTCCAGAGGCTATTGACAGCGCGACTTCAAAATCCTTTACAATTCTTGTCTTTAACTTTTCAATAATGTCCTGCTTTATTTCCAATAAGGGTTTGTCAGAATTTATGTTTATCACGCTGCATTTATCATCCATAGAAAATTCTTCTGCTGTCTTATCTTTTATCACGAATACTTTTTCCCATTCGCCTCTTTTTATAAGAGCGTTAATCTGTGCCCAATTTTCCTTGTCAGGGCCCTGAAAACAAACTAATTCCATACAAGAAAGAAAAACATTAGCTTTATAATAATTGCTGTTTTCATTTTCTTATGGCAAGGGACATTCCATTGGGAGAGATTATCTTGAGAAGATACGAAAAGCCTTATGATTCTTCTAAGAGGGAATTGATAAAAAAAGTCTGCTTGAGCCTCGGATTATTGCAGCCTGGGGATTCAAGAGATATTATTGTTGACATATTTCTTATATTAGAAGATGCCAGAAAGCAGAAAGAATGGCTTAGCTCATTTGCGATTAGGGATAAAGTTGAATCTTTGCGGAAAGAAAACTCTCTTGAGATTAAGGGAATAGCGGAGAGCAATATAAGACGGCAATTGAAAAGATTAAGAGATGCTATGCTCGTTGACAAGAAAGAAAACCAATATAGGATTTCTGAATTTGCCTCTTTGTCAGAGATTTTTGAGAATAAGATTGAGAGGTTTTTAATTCCGCAGACGATTGAAAGGATTAAGGAATATTTGGAAAAATTGGATAAATAATTACTAAATTAATTACAAGATTAATCTTCTAGAGTTTCAAAGTTGATTTTCATAGGCACATTAATTAGTATATCTTTTAAATTATGCGCATGCGCAGTCGTTATATGGGTCCAACTTTTTTGGCCAAACGAATTTTTCTTCCCGTTTTATCAATTATTTCAAAGATATTCATTATAAATTATAAAACCGCCAAGTTTAAAAACCCTTAAA
Source organism: Candidatus Woesearchaeota archaeon (assembly GCA_964547875.1). Lineage (GTDB taxonomy): Archaea > Nanobdellota > Nanobdellia > Pacearchaeales > GW2011-AR1 > JAUSIK01. Next base: position 18,782 of record CAZJPE010000002.1, read on the forward strand.
TTTTTATAAAACCACTACTTCTTTAAGCGAATGAAGTAGCGGAGACTAAAGATGATATTTATTGTAAAGGTAACGACAAACAAGGAAGACAAAGTAATTGAAATGATTACCGAGAGAGTTATTAAAAAAAATTTGAATGTTTTTTCTGTAATCAAGCCGCATGGAATGAAAGGCTACATAATATTGGAAGCAATTGACAAGGATTCTGCGGAAGAATGCGCGTTTAACCTACCTTATGTCAAGGGTATTATCAGAAAGACGGTCAGTTATGAAGAGATTAAAAATATGCTAGAACCAAAGATAGAAGACTTTAATATTGAAGAAGGGGACATTGTTGAGATGATTGGGCAGACATTCAAGGGAGAGAAAGCGAAAGTCATAAGAGTTGATAAAACAAAGGGAGAAGTCGTGGTTTCTTTGCTCGGGGCATCTGTGCCAATTCCTGTAACAGTAAAGATTGACAATATAAAAGTCATAAGGCGCGAGAAAGAAGACGAGGAAAAAGAAGAGGAGGAATCTGATGAAAGTTAAATTAATAGTTGATGGAGGAAAGATGCAGCCAGGGCCTGTTGTTGCACAGCAGCTTGGGCCTTTGGGGATAAATTTAGGCAAGGTCATAAATGATGTTAATGACGCAACAAAAGGATTTAGTGGGATGAAAGTCCCTATTGAAATTGATGTTAATACAAAAACTAAAGCAGTTAAGATTAATGTTTTTTCTCCTCCTGTTGCTGAATTGATAAAAAAGGAAGTTGGAATAGAAAAAGGCTCTGGGCAGCCTAATACGATTAAAGTGGGGAACATTGCTTTTGAGAGATTAATCTGGATTGCGAAAACAAAAATGTCTGATTTATTGGCAAAAGATTTGAAATCTGCAATAAAATTAATTGTAGGGAGCTGTGTTTCTTTGGGTGTTTTAATTGACAATAGAGAAGCAAAAGAAATTGAAAGAGATATTGATGCTGGAAAATATGAGAACGAAATACTGAACGAAATTGTGGAAGTTTCTGTTGAGAAGAAATCTGGAATAGAAAAATTCTTTGCAGAAAGAAAAGCCAAGCAAGATAGAGATCTTAAGGCACTTGAAGAAGCGAAGGCTGCTGCTGAAGCAGCTGCTGTGGCTGTTAGTGAAGGTGCTGCCCCTGAAAAAGCCGCAACAGAGGGAGTAAAGAGGCCTGGAGTTTTAGTAAAGAAAGAAGAGAAGAAAGAAGAACTTAAGAAAGAGGGAGCTAAGAAGCCTGAAATAAAGAAAGCCGAAGGGAAAAAAGCAGAAGCTAAGAAGAAATAATATGGCTAATGTTGATACAATTAATCTATCTATAAAAGACCACATACTATTAATAACTTTACTTGAGATTTTAGGAGTTATATTAATTTCAATAGGTTACAAAAAAAATGGAATATTATAGAGAAATATGGTAAAGTGATTCTTGGTTTTTTATCTTTGCTATTTTTTATTGGATTATTATTCTTCTTATACCCTTACTTTATAAAATATTTATCTTTTTAGGAAGGATTAAATATACTAAATTCTGAGAGTTTTATATGGGGTCGTGGTCTAACCTGGCATGACTACAGCTTTGGGAGCTGTCAATCTGGGTTCAAATCCCAGCGACCCCATAGACCTATAACAAAATATAAAAATGGTCTTTTATTGAGAAAAATATGGGAGCAAAAACTAAAAAGACAAAATATGCTGGAAAATTCGGCTCTGGCTATGGAGTCAGAGTTAGAAAGGAATATAATAAAATAGAAGAATTGCAGAGAAAGAAACAGAAGTCTCCATTTTTTAAAAGGGGCAGGGCAAAGCGAATAGCTGCAGGAATATGGAAATGCATGAAAACTGGAAGAATTTTTGCAGGGCAGGCTTATTATCTGGAAGAGAAATAAATCAATAACTTTAAAAATAATCAATATCATATAAAAAAATGGCACAATACAAATGCTTTTCATGCGGGAAGCAAATAACGAGCAAGGCACTTGAAAAGAGATTTGTCTGTCCGCATTGCGGGTCTAAGATATTTTATAAGCCGAGAATGCAGATAGTCAAACTCAAGGCCGTTTAATATGGAGATTTCTAGCGAGGCAAATAAGACTATTGAAGAGAGTCAGATTCTAGAACAGCATTTAACAGAATTCCTTGCTCAGAAACAATCTATTCAGATTGAATTACAAGAGATTTCAAATGCATTGGAAGAATTAGGAAAGACTAATGATGATGTATATAAAATCTTGGGAGGAATAATGATAAAATCCGATAAGGGCGTTTTATCTAAAGAATTAGAAGAAAGAAAAAAATTAATGCAATTAAGAATTAGCTCTATAGAAAAACAAGAGAGAATAATTGAAGATAAAATATTCAAATTAAAAGATAAAATTAGGGATTTAGTAGAAAAAAATAAGAAAAAGCGGGAAATTTCTTGATAAAAAAATATTAATATAATTATAGCAATATTTATATAGTAAATAAAATAGTGATTCATATGGGATTTAATTTAGGAAGATTATTTGGGGGAGGAAGTTCTGAAGAGGAGTATGTTGAAATTGATCTTGATGCCGCAGAGCAGAAAGAAAATAGAGTTTTAGTCAAGCCGTTTGTGCTGAGGCATTTTGATGATATCAATGACATCTTAAATTCATTGCGGGAGGGCTATACAATTGCTGTTATTGACATAAAACCTTTGAAAACAAAGGATGTTATTGAATTGAAAAGATCTGTTTCTAAAATAAAAAAGACGATTGAGGCTTTGGAAGGTTCTATTGCTGGCTTTGGGGATAATATTATAATAGCTACGCCTTCCTTTGCGAAGATACATAGGACGCCGCAGGTACAATTGGAAAAAAAGAAGATTGATTTTATTAGTGAATAAGCTTTAATTCATTAGTTTAAGAGGGAGATTCAAAATATATTGTCTAATAATTATAAAATAGATTTCTTGATTTTATTTCATAAATTTGATTCAACTGTAAAGTAAACCTCTTAATGTAACATCTTCACAACTTATATTTACTGCTATGGTTATTCGTTGAATTATTAATAATCGAAGATTATATAGAGATAATGGAATAATTAAGGGATTTAGTAAAGGGCAGACAATGTTAGTGTTTATGTTACTTTGTGAACTTGACTTAACATCAACATAGATTTTATAAGTAATAATATTCTGATAATTAAATGAAAAAAAGAGGGCAGTTTTATCTTATTGCTACATTGGTAATTATCTTAATAATGATGGGATTTGCGCAGATTTATACTCTTGCGAGAGCTCCGGCGAAAGACGCAATTATTGATAATCTGGCTGACGAGATTTATTACGAGACTACTCAATTGATTAATAACAGGGCATTTAATGGTAATACGAAAAGCGAGATTGCTAGCGAGATTAATGGCTTTATTGGATATTATTCAAATAGATATAATGATGTTGATATTACGATTGTATATGGAAATGAGACCTTGGCTTATATTATAAATAACACAGAGGTAACTAATGTTGTTCCTAATGCTGGAATTGTTAATGTAAATCTTAAAGGATTAGAGTATGATGTTGATATTAATGAGAAGAGTTTATATGTTTTAATCTTGAGGGAAAGAGGAGAAGAGAGGGGCGTTGTAATTAAATGATCTTAAATCAGTTGGCGCTCAAGAAAATAATAGAACATATGGTTATCCTATTGAAATCAAATGAAGTTAAAATAATATATAATGGAGAAAAAATTGCTGTTAATAAGATTCTATACTCATTAAAAATAAATAAAGATAGTTAGCTCTTAGCCAAAGAAAAAACTGTTTTTAATGCAACAATTATTGTTGCAGGAACAAATAAGACTAAAAGCGCGCCTAAGATTGAAGCAACTAATTGCCCTATGTTTATGCCGATCACCGCGGCGCTCAAGACAAGCCCTTGAATTCCTGCGAAACTTACTATTACTAAGGAAACTGACGCGAGAAGAAATGTCTGAACATCTCTTTCAGAAACAAAGAATCCGACTATAATTCCAAGCACTGCTAAAATACCTAATATTAATGGGTTTGTCCTGGCGCCGGCGAAGAGCCCTATTAATACCGCGAGAATAATCCCGATAAGAAACGCCCATGCGCCAAAAAGATTCTCCCTTGCTCGAATTGGCATCTTTTATTATTTCCTTCTATTTATATTATAGATTAATTGAATTAGTATATAAATAGATGGTATATAAATTCTCGTTTAATGGCAAACTAATATATCTTTTCAAAGAACGAAAAGTTTATAAACCATCGTAATTGTAGAGTTGTAACATGAAATTCAAAAGAACAATTTTGACATTCGCATTGCTTGCGATGTTTAGCATATTTGTCAGTGGATTTGTTAGTGCTTTAACTTTAAGCGCTCCTTCAAATGCCTTGAGTGAAACCAGTAAAGAGGCAAAGCTTAATTTAATTCCAGACAATATTACATCTTCGCAAACTATTACTCTTTCATTGAGCAATAATGGAATAATTAGCGATGGCGCAAATTCTGTTGAATTGTCTTTGACGCCAACACAGGCTATAATTCCTGCAAGCACAACTACGCTACAACAAGTTACAGTATCTGTAAAGAATACTATAGGCGATTTAAAATTCGGCGCGCATACGGCAACTCTAACAGCCCACAGCAGCGTAGCAAATATATCTGATGCAACGCAGACTATCACATTCCAAAAATCATTCTGTAGCAAAGGAGCAACAAACAAGGACCTTGAAATAACTTCAGTAGACATTGAGAATACAGGCGACGAAGACGACGAGTGGAAGCCATTGGATGAAATAGAAGTAGAGATAGAAGTTGAGAATACAGGCGATGAAGATATTGATGATATAATTGTAGAATTTGGATTATTTGATTCTGAAGGAAGAAATCAGGCTAATGATTTGGATTTTGAAAATGTTGACGAGGAAGAAATTGACCTTGGTAATTTAAATGATGGCGACGAAGAAACAGTAACATTCTCATTCAGAGTTCCTCCTGATTTTGAAGAAGGAAGTTATAGGCTTGCTATAAAGGCATTTAGTGATGATCTTGGCGAGGACGTTGAATGCGTAGATACATCGGATGATTTAAGCAATAATTTCTTTGAGAGCATAAGAGTAGACAGAGAAGATAATGAAGGTAAATTCATAGCATTTGACAATATTGAAATAACGCCTGATCAAGTAACTTGTGGAGACAGCGTTACTGTTAGAGCAGACGTATTTAATGTGGGGGATGAAGACCAGGATCAAATTAGAGTGAATCTAGTCAGCTCTGAATTAGGCATTCGTTTAGAAAAAGAGATTAGGGAGGATTTGGATGAGGGAGACAAGACAGAAGTAAGCTTTATATTTACAGTCCCTCAAGGATTGAAGGATAAATTGTACGGTCTTGAGTTTGACGCTAATTATGATTATAGAAACGGCAATTATAGAGAATCATCTGACGAAACCACAAAAACAGGATTAAGAGTTCTTGACGTTGAATGCGTCGAGGGAGAAGAGCCAACACCAACTGGAAGAATAGCAGTTATTGCAGCAGCCTTGGATTCTGACGTAAAAGCAGGAGAGGAATTGCTGATAAAAGCAACTATAACAGGACTTGTTTCTGGAGAAGCTGATTATCTTATTGGAGCAAGAGGCTATGAATCTTGGGCTGATCTAAAATCTATTTCAGAGCCATTGCTCAGCTTGAAAAATCAAGAAAGCAGGGAAGTTACCTTGAGATTTGATGTGAATGAAGATGCAAGCGAGGAGCAGTCATTTACATTAGAAGTTAGAACAGGCAGTGAGATAGAAAGTAGAGAGATTGAAGTGAATATAGAAGGAGAAGAAGAGCCTACTACTGTTCCAGAATTTAACCTTGGCGGAAATAGCTTGATATGGGTAATTGGGATAATTAATGTTATATTAATAATTTTAATTATTGTTGTAGCTGCAAGAATTTCGAGAAGATGAAGTTTCCTGAAAGATTAATAGATAATTAATTAAATATCTCAAGATGCTTATTCTCATGGGAGAAAATATCGTAGCTTTATTAATTAGATATTTAATTTTGATATTATTGGGCTTAAGGAATTTATTCTTGTTTTATGCTATATTTACGCCACTTAGTATTTATCCTGTTTTGGGTATTTTGGATTTGATTTATGACGAGGCTTATCTTATTGAAGGCACTAGTAAGATATTTTTCAACGACATTTATGCTGATATTATTCCTGCGTGCATTGCAGGTTCTGCATATTATCTTTTATTAATATTAAATTTAACAACGCCGATGAAGATTAAAAGACGATTGAAAAGTATTTTATTTTTATTCGGCAGTTTTTTAGTTATAAATATTCTTAGAATAGTAATCTTTGGAATATTATTCTCTGAAGGCTATAAATATTTTGATTTAGCGCATAGGAGTGTTTGGTATTTTGGAAGCACAATTTTAATAGTATTAATATGGTTTTGGAATGTGCGGGTGTTTAATATAAAAGAGGTGCCTGTTTACAGCGATGTTAAAGGAATTTTAAATAGTATAAAAAAATGGTAAACCCTATAGATTTTTTCATTAACATGGATGAGTATCTAAATATTATTATTCAGAATTATGGGGCTTTCGCGTATCTTATACTATTTCTTGTGATTTTTGCAGAGACGGGATTAGTTGTAACGCCTTTTCTTCCTGGAGATTCTTTAATCTTCATTGCGGGAACATTAGTCACACCTGGAGGATTAAATGTTTTTTTGCTTTTCTTCCTGCTCGCATCTGCTGCAATATTGGGAGATAGCTTTAATTATATAATTGGAAAATATCTTGGGAAGAAAATAGAGAAAAGCGAAAAGCTTGTGAAGAGAAAATATTTGAGAAAAACAGAGGAATTTTACAAAAAACATGGGGGAAAGACAATAATCTTTGCCAGATTTATTCCTATAATAAGGACATTTGCCCCATTTGTTGCAGGCATTGGAAAGATGAATTATGTAAGATTTCTAGGATTTAACGTGTTTGGAGGAATGATTTGGGTTGGGATTTTCGTATTTGGAGGATATTATTTTGGACAACTTGGATTCGTAAAAGATAATCTTAGCTGGTTTATTATATTCATTATTCTTCTCTCTTTCGTGCCTGTTATTATAGAATTTTTAAAAAATAGGAAAAAATGAGTTATTTTTTTCTTGAATCAAGAAGAGTTTTGAGCTGGAATTTCTCAATAGCCTGGAGAACTTCGCAGTTTGCAATTTGTATTATGTAGCAGTCATCTTCATCTTGTATTAGTTTTGTTTCGTTGCCTGTCTGAATAATTATAACAACATCATCTGGATGAGTGCTGCATGTCGCATAGCGCACATTATTCTCTTCTGCCAATGTTTCATTTGTTGCAGCGCCCTTAACGCTTAATTGATTATCTGCGAGAAAAGATGCAAGATTTGAGATCCCAACTCGGCTGTATTCGCATTGAGTCAGATTTTCAGGATTGACGCTTAGATAAACAAAATTATCCTGCCTGAATTCTATTCTCTCGTCAACTGCTTTCCCTGTTATTGGAACTGCATTTTTCCTTGGATCATTTCTTAAATAGAGATTATATTGGAATAGCTCTCCTTTTGAATTAAAATTGTAATAATGATGGAAAAGAGGTATTTCGCCGAATCTTTCCTTTGTGAATGTCAAGCCCTCATATTTAAACGTGTTAATACTCTTGAATGCGTAATAAGAAGCGAAAAATACTGCTACTAATAAAAGCATTGCTCCTATGACTACATATAACTGCTTGTCGCTTTTTGTCTTTTTTCTCGTATTATTCAGTTCTAATTTTATTTTCTTTTTTTTCTTAGGCATTTTATCATTTATGAAATCGATGTTTTAAAGATTATTGTTTTTAATTTGCCTTAATTTTGATTGAAGAGTTTGTAAATAAAGGCGTCTGCCGCGCTTATATCTCCTTCTATAAAGATGCAATTATTATCCTGATAAACTTTATTTTCAGCTGATTCTTTCCAGACAATTAAGTGATCATTGCAGGTTTTTTCAGGAAGATTTTCCTCGCATTTTCCATAGCAGGCTTCCTGCACTCTTGAAAAACTTCCTATTGATGATGCTAATTCCTGCAAGATACCCTGATTGTCAGATTCAATATAGATATTCCCGCCTAAATATGATTCTGGAGTCAGAGAAATATCAATGGGGATATTTTCTATGTCTAAATAAGTGCTTAAAAGAGCTATATTTGTGCCCTGATATTGAAAGCTTATTTTATCAAATGGCTGTTTAGTCTGCTGTGGTTGATTTTCCTCATTTACTGAAGCAAAAGGATTTGAAAAAACTGCATAGCTAAGCGTGCTTAGCAATAAAAGGGCAAGCATGAATATGCTCAATATCGCTGTATTTCTTTTCCTTTTCTTTTCTAATTCTTCCTGTGATAGTATTTTTCTCATATGGATTAAAATAAATTAGTGTTTAAAAAATTATGTTTTTGAATAAAATAATAATTGATATAAATATCTGTTTGCACAAATGATGTTTGCAGTATTATTAATAATATTTATTAGATGATTTTATTATATAGTGTAAGACTATATTCTTCAATTAGCAGAGCATGTATTTCATATTTAACACAAAGAGATTTTTTGATAATAAACAGCAATAATTTTGAGGATTTATTATATGAAATTTAATATTTTACATTAAAACGCATAGTGATAACAAAGATAAAAAATAAAAAGAAAGAAAAAAAATTTACCTCTTTTTTATTTAAGCTGTTGTTGTTACAAGCTCTGCTGTTGTTGAAGAACTACCCTTGTACTTCTTGCCTACCATTGTATCAACTTTTCCGAGCTGTGTTGTTAAGTATTTAGCAGCATTTGTTGTGTCGCCTGCATTATAGCCTGCAACTAGCGTAGCAACTTTTCCTCCTGTTCGAGAGAATGTCTCAATAAGGAATTGTCCAGCGCCAACGCCTGTATTTTCTGTGAAGTCTGGGCCGCATGTTTTTCCACTAAGGCCAAGCAATTGTGAAGCTACTGTGTTGACACAGCTTCCTCCGATAACAATCAAATTCTTGCCTGAAACAGAACTAACTTCTGAGTCAGTTACTGCGACAGAGCCTAAAGCTGTTGCGCTTCCTGCGCCGCCGCCTCCGCCGCTTGTCGTAATGGCTGCTGCTTCTTCAGCAAAATATGCCAGTGCGTATACCTGTTCTCCAGGATAGCTTATTGTTGCTTTGTATTGGTCTGAATCACCTTTGTCAACTGTTGCAATTGTACCGAACAAGTCTGCTTCTTTCTCTATCTTGCTATTGCTAGCAAGAGAGATAGCATCCCATGTTCCGTCTGCCTGCCAAGTTCTTATGACATCATTAACACCAATTCCATCAGTGCTATCTCCACCAGGTTCTGTTGTAACAACTAAAGCCTGATAAAGACTGTTGTCATCTTTTTCTTCCCAGATGATAACTGCTGGTAGATTGATATTGCCTGCTGCATCTGGATTCTTGAGATGTATGTTTGTTGCGTTTCTAGTAGTCTCTCCAGCTGAAGTAACATTAAAGGTAAGTGTTCCTATAGTGCCTGAGACAGAGCTTGATATCGCCCCAGATGTCAATCCAGTTAGGTTCAATCGTGTTGTTGTACTACCGAATGTAACGTTAACTCCTATAGCTGTTGTCGTTCCCTCACTATATGATGTAGCACCAAAGGTTATATCTGTATAACCATCTCCGTCAGGTATTCTAACAGTAGTTAAAGCATTATTTCCTATGTCTCCATCCCAGTTATCTAATGAGATGTTTTTTAGAGGCTCGTAGAATGCTAACTTTGCGCCAAGGCTTGTTTGTATTGTTGGGAAAGCTACTGCTGCTGCCGTTCCTGTGCTATCAGGATAATTCAATGTTACCCAGTTAGGCGCGTCAGATGATGTTCCGTTATATTTAACGTCATAGACTTTTCCTCCAAAACTAACAGTGCCTACGCCATCAGACGTAATTGTCGCGTCAATGGTATCGAGTGAAAAAACATCAACAAACTGGACTTTATCTCCGCTTGTTCCTGCTGTTGTTGAGTTTGTAACTTGGCTCAATCTTATTAATCTGCCATTTTCCTCATTGCCAACAACAACATAGTCATCTTTGAAAAGATCTTGCTTCTCAAAAACAGTGATATTGTGTCCATCGCTGTCTCTCTGCAATTCAATTGCTCCTGAAGATGTAAAGTTCTTTACGTACTGTATTGATTTACTAATACCATCCTTGTTAGCAAATTTAACTTCCATTTTGTCGTCTCCATTGAAATTGACTTCTATATTTTCTCTTGCTGCTGCATCATCGTTTTTAATGCTTAAGCCAGCAAAATCCAATTTAAACGAGCCAAATACAGGATCTATTAATGAAGCTCCTGGAAGAATAGCATCTTTATCACTATTAGGAGCACGGATGCTAACAACTATTTTTGTAGCTGCAGTTGTTCCGCCTGTAATAGTTGTTGCTGTTCCATCAACAACATTATCTTCTTCTCCTTGCGTAACAGAACTTCCTTGAGTTGTGGATATCTTAATTTTCTCTGCTCCAGCTATTACAGAAGCAGATAATTTTAGATTTGTCTCGTCGGCATTTGTTATAGCTACTGTAACACCATTGATTTTCTTGGAAGCATTTTCACTAACTTCTTTTGTTTCAGATTTTCCAGAACTGTCAGTAACTTTTACAGTTGCCGCAGTATCTGATGCAGAAACTAATTCAATAGTATAAGTATTTCCGCCTATTGTGACTTCTGCTGATGGATCATTGCTACTTAGAGCAACTTTTTCAGCAGTCTTTAACAAGACTAATTCTGTGTCGGATGTTGCTGAAGCAATTGTAAACTTCTGCCCAAACATTGTAATGTCTTGTCCTTCAGAATCAGCGTGTGTTAAGTTTACTGCTTTGCTAAAAGTCAAAGTTGCGTTATAGATATAATTAGCAGTGGTTGTACTTGTTGATACTAAAAACTGCGGATCTTGGTCACTTGTTGGCTGTTTGCCAGCATAAATGATTTGAGGATTAAATCCTACGTCAATTGTCTGCGTATAACTTGCGTCAACATTTCCTGAGAAACTTCCATCCTTTAATACAGTAGGCAATCCGTCTGTAGAGCTATCTGTTACAACAGTTCTTACTGCATTAATTGAATCGTTAATGTAAAGCTTTGTTCCGCTTGAGAACAATGGGCTAACTTCTCCAGTTGTACTAGTTGAAACACCTTTGCCTCCTGTTGCAGTCTGCTTTGCCAACTCTGTTGACAACGAACTAGAAATATCTGTGACTGCGACAAGGTCTGTGTAAGCTGCATTTGCGCCTCCATGGACGATTGCCACATCAGCACCTCCATTTGCTACGAATGGTGCTGGGAAGCTTGCAGCTGCAGCTAACGCAATTGTTGAACTAAGCATCGCCGTACTTGCGAGAACAGAACCTATTTTTTTGAATAAAAATTTCATTTTTCATAACCTCCTTTCAACTTTATCTTCTTGGCAGCTTTTAAGCCCCTCTTAGAGGAGACTGTTTAATACAGCCTGCCAGTTGCTATGAAGTAAAGGAAATAATTGAAATTCATTTAAAAAGCTTTCTGTTATTTTTGGATTGACTGGAAGAATTGTGTTTGCGGGCTTTGATTTATATATAAAGCTTGTGCTATCACTTTAATAAACAACAGATATGCTTCGGGGGCCGATTTCTTAGGCATTTTTTGCTATCTTTCATATATATGTTATTTTTAACCATATATATTCATTAATATCATGCATAGAAAGATATATAAATATGAGGTATTTTAGTATATTGGTTATTTTTAACCTTACATAATTCAATGGTGTTTAAAACAAAAGCTAGAGATATAAGTATCGTCGCTAATGAAGGTGCTTTTAGCTCATTTTTTAAAAAATTTTATGGAGAAAGGACTGATTACGATTTTGAAGGCATATCTACTTTGAGAAAATTGCTTTCAAATCAAAAAGCAAGATTATTGCATGTAGTTAAGACAAAAAAACCTAACTCTATTTACAAGCTTGCTAAAATTTTGAAAAGAGACTTAAAATCTGTGAATAACGATATTAAATTATTGGAAAGATTCGGGTTTATTGACTTGATTTCAGAGAAAACAGGAAAAAGGGAGAGATTAAAACCTATTGTTGTTATAGATACATTGAATATTAATTTAAAGATATAGACCTGGGGAACTAAGTTTCCAGGAGGTTCTCCCTCCCTTGGAGAGCAAATTCCCCTTTGGAAAACCCCTCCTTAACTTAAGGGTTGCTTCGCAACTATAACTTAAAGATTTAAGGTTATTATGCGAACTTCAAAAAACGAAAAATATAAAGATGTATGTTGATATTTATATCTATGACTATAATTATTAAAAAGGTTAAATTAAGGGATTTTTTTGGTATCTTGTCAAAGGAAGAGGGAGAAAGATTAGAAGAAAATATAAAAAAATTAAGGAAGAAACATATGGTAGAGAGAAAGGATTAAACCCGTTTCAATAGCATAACTTTAATTCATTTGAGATTGTTCCGGGCAGAGAGGGAATAAGAAGTTCAGAGCCTCTTATACTTGTGGAGCAATTGCCTTTTGAAAGCGAGATTATCTCTTCTTCTATGTTTTTATCTGTGTAAATTGAGTTAAATTCATAGCCTTTTATGCTTGCTTTTTCTTCTATTAAAAAGCTTGTTTCTATTATTTCGTTTAGTGTTTTTTCAGCTAAACTGCAGGGGGGTTCTCCTGATATGCATTGAGAAAGACCTTCATGGCATTCTTGTATTAGTTCGCCTAAATTTGAGTATGCTGGCTCGTAACTTAAAGCACACTCTGTCGTATATTGCATTGTGCTTTCTAGGAATTGATATATATCTCTGCTTTGAGTTATGTTTGTTTGAGGTTTACGTATTAAAAAAGCAAGGAATATGACTGATATTATTATAACAATTGCAACTATAAGGACAAATCCTACTATTTCTTCCTGCGCTTTTTTATTCTTCATTTTAATTTCTTAAATTTTTCAAATATTTATTAATAAGCATATCAGCAAGTTCTTTAATCTCGACAATATATTCTCTAGCTTCGGATGCCTTTATTTCTTCTCCATAATAATTAATCTTATTTCTAATTTTCCTTAAGCGGTCAAATTTGATAGAGATAGCATCCTCCTCTATTAATTTTAGATAATATGTAAGAGCTTCGTGGCTATATATTTTATAACCATTTAATATCGAGATAGCTTCTAGAATTGAGCGCAAAATATCATAGTAATTACTTACTAGTTTTCTAGCTGACAATTCTGTTACTGGAATAGCATCGAAAAGTTCTCTGTCTTTTACTGAATAATTTAATAAGGATTTTGCTAGTGAAATGTCTGGCTTTGCCTTCCTTACCTGCCCTAATTTAATAAAGTCCTCAAATATCATTTGAATAATTCAAAGTAACCTCTTATTATAATTCCATTTGCCATATTATTTAATAACTCTTTATTTTTATCTTTCATTTTCTGAATATTTTCATTAGAAAAAATAAATAATTGAATTTTATGTTTGAGATATTTTTCAAATTTTTCTAAATTCAACTCTTTTTTAGATGAGGAAATAATGAATAAATCTATATCGCTAGAGGGGATATTTTCGGCCTTTGCAAAACTTCCAAATAAACCAATTGCATGGGGATGAAATTGTTCTTCTAAATAATTTATTAAACCAGAATTTTCTATTGCCAATAAATTACCCTGTAATTTCAGGAGTTTATATCTTGGATTTTCTGAATTTGCCTTGAAAAAGAGATGATTTAATTTCCTATCTAAAAACAAAATATTATCTTTAGTATATTTTTTTAATTTATTGGAAACTGTTGTTGGAGAGAGTTTTAAAGCTCTAGCTAATTCCCTGACATGAAATTCCTTTTCTGGATTTTCAATAAATAGTTCTAATATTTTGTCCATTTTCTTAGATAATTGTCTCATAAATTAGACAATTGTCCAATATTTAAAGATTTCTATTAGTCATTGGCAATTTCCAGGTTTTTTATCTCAGCTCCTTGGCTAAATTTTTAGTTGAATGAATGGTTTGTCTAAGTTCTCTGTATCTTAAATGCCTCTGTTTTTCCATCCTGTAATATTGCCACCAAAATAAATAGCAATAATATCGAATAATGAGTGGGATTATTATTTCTTTATCCTTTTTTGTCAATTGATTAACCTTTTCATATTCTTAATTCCTTCTTTAGTAAATCGCTCTTTAAGCTTTTAGTTTAAGTTTTTTCCTGATGCATAGATTATTCCTAGTTCGCATTTTGTATAGCCTCCTTGTGCTTGTTCAAATCTACAAAGAGAGACATATGCTGTTTTTGGAGAGCCGAATTCTTCATTTGGAATTATAGTTATAGTGCTGCAATCAGGATAGTTTGATTTTTCGCATTCTAATTGTTCATTTTTTGGATAGAGTTTCTCAATTTTTAAATAGTCTAGATTCCAGAATTCCTTGTATGATTGCCTTGATTTTAATAATAACACTTTATCTAAATCTATGCAATTTGAGCAGTCAGTTGCTGTGAGAAACTCGGGCGTTGATGCTAGTTTTCTTACTAATTCGCTTGCTTCTTGTTCTTGAAGAGAAGACGCGCTTCTTCTAAGATTGCTTAGGCTGATTGAAAAATACAACAGAGCAACTATTGCAAAGAAGATTATTATTGCTACTAAAACAAACGCCATTTGCTGTATTTTTAGCTGCGCTCTTTTAGAAAAGCTGGCAATTAAGTTCATTGTTTTTTCTTCCTATGTTTTCCGAATTAAATGCAATGCTTCTAAGCTGTGAGGATGAATTTATTGAAAACGTTTGATTTGCGTATGAGAGCAAATCAGCTTCCAGATTTGAAGAGCAGCCTTTTGATGAGAGAAACGAGGTTTTTGAATAGTAGAGCCAGGACAATTCAGATGCTCTTTTCATTAATCTTGTAACTTGGCATTCGTATAAACTTGGACTTGCGAAGATTGCACCATAAAGCAGCGCGGGAGATTCAAAATAAACTCTGTCAAGAGCTTTTTTCTTTGCGCTTCCCTTGATTTTGCTTGCGCTTGTATCTAGAGTTATGTCTATATCACAGCCAGAGCTTATAAAGCAGACTTTTTTTGCTTCTGCTGGACATTCTGATTGTTTTGAAGCTATATTAATAGTTTCTAATTTCAAATCATTAATTTCGTCTTCTATTTCTCTAGGGGGATTTACAAGACAATATCTCTCTGTTTCAGGCCAGATATATATTAAATCTGCTATCTTAAATGGCATTTCAAATGGCTTTGAGAATACAATGTAATCTTTTCCTTCTATAACATTCTCTGAAAATAGATATTTATTGTAGAATGTTGATTGCTCTCCCGAAGATTGCCATTCCCCTACTTGGGATTTTGTTGACGTTGAGAGCTTTTGCAAGCCGAATGTTGAAATTGTTTTGCAATCATTAAATATTCTTGTTTGAAAAGGAAAAGAAATCTTTTGCGCTTTTCCTGTTTCAAAGCTTGTTTCTATTGGATTTAATATTATGCCTAATTCTTTTCCCAATTCAGTGTCTTGAATTGTTCTTTGCGTTTTTATTAATTTAGTTGAAGCGTATACAGCAAGGAATATTATGACTGCGCCAACTATTATCGCGAATAGCCAGGCAAAACTGAATTCAAATGCTTTTTTGTTCATCATTCTTCTATTCCTCATTTTAAGTTTTTTATTAAATCTTTAACTCTTTTTTCAATTAATTTTATTTTTTTAGATAGCTCTTTATTATTTTTAGCATCTCTTATTCTCCATACAATTAATTTTTTAGTATACTTGCTAGAAAATATTAAACTGGGGATATCATCTGCGACAAGTATTGTTAAATCAGCCCATCTTAATAATTCTGTACTTAAGCCTTGAGGTTTTCCTTTTATTCTTATACCTAGTTTTTTAGATGCATTGATTATTTCTTTACTAATTGGATAACCTCTTATAACGCCTGCACTTTTTGCTTTATTTTTTTTGTTCTTATTGAACTTATTAAAGAGTGCTTCTGCTATTTTGCTTCTAAATCTATTATATTTACATACAAATAATATATTCTTTGCTTTCGTCATTCTTCTATTGTTACGAGGGCATCAAATTTATCTTTAGAGGTCTTGATTTGGATTTTATTATTATCAACGCTTTTGCAGAAGAAATTATTTAGTTGAACGTGTTCTAATTTTATTGCTGATAAGGAAGAATCGCATGCTTTTTGAGGAGGATAGAGAAAAACATTTCCATTGCTATTTATGAAGGCTTTTTTTATTTTTTCATCTTGAGCTTGAGCAATATTGCCGAAACATACTGATTCTATTCCTTCTGGAAGAGTGCTTGTAAAAGTATCTTGATGAATTGTTGACTGCCAGGCTTTTTCCATGTATGTTTTCAAGTCATCATAAAAAAGTCCGATTTCTGCGCATTTTGATGTTGATAAAAAGCCAGAAATTACATAAAATGCCACTCCAACAATTGCTATAATGATGATTATAGAAAATATCATGCTAAATGAGATATTGAATTGCCCTCTTTTATTCATATTAAGAAATTGGATTAGAGAATAATTAAAGGTTTCTATGTTAAACCTTTCAAAGTGCCGGAAACTCTCAGGACTTTTATGTCTGAATTTGAAATTTCAAACGCCGCTCTTACATTGTTAATTTCTTTTCTTTCTATTGAGAGAATTATTTTATCAGTTTTTTTTGCGTTTATGAACATGGGCGAGGCTTTAGCCCAGCCTAAGATGCCAATATAATCTAAGATTGCCTGCTCAATTTCTTTTTTTGAGCTTGCTTTAATCAGTAAATATCTTCTGTTTATTCTTGCTGATGGCTTAAGTTTTAATTTCATCCTATTCAATAATATTTTGGCCAAGCATTGCGTTAATTGATTTCCTGACAGAATTACTTTCCAATGCAAATCCAAGGCTTTCTGCTCCGCCTATTTTGAAATTATTTATTCCTATTACTTCGCCTTTTGTGTCAACTAATGGTCCGCCGGAATTGCCTGGGTTTAGAGAAACATCTGTTTGAATGTATTCTTCTATGCCATTTGGGCCTTCTCTATCAAGCGCTGAAATAATGCCTTCTGTTACTGTGAATGACAAGCCATGGGGATTTCCTATGGCAATAACTTTTCTTCCTACTTGCAATTTATCTGAGTCGCCTAATTTTAAATAGCTATACTCGCCATCTATTTTTAATAAGGCAATATCTCTAAGCTTATCTGTGCCTAAGAGCTCTGCAGGAATAATCTTCTTATCATATGTGAGAACTTTAATAAGATTGCCGCGCTCTATTACATGATAATTAGTTACAATATAGCCATCTGGATTTATTAAAAACCCGGAGCCGATTGAGCTTTCTGTCAGAACTGCGACAACCCCCTTTATAGCTTCTTCAACAACTGTAGAGAAATCTTCTGCAGGAGATTTTAAAACTTCTATTTTCTCTTCAAAACTCTTCTGCTGCTCTGCCTGCTGTGCTATTACTATTGTTATTTCGTTAAAATTCCTTTGATAGGTTAAATCATTTTCTTCAATAATATCTGAAAAGTGTTCTGTAAGATCTTTCTTAACTC
This sequence comes from Candidatus Woesearchaeota archaeon, assembly GCA_964547875.1. Lineage (GTDB taxonomy): Archaea > Nanobdellota > Nanobdellia > Pacearchaeales > GW2011-AR1 > JAUSIK01. The sequence goes on from CAZJPE010000002.1 coordinate 36,388, forward strand.
TTTTTGTCTCTGAATCTACTTTTGTATTTAATTTTGAGAATTGGATGCTTGTAAATATGAAAGATATTAATTGAAATACGAGTAGGAGAACTACAAGAGTATAGAGGATATTTCTATGCTTTCTGTGCTCGTGATGCTCAATTTTATTAAATAACGCCATATTATTACATTGAAAAGAATGTATTTATAGTTTTTGAAACACTTATTTTATTGGGAAATCTCATTTAGAAGATTTGAATGTTAGGAAAATTTATACATGACGTTTTTTCTTAAAGAGATAAATAATTAAAATAATTATAATTATAATAGCTATAATTGGAATAATCCATCTAAAAGAGATTCTAGATTTCTCTGGCGGGCTATAATAAACAGAACCTGGAGTTTTATATTGATATGGAGCTTTGTAAGGGGAAGACGATGTTACAGGTTGATATATTAATTTATTAAGAGCATTTTTTATGTTCTGATTTTTTGAATTTTTTATAGTTACATTAGTAGAATTAGTAACACTAATATTTGTAGAATTAATAATACTTATATTATTCGAATCAACAATAATAATATTAGTTGAGTTTATGATATCTGTATTATTTGATCTTATTACTGTTGTATTGGTAGAATTTGTAATTTGAGTTCTATTTGAGTCTATAACTATAGTTTTATTAGAATTGATTACAGTCGTATTAGTCGAGTTAATAATTATGGTCTGATTCGAATTTATGATTGTTGTGTTCGTTGAATTTTCAACAGTTGTATTCGTAGAGTTTACGATATTAGGGTCTTCTGCTGAAACAAATATAAAAAATAGAATTAGGAATACTCCTAAAAGAATAAAATAGAATTTATCAGAACCCCTTTTTTCATTATTCATCTCTTTTTATAATAATATATATATATATACCTTTTGGTATGGTTGGATGTGAAAAAGGAAATTAACTTATTTATGAAGAAATTAAGAGAGATGCCTGATTTTAATAGGGTGAAATTTGTTATTTTATATGGGTCGCAAGCTCTAAAAAGAGCAAATAAAATGTCAGATTACGATTTTGCTGTTTATTATGAGGGTAATAAAGATGCGAGATATGATTTTTTAAAGAGAATAAATTTTAATGAAAAATTTGATGCTAAAGTTTTTCAGGATTTGCCTCTATTTATTCAAAAAGAGGTTTTTAAAGGAAAAGTAATTTATGCTAAGGATTTAGGTTTTGTTTACGATATTGCTTATGAAACAATTAAGAGATTTGAGGATTTTAAAAAATATTATTATGATTATATAGGATTGGAGAGAATGAAATGAAAAACAAATTAAGAATTGAGCTTGTTTATTCAAAATTAAGGGAGCTAAAAAACTCTCTACACTATGTTAAAGAATTTCTTCCTTCTGATTACAATTTTCTTAAAGATAGAAAGGATAAAAATGCACTTTATAAAGAAGTTGAGTTTGCTATTCAACTAATGATTGATATTTGTGCCATTATTCATTCCGATATAGGAAAAACTACTCCTTCTGACGAAAATGACATCATATCTGAAATTGGTAAAGTGGGCGTTCTTTCAAAAGGGATTATTGAAAAAGTTTTATCAATGAAAGGATTTAGGAATTTATTAGTCCATAGGTATGAAAAGTTGGACGATAAAATCGCATATGAGAGCATTAAAAGCGGATTGGATGATTTTGATATTTTTATTGAAGAAATTGAAAAGTTTTTGAAAAAGCATCAATCCCAAAAACCTATTTAAAGGTAATTTTCTTTGAATTGGAATGAAAATCCATTGCATAGGCGGTTACAGCGAAGTAGGAAAAAACATGACTGCCTTGGAAATTGGAGAGGATGTTCTTGTTTTTGATTGCGGACTATTCCTGCCCGCCGTTGTTGGGGTTGCAGAAAGAGAAAGAATTCCAACTGAAAGAGGGATGAGAAATTTAGGGGCATTGCCTGATGATTTGTACTTGGAAAGAGAAGGATTGAGGGATAAAGTAAGAGCATTGCTAATCTCGCATGCGCATCTCGATCATGTTGGAGCATTGCAATATAATGCTTATAGATACAAAGCAGACATTGTCGGGACGCCTTTTACGATGGAGGTATTGCGGATTTTAAGCGCAGATAATAATTCAAAATTGAGAAATAAAATTGTTTCTATAAATCCAAATTCTTTTTACATTGTCAAGGGAAAAAATAGAAATTATAAAGTTGAGTTTATCAATATGACTCATTCTACAGTTCAGAGCACTATAATAGCTGTGCATACTCCTGAAGGAGTTGTTTTATATGCAAATGATTACAAGTTAGATAATTCTCCTGTTTTGGGAGATAAGCCTAATTATCAAAGATTGAGGGAATTAGCCAGGCAGGGAGTTAAGGCATTGATTGTAGATTGCTTGTATGCTCCTGATGATAGAAAAACGCCTTCTGAAAAGATTGCTAGGGGTTTGCTGGAAGATGTTTTTTTTACAACTGATAATAAAAATTCTGGAATGATTGTTACTACATTTTCATCGCATATTGCCCGCTTGAAATCTATAACTGAATTTGGAAAGAGGCTCGGAAGAGAGGTTGTTTTTTTAGGAAGAAGCTTGAATAAATATGTAACTGCGGCCAATAATGTGGGGAAGTGCCCATTTATGAGAGATATTAGATTGTTCACATTTAGAAGACAGCTAGAAAAGGCATTGAAAAGAATAAATGCTAATAAAAGAAGATATCTTATTGTGTGTACTGGGCATCAGGGAGAGCCTGGCTCTATACTTGACAGAATCTCTCGCGGACAATTGCCATTAAAACTTTCTAATGAAGACCATGTAATATTCTCTTCCAAAACAATTCCGACTCCTATTAATGAATTAAACAGGGAGCAATTGGAGAAAAGGCTTAAGAAATATAGAGTAAGGATATTTGATAACGTGCACGTCTCGGGCCATGGATGCAGAGAGGACTTAAGAGACTTGATTAAATTAACGAATCCGCAACATGTAATTCCATCACATGGGGATTTGAAGAAGACAAGTGCTGGGGCGAGACTTGCAGAAGAGATGGGATATAAAATGGATAAAACTGTTCATTTAGCCCAGAATGGGCAATGCATAAATTTATAATAAATATTTAGTATAAAAAATAAAGGTTGCTAAATGAGGGAAGATATTATAGCTGCATTGAAAAATGCGCTTGAGAGGGGAGAAAGCTTGGAGAAAGCTATGCAGAGTTTGATTAATGCAGGCTATAATCCTATAGAAGTTAGGCAGGCTGCAGAGAGCTTGTCACAAGGAGCTATGTCAATTGTAAATCCAGAGATTGAGAGAGTTCGTCAATTGCCAGTGCCTCCTCGCCCGCAATTAATGCCAGAGCAAATGCCGCGACAATTACAGCCTGTAATGCAGGCCAGTTACAAAAGATTGAATGAGATTAGGCCAGTGCCTGAAGTGAAAAGAGAGCATAAAAAAAGAGCTGCCTTGATTATTATTCTTATTTTTATCTTGCTTTTGCTTATTGGAGGTTTGATTTTCATGATTTTTTACGGACAAGAATTTTTAGATAAAATTCTTAAGTGAACTTGAAAGATTGGGTTCATTTATGCGTGCGGAAACATTAGATTGGCAAGATTAATTAAAGATATAAACCTATAAGGGTATTTGATTTATGACTTTTTATGTGCGGAGAAATATTTAGTAAAATGATTTATGAGCCTATGGAGGATTCTTTTCTTTTAGAGAATGAGATTAAAAAATATTCCGGGGGAAAGAGTGTTTTGGATATTGGCGCTGGTTCTGGTATTTTGGCTGAGGCCGCATTGAAATCTGGGGCTAAGAGTGTTTTGTGCACAGACATAAATAAAGAAGTCATAGAGCATTTAAAAAATAAAGGATTTGATGCTGTTCGATCTGATTTATTTTCTAACATAAAGGGAAAATTTGATTTGATTATTTTTAATCCACCTTATCTGCCTTATGACGAGAGAGAGGATTTAAAGAGCAGATTGCAAACAACAGGGGGAAAAAGAGGCGATGAGATTATTATTAGGTTTTTGAAAAAGGTTAGAAAATATTTGAACAATAAAGGGATTGTATTGATTGTTGTTTCATCTTTGACTCCTTTGAAAAAGATAAAAAGCATTTTGAAAGAGAAAGGATTAAAGAAAGAGGTTTTATCTGAAAAGAAATTTTTCATGGAAAGTTTAGAGGTTTGGAAAATTGTTAATAATTCAGAGAATGTAAGATTTTGAATGAAACAAGGGAAATTTGCTCCAAAGATTTTTATAGTAACATAAACTTAGAAAATAAATGGACAAGGAAAGAAAAAAAAGATGCAAAGAGAAAATAGCTTTAGCAAATGATAGATTGAACCTCATAGAAGAGACACTTTCTGAATTTGAAGATGAAAAATTAAAACTTGCATGTTATAAGGCATTTCAGGAGGCAGTAGAGGTTGTAACGGACTTAATAGCTATGATTTTAGTAGATAAAAATAAAATTATAGAAGACGATTATTCAAATATAAATAAAATAAAAAATTTATTAAATTTAAGTGAAGAAGAAACTATAATAATCAGAGAAGCAAATGGGTTAAGAAATAGACTTGTTCATAAGTATAACAGAACAGACGATAATACTGCAAAAGAATCTATAATAAACTTGCTATCAAAATTAAAAATAATAATAGATAAATTTGAAAAAATAATAGAAAATGCTAAATAAATTAAAAATTAGCTTAAGTAAGATTAAAAAAGACTTTTCTTTCCTAAAAGAAGATTTGGAAAAAGGAAGGATACTAGCAGTTCTATTATACGGATCTTATGCAAAAAATGAACAAAATGTACGAAGTGATATAGACATATGTGTAGTTGCCCCGAGATATAAAACAGTAAACGAAATTTCAGAGTTATTGAGATATTTCTGGGGAAATGTTAACACAAATAAGTACGATGTAAGAACTTTTGAAGAATTGCCCCTGTACATAAAAATGAGCGTAATAGAAAATAATAAAATCATTTATGCGAAAGATAAATATAAATTATATGAATATTTTTATTTATATAGAAAATTGTGGAATGATCAAAGTTTGCATTGGATTGAGAGAAAGGAGAATAGATGAAAGGCAATGTATTAATCTCTTCTTCATTTTTTATAGGGAGAATATCTTTTAATTTGGAAAATTAGAAACATAACAGAAGAGTTTATGAAAAAAGATATCGTAGAGAAATAAAGGATTATCTTCAAGGCTATTTGTTACCTTATGAACTTGACTTAACAGTAAATGGACAAACTCAAACTTGCACACCTGGAAATCCAAGTACAGAAACATGCGGAAATGGGTTAGATGATGATTGTGACGGAATCGTTGACGAAGGATGCGGAAACAAGACTGATTCAACTGGTTAAATCTAATTTAATTTTCTTTTTCTTTCTTTTTCATTTTTCTAAAAAGCTATTTAAAATATATGCTTTCTATATAACCAACCTCAATTAACTTTTAGCCTTTATTAAATTGAAAATTCTCATTATAAATTCATGATATTACTTCCTCGTAAGTTGAGTAAAAATAGCAAAGCCTTAAAACCTCTATTTGTCTTTAAAAAAGTGGAGCAAGAAAGAATTATAGAAATTGCGAGAGTTGAGCAAATTGCCAGACAACTTGAGGTGAATTTACAATTAATTGAGAATGAGATTGCTGAACTTGAGGAATTTAAGAATAATTTAAATTTTCTTATTAATTCTAAAGAATTGGGGATTTTATCTTCTATTGGAAAAAGAGTTTTTGTTAAAACTAAAATTGAAGATAAGGATAAGTTATTTATAGAAGTCGGAGCAGGAGTTGTTGTTAAAAAAAGCCCGAAGGATGCCTTGAAGATTATTGAAAAGCAGATTTCTAGGTTAAAAGAGGCAGGTTTGCAAATTGCTTCTCAATTAGAGAGCTATCGTGGGCAATTAGAGGAATTTCTTAGGGAGATTCAAGTTGGAGACTAAGAAAACTATTTAAGCAATTAGTGTTTTGCTATAATTTATTAATAGAGGTAAAAAATGCTAGAGATGCTTATTAATCCACGCAAGGCAGAGAGGAGAGTATGGGAGCTGTTTTTTGTCGGGGCTTTTTATGCGAGCTTGTCGATATTATTAGTTAACTGGATATTCTCGCAAGATGCGGTTTTATCAAGATATTCTGGGATATTAGTTGTTACATTTACTGTCATGCTATCAATGCCTTTTGTGTATTATACAATCAGACTAGAGGAAAAAAAGATAACAGAAACAACTGGGACAATAGCTCTGCTTAAGGAGCATAAGAAAGCAATTTATGCATTTTTATGGCTTTTCTTTGGTTTTGTTATAGCATTGTCTTTTTGGTATGTTATCTTATCTTCTACGCAGAGCTTTAGGGCGCAGATTGAAACTTATTGCTTAATTAATAGGCCTGCTAATTTTGAAGCATGCGTTAATCAATATGACATAAAAGATATATCAACTTCTGTGAGTTTCTTGTCAAATACCGAAAGATTATTTTTAATATTTACTAATAATATATATGTCTTGATTTTTACTTTAATATTCTCGTTAATATTTGGTGCAGGAGTTATTTTTGTTCTGGCATGGAATGCAAGCGTCATTGCAGCTGCAATAGGAATATTCACAAAATCTGAATTGAGTTTTTTGCCAATTGCACTCATTAGATACATGATACACGGAATTCCTGAAATTGCTTCATACTTCATTGTTGCTTTGGCGGGAGGAATGATTTCAATTGCTGTGATAAGGCATGAAACAGGGACACAGAAATTCTGGGATGTTTTACAAGACTCGCTGAATTTAATAATTATAGCAGTTATCGTTCTGTTCTTGGCGGCTTTGGTTGAGGTTTTTGTTACGCCCTTGTTGTTTTAACATTAAGTTTTATGATTTATATTCAATTAGACATTTTTAGGAAAGCTTGTTAAAATTGTCTTTTTAATAGACTATCATTTAAAAATTGAAAGATTTATATAACTATACTTTTATATCAATTAATGGAAGAAAATAAAATAGAGGAGAAAGAAAAAGAGTTTATTGCGGATAAATCTGAAAAACTTGGAGATAAAACTGAGAGGACAAATTTAGGAGAGGAAGAGCTTATTAAAATAAGAAAGGAAAAAATTATTAAATTTTTTAAAACGAGATATAACTGGATAGTTTACATAATTTTAGCATGGATTGTTTGGATTGCCGTCAGGATTAGGACGCGAAATTTAGACAGGTTGAGAGATATTACAACTGGGACATGGACGCTTGGGCCTGACTTGGATCCTTTCCTATTTTTAAGATGGGCAAAATATATTGTTGAGAACGGAACTTTATATGCTGTTGATACAATGAGATATGTTCCTTTTGGCTTTAGAACAGATAGCGAGCTTCTCTTTCATCCTTATTTGATGGCATGGTTTCATAAAATAGCCTTGTTTTTTGGGAGTGAATCTGTCACACATTCTGCCGTTTTGTATCCTGTGTTTATGTTTGCTCTTACAGTTATTGCATTTTTTTTATTTACTAGAAAGATATTTTTAGAGAGAGAAGGCGTATTAAAATCAAACTTTATTGCACTTGTTTCCTCTTTTTTCCTAACTGTATTTCCTATTTTTCTTCCTAGAACAATAGCCGGAATTCCTGAGAAGGAATCTGCTGCATTTTTATTTATGTTCCTCGCATTTTATTTCTTTCTGGGAGCGTGGAATGCAAAAAAATTTAAAAACGGGATTTTTTTGGCGATATTAGCCGGCGCTTCAACTGCAGGAATGGCTTTAATCTGGGGTGGATATGCCTTTATATTTTATACTTTATTTGTAGCAACTTTTATCGCTTTTATATTGGGCATGTTCGATAAGAATAAGCTATATATTTACGCGACATGGATTTTATCTTCTTTTAGTTTAATGTTTCCTTTTTCAAGCAGATATCCGATAAAGAGCTTATTGGCTAATTATGTGGTAGGCGTTCTTTTCATAGTTTTAGTAGATTTTTTAATATTTAATACAAATATAAAAAATTACATATCGAAGAAATTTTCTAAAATCCCGCCTCGAATAATGAGTCTTATTGTAGGAATTGTGCTTCTAGTTATTATTAGTTCAATTTTCTTCGGATTGAATTATTTTCCATCTCAAATAAAAGGTATTATTTCAAATCTTTCTCCTACAACTTCTAGAATTATTCAAACTGTTGCGGAAAACAAGCCTCCGTTTTTTGTTGAATGGGTTGGAAGTTTCGGACCAATTTTTAGAGGTATTCCAATTGTATTCTGGATATTTTTCATAGGTTCAATTTATCTCTTTTATAGAATTATTGGTATATTAAATAAAAAAGAAAGATGGGTAATGACTATTGCCTATATAATATTTATATTGGCTCTAATATTTAGCAGATATTCTGGAAATAGCACTTTTAATGGTATAAATAAGGCAAGTTCGACTTTTCTATTCTCTGGTTTTATAATTATTTTAGGATCAATGTCATATTATTATTATCAATATTTCAAAAGGGGAGAGGAAAATAAATTTAAACAAATAGAATTGGGATACATAATCCTGTTTGCATTTCTATTCTTAAGTCTTATTGCGGCCAGGGGGGCTATTAGATTAGTAATGATGCTGGTTCCCCCTATATCCATCATAGTTTCTTTTTTTGTCGTAGTTGGATTAAGCGAGGCAAAAAAATTAAAGGACAATATAAAACGAATAATAACTTTAATTTTTGTAGGAATAATAGTTATTGGAACTATATTTTCAGGATATCAATTCTATAAGCAAATTAATGGGGAAGCAGCAGGTTATGCTCCTTCGGTTTACACCCAACAATGGCAGAAAGCCATGGCTTGGGTAAGAGAAAATACGCAGAAAGACGCCGTATTTGGACACTGGTGGGATTATGGTTATTGGTTACAATCAATAGGAGAGAGAGCAACTGTTTTAGATGGAGGCAATGCGCAAGGCTATTGGAATCATTTAATGGGAAGACATGCTCTTACCGGAACAAATGATAGAGATGCTATTGAATTCCTTTATGCTCATAATACTACGCATTTCTTGATAGATTCTAGTGATATAGGAAAATATACTGCTTTTTCCAGTATAGGTTCTGACGCAAAATATGATAGAGTTAGCTGGCTAAGTACTTTTTCAAAAGATAAAAACCAGATTGCAGAGACAAAGAACTCAACCATTTTTTTATATTCTGGAGGAACTAATTTGGATGAGGATATAATACATGAAGAGAACGATACTAAAATATTCTTGCCAGGTGGAAAATCCGGCATAGGAGCGATACTTATAGAAAGAGACGCTTCTGGGAAGATTATTAGAAATCCAATTGGCATTTTCATTTATCAAAACCAGCAATATAGGCTGCCTTTGAGATATGCTTATTACAATGGGCAATTCTTTGATTTTGGCTCTGGGTATGAGGCAGGCATATTTATATTGCCTGTTGCATCTGAAAATGGCGTTATCGAGATAGATGGTGCACTTATATACCTGTCAAGAAGAACTGTAAAATCGCAACTTGCGCGCTTATATCTATACAATGAAGATAATCCCTACTTTAAGCTTGCGCATAGTGAAGATGATTTTGTTGTTGCACAGATTAAAGCACAAAATCCTAATTTCGGAGATTTTGTTTTCTTCCAAGGTCTTAGAGGACCTATAAGAATATGGGAGATTGATTATCCAGAAGATATAGAATTTAAAGAGGAGTACATAAGCACTAAATATCCTGAAGAGCTTGAGATTTCATAATGGTATCTAATATTCTATTAATCCCTGTGTTGGCAAGCTTTTTTGTAACTTTGTTCTTAGTCCCTTTTTGGATTAGAAAGGCTAGGCAGATAGGGCTTGTGTGGGATGATATGAACAAAATTTTTGCTGAAAAGGTAGCTGGTTCTGGAGGCATTATGGCTGTTTTAGGATTTATTATTGGCATATTATTATACATTGCCTATATAATATTTATATTAAAAAGTCGAAATTCGCATCTAATAGAGATACTTGCAATGTTAAGTGTTATCTTGCTTTTGGCGGGGGTGTCTTTTATTGATGATTTATTGGGATGGCGGCATGGGGGTTTATCCAGAAGGTCGAGAATTATTCTTGCTGCTTTCGCTGCTATTCCTTTAATGGCGATTAATGCGGGGAAGAGCGTAATATCTATTCCTTTCCTTGGAAAAATTGATTTAGGCATTTTTTATCCGCTTATCATTATTCCGATTGGTATTATTGGGGCGACAACTACATTTAATTTTTTAGCAGGCTTTAATGGCTTGGAAGCGGGGCAGGGCATTATTTTATTATCTGCGATTGCTTTAGTTGCTTTTTTTACTGGGAATCCCTGGCTTTCTATTATCGCTCTATGCATGATTGCTTCTCTTGTTGCTTTTCTATTTTATAATTTTTATCCTGCGAGAGTTTTTCCAGGCAATTCTTTGACATATGCTGTTGGGGGATTGATTGCGATGATGGCTATTCTTGGAAATTTTGAAAAGATAGCTGTTTTCTTTTTTATTCCTTATATTATAGAAACTATTTTGAAATTGAGAGGGAAATTAAAAAAACAAAGCTTTGGTAAGCCATTGGAAGATGGAAGCCTGGATTTGAGATATAACAAAATTTATGGCCTGGAGCATTTTGCTGTCTATCTAATGAAGAAATTTGATGTGAAGCCAACAGAGAAAAGAGTTGTTTATTCTATTTGGATTTTTCAGATTATTATAATATTAATTGGATTATTTATATTTAGAGAGGGCATTTTCAGATAATGTTAAAGATAAACAAAAACCTAGTAAAGGGAAGTTTTATTTTATTGATAGCGTTTGGGTTATTTAATTTCTTTCAGTTTTTGTTTCAGCTTTTCATGGCCCGCATGCTTAGTGTCTCTGATTATGGGATATTGGCGAGCTTATTTGCCATCATCTACATTTTTCTTATATTTACTGAATCTGTCCAGACAATTATGACAAAGTATTCTGCCAGCGAAAATAATAAAGGCAAATTGAAAAGTCTTCTTAAAAAGGCGTCGCATAAGGCTTTTTTTGTTGCATTGTATCTATTTGTTTTTTATATTATTCTCGCAATTCCTCTATCTTTTATATTAAGGATAGATTATTCTTTGCTAATTCTCAATGGATTGATTATATTCATTGCCTTTTTTATGCCTATAAACCGAGGGTTGATGCAGGGGAAAGAGAGATTTAAATCGCTTGGCTTAAATTTAATTATCGAGGCTATTGGAAAATTAATTTTTGGCGTATTGCTTGTTTATGTCGGATTCAAAGTTTATGGCGCAATAATCGGCGTTGTGCTTGGAGGAATTTTAGCTTTTGCTTTTTCATTTTCACAATTGCGCGACATAATAAAGGAGAAAGAAGAAAATGTAAAAACTCTTGGTATTTATGATTATGCCAAACCTGCTTTTATTATAACATCTATGATAATTGTTTTTTATAGTTTAGACATGATAATGGCCAGGATTTTCTTTTCTCCCGAAATAGCTGGCTCTTACGCTATTGCTTCTATTCTGGGCAAAATAATTCTCTGGGGGACATTGCCTATAAGCAAGGCAATGTTTCCTATGTCTGCAGACATTGGGAATAGAAAGAAAGCTGGAAATGTATTTGCAAACGCATTAGCTATTCTTCTATTAGGGATAGTTGCGATACTTATAATATTTTACTTATTCCCTAATTTTATAATAAAAATATTCTCCGGAAAGATAGTTCCTGAAGCAATATCAATTTTATTTTATCTGGGCATAGCATTTAGTTTTATTGCTCTGGCAAATTTGATTTTATTATATAAATTATCCTTGGGAAGAGTTAAGGGCTATGCTTATTTAATTATCTTTGTAATTATTGAAATATTTCTATTGTGGTTTTTTTCAGGGAATTTATTTCAGTTTTCAGTTGCATTTATTACAGCTTCTGCTGCTTTTCTTTGGGGAAGTATTGTGCTGATTAGGGATTAATCTGTTTCTTCTATAAAATTTTCTATTTCTTTTTTCTTTTTAATATTCAAAGAAACTTCCAGACCATAATGAGTAGGTTTTGACATTAAGAGCCCTTCTTTAAGTAAATCGTTCATTACTTTCTTGACCTCTTTTTTAGTTCTTAAATAAACTGGAAGGCCCTTTCTTAAATTATGTATACTTGTATGCTTATGCACCCAAATTCTATGTCTTACTAATTTTCTTAAGACGAATCTTTTAATATCATCTTCTATATTGTCCATATAGCATAAAATAGATAACCATTTATATTATTTTCTTTAAATAACTCCAATTTGATAATTGCTAAAATATAAATCTAGTATTAGAAAATAGAAATATTTATAAATTCTATCTTATTGAATCGCTTATGGAAGACGAATCTGAGGAACAAGAAATGACAAGCATTTTCGTAGAATATTTTGGTAGCTCGCCCTATGTAAAAATACTTGATTTTCTAATTCAGGGACAAGATTTTGATTATAGCATGACAGAAGTAGCTAGAGGATCTAAAGTTGGATGGAGTTCGTTTACTAAAATTTGGGATAAACTATTAGGAAAGAATATAATAGTTCCTACAAGGAATATAGGAAATGCTAAATTGTTTAAGTTAAATAAAGACAACTACTTTGTACAGAAATTGATTAAATTTGATTGGGAATTAACGAAAGCCGTAACAGAAAAATTAGATAGAGATGAAATTGAAGTTGGGAATTGACTTTATTGATTTTTAGCAGTTACTATTGTAGAAAATGACAAATTTGGGGATAGTTATTTTTCTAATTATCTTTTCTATAATTATCTCAATTATTATTCCAACAATTGCTACAATTGCTACAATTATTATTCCAACTAATGCTGAGATGATATCGCTAAAAATTTCTCTTAAATAAGACAATAGTCTACTTTCCCTTTTGTTATAATATAAAGAAAATCTAGTATGACCAACACCTTCATGCCAATTAGTAGAAGTTTGTTTTATTGCTATGCCAATTTTATTATCTCCTTTAATAAGTTGTAATTCTTCATTTCTTAATTCATAGCAAGGCTCGTCTGTACAAGAATATCTATTACCTAAATTAAATTTAAATAAAGTTCCTCTTTCTTCTCCTTTTCTTACTTGAATTTTACCTACGGGCATAAATTCAAATTGTGCATTAGGGTATAATCTCCCTTCGAGAGATATATTTACAAAAGTTCTATCTTCAAAATTATCATTTAATCTTGTCAGAATAATATTTGAATAATTATAATCTCTCCAAACCGAAAAATCTCCAATTTCTATTTTATAATCTATTTTTTCAGTATATTCTAGATAATCTTGATTATCAATATAATATTTACTATTCCAACTAATATCTTTTAATTCTAATTCATTAGGGATTCTTAATATAAGATTTCCTACTTGATTCGTGCCAGCAATATAAAAATTTATAGATCCCATATCTTCATCAAAATCGTAATAAATCTGAAAATCTTGTAATTGTGGATTACTTAATAAGTCTCTTCTTGATGGGTCTATCTCAACTTCAAAATAATAATTATAATCTTCTAATGACTTATTGTTTTTATTGTCTAGATAAATAATGACTATTGATGATAATAAAAGAATTAATATTGATATAATTATTCTAAAAATTATTCTAAATCCTTTTAATTTTTTTACCATTTTATTATATATATTTGGAATTTAAATAATTAATCCTTAAATTTCCAATAAATCAAAGTCCAAATGGCTTGCAAGCCGTCTTTCCAGTTGATTTTCTTGCCTTCTGCTATGCTTCTTGGATTGTATGAGATTGGAATTTCCTTTATTTTAATCCCTTGTTTTAGAATTCTTGCTGTAATTTCTGGCTCAAAATTAAATTTATTTGCCCTTATTTCTATGTTTTTTATTATATCGTTTCTAAAAACCTTATAACATGTTTCCATATCTGTTATTCTTGAATTATATAGAATTTTTGTCAAAAATGTAAGGAATTTATTTCCTAAAAAATATAATTTATACATTGGCTTGTGCTTTTTTAGAAATCTTGAGCCATAGACAACTTTGGCTTTTTTTTCTATTATTGGCTTTATTAGTTTTTTAAAATCTTCAGGATTATATTCTAAATCTGCATCTTGGATCGTTATTATATCTCCAATTGCTAATTTTATTCCTTCTTTAATTGCAGAGCCCTTGCCTTCATTTTCTTTTGTTTTAAATTTAAATTCTATTTCTTTATTTTTCTTCTGTTTTTTTAAATAAGTTTCTATTATTTTTTTTGAATTGTCCTTGCTACCGTCATCTATTATTATTATCTCTTTTTTTAGATTTATTCTTAATTTTAATAATTTATTTAGAATCTTTATTATTGTTTTTTCTTCGTTGTAAACAGGAACTATTATTGACAATTTCATTTTTTAAGTTGAAAGATAACATATAATGGGCTTAAAAATGCAAGGATTAACGCAAGGAGAACAATCCAATGCGCAATTTTGTCCAATGATTTATCTAAGAAATTATGCGTTTCGTAATAATCAAATTGCTTTTCTTTTTGCTTATAGCCTATATCATATAAAAACCAATTTTTCGGCTGGTTTGCAAAGGCTAATATAGAATCTTTTATTTGTATCTTTGTGCGATATACATTGATAATATCTTCTCTATTGTCTTGGGTAAATAACGGATAATATGATTTTCTTTCTATTGGCTCGCTTATTGTTTTTACTAATTCGCCATTTTGTTTAATTTGATCCGTAAGCAATTCCATAGTTGCATTAAATTCTGGCTGATTTTTTATTGTTCCCCAGCCGCAATCATCTGGGACGCATTCAATAAAATATATGTCTAATTGCATTATAGTCCCTTGTATTTGATCCTGTGAATTAATAAATTGCACAAATTCTATCCCCTCTAGATAATTTCTACCTTGTGAGAACCAATTTATTCTTCCACGATATATCCTACTATCTGCTACTATCAGCGCATTTTCAGGTATATTTGAATCTTTGAATTCAATCAATTGTGCTATGTGGCTTTTGCCATAAGTGTGATAGCTATTTGGGGCATAGATATTTCTGATAGTAGGAAGGCCTAATAATATTAGAGACATTATCAATATTAATATTAAAATAATCTTTGTCATATCTTTATTTAAAGAATCTGATAATTTAGTTATCATGGTTTTGAGCGAGAATGCTGCTATTGGTATCAGAGAGAGCTCTAAGAAAATATAATGCTTGGGGAGAAGGATAATTGATGCTAGAAAAGGCAATGCAAAGATTATGCTGACTAAGAAGAACATTAAATAATTAAGATGCTCCTTTCTTTTAAACAAAATAATTATAATCCCTAGAATTCCAAAATAAAAGACAATTGGGTCATATAGCCTAATAAATAATATGGCTGACAAAAGACTAGGTTCTTTTGAAGCTGAATTTGAAGAATTGCCGAAGAGCAGGCCTTTCCAATCATTTTTTGCATTAAATTGATGATCCCATGAATAATATTGTGCCGAAGTATTTTTTCCCAAGCCTAAAGTCCTTGAGAATTGCAAGTCCATAAATCCTTTATCTTTATACAGCAAGTAATTGTGTGTTAGTGCAGGAATTGCAAATATGAATACGCACAACAGAAAAATAGATAATTTCTTTATGTTTTGTTTTGTTATAATCTGTTTTTTCTCTTTTCTATTGTAATACGCAAAGTAAATTACAAGCGACGGGATGAACAGCAGAGGGTAGACTTTTGTATAAATTGCCAATCCGAGAAATATTCCGCTAATTGCGAAATTTATTGATTTATTATTTTTTAACGCCCTTATAAAAAGAAAGAAAGACATCAATGCAAAGAACATAGCCATAACATCCATTTCTGCGAGAGTATTTTGAATATGAAATGGAGCTACTGCAAGGAGAAAGGCTGAGATTAATGATATTTTCTCGTTGAAGAATTCCTTTGCTAAAAGATAGATTACTAAAATAGTCAGCGAGCCGAATAACAAGGCAGCGAATCTTGATGACAGCTGAGTGAATCCTAAAAATTTGTAAATTATGCTTGTAAATGCGTGCCATAAACCTGACGACTGATCGTATGTTATAAGCCTGTCTGCTGAGAAGAAGTTTATTGCGTGCGTGACATGGTGCATATCGTCTGCAGAGACTGTAAGATTAATTGCGGCAATTAATCTTAAAATAACGCCTAAAATAAAAATTAAGACTAAAAAAATAGAGGTTTTTTTCATTGAGAAAATTTTATCTATTATTTTTGAGATTACATCAGCTTTCTTATTTTCCATAAAATTATCCGTATTAATTATATATAAATCCTATTGTAGATATTTTTAAAAAAAGACTTTATTTGAGAAATTAATGGAAAGGGTATCTATAATTATGCCTGCTTATAATGAAGAAAGGCGCATAGGAAAAACACTTGAGATATATTCTGGATATTTTGAGGGATTAAGAAGGAGAAAAAAACTTGATTATGAGATAATAGTTGTTATAAATAATACTAGAGACAAGACTGAAGAAATTGTAAAAAAATTTAGGAAAGAAAACAAGAGAATAAGGCATCTTAATTTTGAAAGGGGCGGCAAGGGATTTGCTGTAATTGAAGGATTTAAAAATGCCTTAAAAAGAGACAGCAGCTTAATTGGCTTTGTTGATGCAGACATGGCAACTTCGCCAGAAGAATATTATAAATTAATTCAATCAATAGGCGAGGCTGACGGAGCTATTGCGAGCAGGTATATGAGGGGGGCATTAATTGAGCCAAAACCAACAATGCAAAGGCTTCTTGCCAAAAGAGCATTTAATGTTTTGTCTAGGGCTTTGCTTTTATTGCCTTTCAAGGATACACAGTGCGGAGCAAAAATATTTAAGAGAGATGCCTTAAAAAAAATACTTGATAATATAAGCCTCTCTCAATGGGCTTTTGATGTAGATTTGCTTTATTCTATTAAGAAGGCTGGCTTTAAAATAAAGGAAATCCCGACAAGATGGTTTGATAAAGAATACTCAAAAATAAATTTCTGGAGAGCAGGGCCTTTTATGGTATTGGGCGTTCTTAGACTAAGATTATATCACTCTCCATTGAGAAGCCTTATAAAGATTTATGACAAAATCTTGGGATTTACAGGATGAGAAAACTAAACTTTGGATGCGGAGATGACATTAAATCCTCTAATGATAATGAGAAGTGGGTTAATGCAGACGTTGTAAAACTTCCCAGAGTTGATGTAGTTCATGACTTTAATAAATTTCCCTATCCATTTAAAAATAATGAATTTGATGAGGTGTATACTTCTCATGTTCTTGAGCATCTAGATGATTTAACAAAAGTCATGAAAGAGCTTAAAAGAATATGCAAAAAGAATGCAAAGATTATAATAAGAGTCCCTCATTTTTCATGCGGCGTCAGTTATAGAGACCCAACCCATAAAAGACTATTTAGCTATTTTACTTTTGATTATTTTACAGACGAATGTTTTTATGGACTGCCAAAATTTAAAATTAAAAGCAGAAGATTGAATTTTACAAGATGGGCTTTTCCATTTTTAAACAAGATATTCAATCCTTTTATTAATATTAATCAGGCAATTTATGAAAGATTCTTTTGCTGGGTTCTGCCGTGTTCAGAGGTTTTATTTGAATTAGAGGTAATAAAATGAATCTTATTAGCGTAATTATCCCTTTAGCTCCAGATAGAGATTTGGAGATTTTAGACAGCTATAAAAAGCACAAGAATAAAATAAAACTGATAATAGAAAGGGGGACAAATCCTTCGGAAAATAGGAATAGAGGAATAAAAAAAACCAAGACTGAGCTTGTGGCTTTTTTGAATGCACATACTCTGCTGACTGATGACTGGGCAGAAAAAGTTAATGAATTTTTCAAGAAACATAGAGATATAGATATAGTTGGAGGGCCAATGCTTACTAAAGAAGATGATCCATTATTTGAAAGGGCTAGCGGATACGTTTTAAGCTCTATTTTTGGCGCTGGAGAGGTAAGGACTCGGTATAAAATGAGAAATTTGAACCTAAAGGCAAATGAGAAGCATTTAACATCTGCTAATTTAATCTGTAGAAAGAAAGTTTTTAAAAAAATATGGTTTGATGAAACACTCTGGCCTGGAGAAGATCCTAAGTTTATAAGCGACGCCTTACAATCAGGGTTTAAAGTTGCTTATTCGCCAGAAATTTATGTTTATCAAAAAAGAAGAGCTAATTTTAAAGAGTTATTCAAACAGATATTCAATTATGGCTTTACAAGAACGAGAAAAGAGAAATTTAAAGAGACACTAAAAAAGCCACTTTTTCTTGCACCGAGTATTTTCATTGTTTATCTTGCGCTCTTGCCTACATTGACTTTATTTCATTATTTTTTATTTTTCCCACTTATTTTGTATATTCTACTAAATATTCTTTTTAGTTTTCTTGAAAGCATTAAAAACAAGAATGCTAAGTCATTAATATTAACTCCTTTTTTATTTTTTATAGTTCATTTAGCTTATGGAACAGGTTTTATATATGGGACAATAACTAAAATTAGCTCAAACAAATAATATAGTTTATGATACAATAATTTTTAAATCAGAAAATTATAAGATTAAAATGAAAAGCGTGTCTATCATAATCCCGACATATAATGAGGAGAGGAATATTGCTAATTGCTTAAAGTCAATTTTTGCTCAAGATTATCCAAGAAAGTTATTGCAAGTAATTATAGTTGACGGCGGTTCAAATGACTCCACTGTTGAAATTTCTAAATCTCTTGGCGCTGAAATCTTGCATAATAAATTTAAGGTTGAGGAGAGAGGAAAGCCGTATGCTATTAAAACAAGAGCAAGTGGAGAAATAATCGGCCTGCTTGACGCCGATAATATTATACCGGATGATAGTAATTGGCTAAAAAAAATGATTGAGCCATTTAAAGACAAGGAAATCTTTGCGAGCGATACTCTTTATTATAATTTTAGGAAAGGCGATAATCTAATAACAAAGTATAATGCTTTAATAGGAGGTGATGACCCAATTGCTTCTTATTTTGGCATTAATGACAGATATTGTTATTTCACAGGAAAATGGACAGGAATGCCTCATTTAGCAAAAGATAAAGGGGATTACATAGAAGTTATTTTTAGGAAAGATAAGATTCCTGCATCTGGCTCAAATGGCTTCTTTTTTAGAAAGAGCATTTTTAACAAGGTGAAAAATGACCCATTTATACACCCTTTATTTATTTACGATGTTGTTAACAAGGGATATAAGAAAATGGCCAAAGTAAAGCAAGGATTGATTCATGTTCAGAATGGAAGCGTAAAAACCTTTTTTAAAAAGAAATTAAGAAGAATTAAAAGGAGATATATTGGAGAAGTAGACTGGAGATATAACTATGACATTGGAAAGAATGATATTACAAAGACTGCATTATATCTGGCAAGCATTATTCTCCCATTAAAGGACATGGCTGTGGGATTTTACAGAAAGCCTGAATTTGTTTGGCTATTTCATCCTGTAGCCACTTTTGGTCTATTTTTTATTTACGCTTTTTATGCTATAAAGGGATTAAAATAATAAAGATGAAGATTGTTTTTAATTAGCATAAACCTTAAAAGGGCAGGGGATATGAAGGAAGGGAACTAAAATGGAAGAAAAGATAGAAGAAAGAAAGATAGATGGCGTAAAATTGATTCATTTAGTAACAAGAGTAGATGACAGGGGTGATTTGGTTGAAAATTGGAGAAAGAGCTGGAATTTATTGCCTTGTGATGTAAACCAGGTTTATGTAGTGCATGATGCAAGAAGGGATATTATAAGGGCCTATCACAAGCATGATAAATTATGGGATTTATTTTCAATAATTAATGGAAGTGCAAAATTTTGCTTAGGAGACGACAGAGAAGAGAGCCCTAGTTATAAAATTACTGATGAAGTAATATTAGGAGTAAGAAAGCCTGGATTGCTAATTGTTCCTCCAGGAGTATATCATGGATGGATGTCTTTGGAAGATAATACTATATTGCTAAGTATTGCAAGCCATGAATATAATAGAGATAAACCAGACGAGTATAGAATACCTTATGATAGTTTTGATAGTTTGGGAGAACGGTGGAATATAAAGCCAAGATAAATAAGTTATTAATAAATTATAATAATTCTGAAAAGAGATTATGAAATATTAATCGTAATAGCACAATATTAGATTTTTAAATTCTGGAGAGCTCGTATCTTTTCTTCATTTCTTTTAATGAATCCCGAAGTGTAGGACATTCATAATTTAGATAATTTCTTATCTTTGAAGAATCTGTCGCGCTATTCAGCGGTCTTTTTGCTATTTGGCCTAGTTCTGATGTCTGAACGCCTACAAATAAATCTTTATCTAGATTGAAAATATCTGCTATCATTAAACTGAATTCTAGCCTATTTATTGATTCCTTGCCTGTTGCTACAAAAAGACCCCTACCATCTTTTTCTATAATGCCTTTGACGTAATCTGCCAATACATTTATTGCTGTGGGATTACTTATCTGATCATAAGGCACTTTTCTTTTTTCCCTTGTATTAAGAATTTGCATTAGGAAATTTACATCTCCGGGAAGATAATCAAATATTACTGTTGAGCGCAATATTGCATGATTTAACACATTTTCCTTAACTATTTTCTCTGCTTGGAGCTTTAATTCGCCATAATAATTTAATGGCTTTGTTTCAGAATATTCATTGTAATTATTTGTTTCTCCTGGGTAGACATAATCGGTAGAGATATAGATTAATTTTTTTTCTCTTTCTCTTGCCCATTGTGCTATATTTCTAATGCCTGAAACATGGAGACTAAAAGCCTCTTCTCTATTTTTTTCATAGTAGTCAACACTTTTTCGCAATTTAACAGAATCAATTATTACATCAGGGTTTATATTGCCTAATGCCTGTTCTAAATCTCTTTTATTTCTTATATCGCATATATTTGTTGTGCAATCATGAGGATTTAAAGATATGCCTGATAGTTCGTATTTTTCATTGAATCTATTAAAAAGACAGCTTCCTACAAAACCTGAAGAACCTAATATTGCGAGTTTCATATTAATTTAGGGATTTTTTATTAATATAAAAAGATTATTATGCTTAAATAGGCAGTATATCGAGAGCCTTAAAAGTTGGCTTAAGATAATAATTCCTTATGAGAGATATATTTTTAATTGCAATAAAGTTTAAATGCGATACTAATTGGCTTTTATTATGGCATTTAGAATAGAAAACGAGATTTTAAATGGGATAAAGGTATTTGTCCCTGACGTACTTGAAGACAAGAGAGGTTTTTTTATGGAAACATATAGAAAAGATAAATTCAATGAAATTGGCATAGATGAAGAATTTGTCCAGGAAAATCATTCTTTTTCAAGAAAGGGCGTTATAAGAGGGCTGCATTTTCAATTTAATCCTCCAGTTAGCAAATTAATAAGAGCAGTCAATGGAGAAGCATATTTAGTAGCTGTTGACATAAGAAAAAACTCTGATACATTGGGAAAGTGGCATGGTGATTTCATATCTGGAGAAAATAAACGACAGATATGGGTGCCTGAAGGATTCGCATCTGGCTTTTGTGCATTAAGAGATTATACAGAAATTCTATATAAATATAATGCTCTTTATAATCCGGAAGGCGAATCTAATATTATCTGGGACGATGCTGAAATTGGAATAAAATGGCCTAGCTATATGGCGGAACCTATTTTGTCAGATAAAGACAAAAAAGCACAGACACTTTCTGAATGGCTGAAAAGGGAGGAATCTAATTATTTTAGATTGAGATAAAATGAAAGTTTTAGTTACTGGGGGAGCAGGATATCTTGGAAGCGTGCTTGTATATCAATTAATAAATAAAGGACTTTCTGTCAGGGTATTTGACAAATTCTATTTTGGTAAGGAATCGCTAAAACCCTATCTTGGAAGAATTGAAATTATGCAAGGAGACATAAGGAATTTTCATGAAGCACTTGACGATGTTAAGGTAGTGATACACTTAGGAGGATTGTCTAATGATCCTACTGCTGAATTCAGGCCAAGGGAAAACATGGAAATAAATACTAAAGCAACAATAGAGTTAGCTAAGGCGTGCTTAGAAAAAAAGATTAATAAATTTATATTTGGCTCTACTGCATCAATTTACGATAAAGGGTTAATGAGCGCTAATATTATACAAGACGAAAATAGTTTAGTAGAACCTTTGGCTGCTTATTCTGTATCAAAATTTGAGGCGGAGAAAGCCTTGCTTGAACTTATGAAAGAGAACGATAATTTCTGCCCTGTAATCTTAAGAAAAGGAACATTGTATGGATATAGCCCTAGAATGAGATACGACTTAGTCGTCAATACTCTCGTTAAAGATGCTTTTACAAAAGGAAGATTAAAAGCTTTCTGCGGAGGCAATCAATGGAGGCCTTTGGTTGATGTGCTTGATGCTGCGCGAGCTTATATGGTTTGCCTTGAGGCTGACGAAAATAAAGTCAAAGGGGAGATATTCAATGTTGCCTATGGGAATTTTCAGATTATGGATGTAGCTCATAGAATTAAAGAGGCATTAAAAAATATACGGCCTGTTGAAGTAGACATCGATTATACGCCTGGAAAAATAGATAGAAGCTATAGCATCTCCAACGAGAAATTAGAAGACAGATTAAAATTTAGATATAAAGTAACTATAGAAGATTCTGCACGGAATATGGCTGGAAAAATTAAAGATTTCCTAGATAAGGGCGGAAATGTTAGTGAATTGGAAAATAATATTTACTACAACATAAGATGGATGCAACATCTTGCTGATATGGAGAGCAAGATTAAAGAGATGGGCGGGAGTGTTTTTTAATTCTATATTCTAATGATATCAAGTATAATGTTGAGGCAAAGACAATTCCGAATGAATTAAGCAATATATCAGAAAGGGAGCTTACTCTTCCTGGAACAAAATGCTGATGAATCTCATCAGAGATGCCGTATAATATCGATAGTATGATTGCGATTAAGATGAAATTTTTGTATTTTCCCCTTATTAATGATATTGACAAAAAGAAAGCCAGGAAAAAGAATATAATTAGATGATATGCAATTGCTTTGAAACCTATTCCTCCGGAGCCTATACCTGATTCAAATGTTTGAGAAGACATGTAAAAGATTATTCCTGCTATAAGGATTGTGATTAACAAAGACAGCCTATTATGTTTTTCAAACCAGCTTATCATCTTGCCTCTTTATTTCGTAAATAAATACATCTTGCTTTATATTTATTAGGTTAAAAGTTATGTCTTCAAAGTTTTTTGATTGTTTAATATCTTGCTGCTTATTAACAAAATCTATTTTTGTGTCCATAAATGGGATTTCCCATGCTGCAACTTGGCCATTATTGGCATAGACTCTTGTCATCCAGTCAGGATGTCCTGGTTGTGAAAACGATATTAAAAGATATTTTGTTTCTGGAGCATTGCTAACTGCTGATAAAAAGTTTTCTAAAGGAACAGTATCCCCGGATTCCGTCCATTGTGCAATTTTATCCGGCTGGACAACATTTCTTTCTGCATAATAAATCACTTGCGGGACAGCTACACTAACAATTAAATCATTTTCATTTGATATTTCCCTAAGATAAAGACTTGCCTGCTTAATTCCATCAAATGATGTTATTTTATTTTTTATTGAGGAATCAGCAATTTTTAATTCATAATAGCCTCCAATTCCCAATAGTGCAACTAGAATAATAAGGGCAACATATTTATTATAAGGCTTAATTAAATCGGTTAAAAATATAGAGGCGCGGGATATAGAGATGAATGCTGCGAGAGCAAGCGGGAAGAACCATCTTGGCTCGCCAAATACATCCGGCGTTCTTATAATAAGAATAAAAAATGCCAATGTGACAATAATTGCAATAAGATTAAATAAATCTGATCTTGCCATGCTATTTCTGGTTTTTTTAATATAATCAAAAGATAAGAATATATTGGAAATAATTAATAGAAGACCTATCCAAAATAGATAAAGAAGTATGCTTAATATAGAACTTGAAGAGGAGAAATATGCTGGAAATACGCCTAATGGGAGAAGATTGATTTTATTTTCAGGATGAAAATAGGTTCCTGAAACCCCGCCTATTTGAGAGATAAAGATAAATTTTTCTGCAAGAAAAAATAAAAATACAAGAAGGGCAAGCGATATCCAGTTATATTTATCTTTGATTAAGTCAGTCCATTTGCGAGTTGCAAGCATGTGAACAAGAAAAAATATTCCAAATAAGAAATAACCTCGCCTTATTGTATATGTCAGTATCACAAATATTATTGTAATTGGTATTGCCCATTTTGCGTCTATCTTGCCGAATATCTTATCCTTGTTTTCATAGCCCTGCCAGAAAACATAAATCGAGAGAAGACCTAAAAAAAGCCCCAGAACGTCTATATGAAATCTCATTGTCTCGAAAAGATGATCCCAAAATATCGCCATTAAAAATGCAGAGATTAGTGCAACTCTTTTGTCTTTGCACATTGCGTTGCAAATAAGATAAACTAAAAGAACGCTAAAAATTGAAGGCATTATCTGAAGAAAGAACTTTGCAATTGCCTCGCTCATTCCAAATTTAAAAAATATTGCTGCCATATATGGATATAACGAACTGTGCTGTGTTGTTATAATCCAATTAGCGGGAAATCCTGCTAAATTTTTAGCATATGCAAGATAATCAGACTCGTCCCACCACAAAGGCTGAGTTTTTGTAAGATTAAAGTAATAAAGCCTTATTATAAATGCGAATATTAAAATTAGTATAAAAATTAGATTATGCGGATTCTTTAGCCAGTTTTTTATCTTATCTTTTCTTTTTTCAGCCTCTAAAGGAGCATTGTTCTCCATTGTCAATCACAGAGAAGATAGTTTTTATTTGTTGTTATTCACAAATATGTAAGTATTTTTTCAACAGAAATGCTATTTACTAATTTCTCGCTATAAAGATTCTGTTTTTCTGGAAAATACTCATAGAGCAAAGGAGAGACTATCTTTTTTAGTAGTCCATAGTCTTCCACTTCATGAGGGGTTGTGCAAAAGAACAAGCCTATTGTTGGCTTGTTCATTGCAAGGGAGATATGCAAAGCAAAACTATCAGAGCAGATTATTGTTTTGCAACAATTTATTAATGCTGCAAATTCTTTAATAGAATTGCTCGGATTATTCTTATGAATCAATATGTTTTCATTTTTCAACTCATTTATAAGAGGGCCTATTTCTTCTGCTTCGTCAGGACCGCCGAATATTATTATCTCATAATTTCTTTCTTTTGCTTTCTTAACAAATTCTTTTATTTTTTCTTTTCCCCATGCCTTCGAAGGCCATCTTGAGCCTGCGCCCATATGAATTCCTATTAGATTTTCTTTTCTTATTTTATTCTTTTTTATGAAATTTTCTGCATAAATTTTTTCTTTTTCAGCTAAAATTATAGACGGACGCTCTTTATTATAAGATAATTCTGCAGCATCAAAGATCATTTCCTGATAAGTTTTTTTGTTTGATTTTTTTAATTCGTCATCAAACAGCGTGTTTAGATAATATTCTGCACTTGGATTAAACACTGCTGGATAATTGTCTTCTGAATAAAACCCCAGTTTCTTTTTTGCCATAATTGATTGAGCCAAGGAAGTTGCTTCTTCGTCTATATCAAGATTGCATAATATATCAAATTTTAAATCTGTCTTAAATGGAATTTTTTCTATTTTATTTATGAAAGGATTGCTTTCAAATAACTGTAGAGCATTTTCTTTTGTAATCCATGTAATTTCTGCTTCTTTATATTTTTTCTTTAGTGCTTCTGCAATTGGAAGAGTTCTTACAACATCTCCTAATGCTCCTAATTTTATTATCACTATCTTCATATAATTTAGTTTAAAATAGAAGTTTTTAATCTTATCCATAAATTTATAACTATAAAATTTTCTTAGTTTTTATGAAAATATACATAGCTGGGAAAATAGGAACAGATGGTGAATTAAACACGCTTGCTAAAGTTGATGAATTGTGCAAATCTCTGGGATTTTCAACATTTTTGCCGCATAGAGATGTTGGAATAGCAGACGGCATGGGTGATGTTATAAGAATTTTTAACGGCGACATAAAAGAAGGCTTTAAAGACATTGATTTAGTAATTGCTGTTCTCGATGGATTGCATCTAGGCGCTGGAACTGCATGGGAATTAGGATATGCGTATGCCAAGAAAATTCCTGCTATTGGGTTGAAAACAGACGAGCCTGTCTCTGAAGCATTGGATTATTTGAGCGCAATATTGATAGGCTCTATGGAAATTGTTGATAGTTTTGATAAATTAAAAAAGGCTTTGCAAAAATTTAAATCGATCTAATGGTTTTGTTGAGTGTATTTCTGTATTTCTCCAGCCATCAGCATAATTTTTTTTCTGCTTTAATTCGTTAAATGCTTTTATATAAATATGAAGCCTTGCAAAATATAACTGCATTGTCCAGAAAACTTCACGGAGATTTCTTGGATATGTCAGGGAGTATAATGCTCCTTCGCGTATTTCATTAAAAAATGATTTTGTTCTGGGCATATTTCTTGCTATCTTATTTAAATTTTCATGAGCTTTTATATTTCTTATTTTCTGATTTTGCCAATCCTGCCAATTGGAAGGATTTTTTACATAGACTTCAGCCTTATCAGCATAAGCTATTTTATATCCCTTTTTCCAGAAGAGATAGGGAATAATGCTGTCTTCTGATGTTTCTAGAGGAAAATCTAAAATAACTCCTTTTCTTATTGCAAAAAGATATCCGGAACACTCTAGAAATTTTTTATTATTTGATAATTTATTTCTTGTTTTATGTATTCCTGCAAAAAGCAAGTGAGACCAGTATCCATATTTATTATTCTTGCTGTCTATTGAAACTGGCTTGCCCGTTACGCATCCTATTTTGGGGTCTTTAAACTTTTCAAGAATTTCTTTTAGAGTATTTTTTGAAACATAAACATCGCCATCTGTTAAAATGAATATGTCTTTTTTATTATCTGAACCATATTCCTGAAATAGTATATTTAGGGCGTAAGATTTGCCTTCGCCGGGGTCTAGGAAAAATTTAACTTTTTTGCTCTTAATATTTTTCTTTAAAAATTTTTCAACTTTTGGAAATGGGTCTACGACAACTATCTCAAAATTATCTTCAATATTCTGATTAAGAAAAGTCTTAACAGCCCTTAATGTTGAATTAGGCTCATTGTATGATGTTATTATAATATGAATCATTTTTCTGTTTCAAAAGGATAATCATCTGGGCGAATTATAACAACTCTCTCGCCTTCAGAAGTTTTTGCTTCAATCCTGCATTTTCTAGACATTTGCTTTCCTTTCACAGAGCTTTTTCCTGCCGTGTCTGAAAATTCTATATTTACTATTGCACACGACTTCCCTGAAATTTTTATTTTATCCCCTATTTTTAACTCTTTGGCCTTTTTTTTCATAGTTAATTTGCAAAGAGCAAACTTATAAACTTTATTAAGGTAGCAAGATAATGAAAAATGTAATAATCTTATGCTCTGGCGGAATTGATAGTGTTACTACGGCTTATTACGCAAGGAATAAACTGAATTATGATAAGATTATTTTACTTTTTTTTGATTATGGGCAAAAATCTATTAATATAGAAAGAAGATGTGCAAAAAATACTGCAAAAAAATTGGGAGCAAAGTTTAGAGAGATAAAAATAGCCGAATTAGGAGAACTCTCTACATCTTTAATTAATAAAAAAGGAAAAGTTAAAAATCTTGAATTAAATGACTTGAAAGATACAAGAAAAGAAGGTGCAAAATGGTATGTTCCTTTTAGAAATGCTGTTTTTTTAGTTTATGCGCTTGCTTTTGCTGAATCAATTTTTGTCAGAGATGGTGAAAATTATGATTTATTTGTAGGATTTAAATCAGACATGGGCGAGGGATATCCTGATACGAGTTTAAAATTTTTAAATGATATTGAAAGGATTGGAAAATACTCAAAAGCAAACGGATTTAGGATAAAAGCTCCTTTTATTGACAAAGAAAAAGAAGATATAATTTCATTAGGCAATAAGCTTGGAATTGATTTTAAAGAAAGCTTTAGCTGTTATGTTGGAAGAAAAATGCATTGCGGGACCTGTCTTGCTTGTAGATTGAGACAAGAAGGATTTTATTGGGCAAATATAAAAGACCCTACTGAATATAAGGAAAAGCCAAATGATTTAAGACTCGCATAAATTTTTATATAAATCAATAGTCTTATTAGAAATTAAATCCCATCTATAATTCTGCGCTTTTTCAAAATTGCTCTCGGATATTTTTTCTCTTAATTTTCTGTTGTCTAAGAGTTCAATTATTCTTTTTGCAAATTTTTCATTATCTCCGTAATTTACAAGAAAGCCGTTATCTGGCTCTTTCATTTCAAAAGGAATTCCATTTACAGGAGATGCTACAATTGGCAATCCGCTTGCCATTGCTTCAAATAATGTTAAAGGCAAGCCTTCGCGAAAGCTTGGCATAACAAAAATGTCTGCTGACTGATACATTTTAATTATTTCTTCCTTGTCTCTTGTTTCTGGCATTAATATAATTCTTTTTTCTTTTCCTATAAACTTTTTTATTGTTTTTTTCATGCCTTCGTCAGGACCTCTTATAACGAAATTTATATTTTTCTTTTCTTTTAAAATAAGTTTCGCTATTTCAACAAATTTATCAGGGCCTTTTGTTATGTTTAATCTGCCAAAGAACAGAATAATTGTATTTTTATTAGGTATCTTATGCTTCTTTCTAAAGTCGTTGTTTTTGATTTTTTTGAAAAATTCATCTGACATCCCATTTGGAATGTTGATTATGTTATTACTTGAATTATATCTTTTTATAAAATTATATTCCCATGGGGTTATTGCTATTATTCTATCTGTAAACTTCAATGCCAATCTGCTAAATATGTTATAACTTATTAATATTCCTAATCTTGCTAATGTTGAGCGATAAGCATCTGTCCATGGGCAATGCGTAGTATGAACATGTTTGGCATTTGATAATTTTGCTGCTAGAGCCGCGAGAACAAAGTGCGAATGCCCGAAAACATGGCTATGGATTACGTCAAATTTTTCTTTTAAAAGTTTAGGGAAAAAAGACAAGTATATTATGGAAAAATTTCCTGCCCTTGCTATGTGCCTGAATCTGTGCACATAAACGCCATTTATTATTTCTTCTTTTGTTTTAATTTTGTTTTTTTTATCCCAATCGCTTGTAAAGACATGAACTTCATGCCCATTTTGTGCTTGCCTTTCTGCTAATTCCTCAACAACTTTTGCAACGCCGCTAATAGTTGGATTATATTCATGCGAAACATGCGCTATTTTCATAAAAAACGGAATTAGGAGCTATTTATAAGCATTTAGTATTGATTTTATTCTTTCATATGTATTATTTAAAGGATTCGAGGAATCTATTTTTATTATGGGATAGGTTTTAGAAAGAGCATACATGCTATTGTAAAAATTCTTTAATCTTTCTTCTGTTATAAGCACTCCTCTTTTCCTAAGCACCGCATTAGATGCTTCAAGCAAAAAACAAATATCTGGCTTTGGCGTAAAAATTTTGAAAAGCTTAAATTTAATTCCTTTTGCAAATGCAAGCTCGTCAAAAAAATAACGGTCAATTAAATTATATTCTTTTCTTGAAGCCAATATTTTTAAGTATCTTAGCCAGAGCTCAGAATAATAAATGAAATAAAAAAGCCAGCTCCTTTCTCTAAACCTCGCTAGTTTCTCTTCTTTTATTCCTCTTTTGCTCTTTCTTTTCATGTAAAATCTTGAAAAAAAATTTAAGAGAGGATTTCTAAAATCACGCCAACCCATGAAAAAGACATCAACATCCTTACCTGCCTTTTCTAATTTTTTTTTAACATATTTTATAAGCGCACTTTTCCCTGAGCCATCGCTGCCGATAAATACTATCCTAAATTTCTTCATTTTGGTTTTTCAAACTTTACAAGATATCCTGAAGCAAGCATTTTAGAAACTAGTCCCCATTTCTTCTTGTAGAAATTCCTAAATAGAAAGGAAGTTGGGACTAAAAAGGAATCTGTGAACAGAATAGGATAGAAATTTATCTTTTCAAATCCTGTCTTTCTTAGAAGTCTGCTCATTTCTTTTATAGATATTCGCTGGCTATGCTCAAAATCTATTTTTTTTCCGAGCAATTTCTTTATTGAGAGAAAAGCTGGATGAGGGGGCGATGTAATTATTATGCCTTTTCCGCCTGGTTCTAAAAGTGAATAAATCTTCCTTATAACTATCTGCTTATTTGGAATATACTCTATTGCCCTTGAACAAAAAATAAAATTGTATTTCTCTTTAAATTTTTGATCTAGAAAGTTGTTCGTAATTGCCTTAACCTTTTTTGATTTTATTGCACTTTTAAACTGCTTTATCATTTCTCTTGATATGTCTAAGCAAGTAAATTTTGCTCTGGGATATTTTTTTAAAAGAAGTTTTGTCCATGTTCCAGGGCCGCAGCCTATTTCCAGACAATTTTTGAATTCAATATCCCTTAAATGATATAATAAACTTAGCGTGCTAAATTTATATTGTCTGCTTTTTTCTTTCGTACTAAACCAGCGCGCATATTCATATCCTTTATCAGAGATCTTTTTTGCTTTAATATTATAAAAATTCCTGATCCAATTGCTGAACTCTAAGTCTTTCTCCATAATGTCTTGGTTTTTAATATTTTTTCTTGCTTAATAACGCATTTAAATATATGCTTTTATATTTTCTAAATTATACATAAGCTTTTATAGAATGAAATTAAATTTGGGATTGATAAAGTGGAGCTTAGAAAATCAGAAGAACGCAGCATTTTGAAGAGTAAGAGCATAGTCTTTATACTTTTAATAGTTCTTCTTATTTCTATAGATCTTAGATTTATCTTCTTAGACGCGGATCCTTTTCCTTATTCTGCTTTTGGGGCAACATGGGTTGATGAAGGGCCTTATGCTCATAATGCCAGAAATTATGCCTTATTCGGATATTGGAAACTTGAGAATGATCAGTGGAATCCTATGTATATCTCACCGATTCATACTTATTTGGAATTAATTTTTTTTAGGATTTTTGGAGTTAGCACATTTAGCGCAAGAATTGTATCTGCATTATTTGGAATTATTTCCATTATTATTGCAGGGTTTTTTTTAATGAGAAAGAATTTTAATGTGGGCGCATTATTTATGATATTTATTTTAATAAATCCCATGCACATAGCGCATAACAGAATAGCTACTATAGAGAGTATTTTATTGGCTTTTATTTTGATAATAATAAGCCTGATTATTTATGATAATAAGACTTCCTGGTTTTTTACTGGGCTTTTGGCGCCTGTCCTGTTTTTTTCTAAAGTTACTTCTGCTTTTTTTGTCTTTGCCATTCCGACAACTCTTTTAGCTTATAGCTTATTTTACAAGTCAAAAGAGCATTTTAAGAAACTTGGAATATTTATTCTTGGATTAATTGTTTCTTTAGGCGCCTGGCTTTTTTGGCTTATTCCGAATTTTGATAATTGGAGATATATGAATTTTGAAATTTATGGCGGCAGAATTGGGATTAATCTCATCGAAGTTGGCGTAATTATTATGAGGACATTTGAGTTTTTTCTGTTAAATCCTCTACTTGTTTTAATGAGCTTAGCGATAATAATATATCTTTATAGTGAAATACGAAAGAAAAATAGAATAGAGTTTATAGAAGCATTTTTAGTTATAGCATTGATAATTTTCTTGCTGCAAATTATATTTACTGATTATTCCTTAGCGCGGTTTGTTTTATTGGTGCCAATTTTGGCTCTTTCTTCTGCTAAATTTATTTCTAAAATAGAAAGATCTGAACTTGTAATAAATGGAACTCATTTTAAATTTAAGGCGATTTTTGCTATTTTAATTGTTTTATTATATGCGATAATAAGCGCTGCCCAATTGCTTCCATTTTATGTAGACATGATAAAGGACGATAACGCCTTTGTTATAAAAAGCAATTCCGAGGAAGTGGGCGAATTGATACCTCCCAACTCTAAGGTATATGGGAATCAAGCGTCTCCTTTAAGTTTGGAGAACAAAATAATGCCATATCACGGGAATTATTTAGATAAAATCCATAATTCTGAAGATAATATTCTGCCCTTGCTAGTAAATGGACAAATAGATTATGCTTTGCTGAAAGAAAATATTTTTGACGAAGCAGATTTAAAAGAGCAGGATAAAGATCTTGATTTATCTAAGGTTTATAAATATATCAGAGATAACTTTGAGATTGTCAAGGAAATACAGAGCAAGCATAGCAGGACAAATGAGCCTGATAAGAAATACATTTATAAAAGAATAAATCTGACTGCTTAAAATAATGCAAATGTTTAAAATAGAAAACAATTTTGAATGAAAATGAAAAAAAGATTTAGGAAACTTCAAGAACCCAAGGTTCTTGAGGCCATCAAGATTCAGGGAATCTTGAGGTCTTTAAGCAAAGCAAGATTTAATCAGAGATTAAAATGAAAAGCCAAGAAGCTCAAAAATTTACAGAGTATTATAAGCAGAAGAAGGTTAGTGGAACTTATGATGCGCAGAGAGAAGGCACTCCTTACAGGAGAAAAAAAAGAGCTGTTGAATTAAAGCATTTTTTAGAACTGATAGATAAAAAAGATAGAGAAGATGTTTTGGAATTAGGATGCAGCAGCGGGTTTCTAACAAGGCATTTAGGCAAGGTTACTGCAATAGATACTTCGGAAGGCATGTTAAAAATAACTAAAGAGAAAAATCCTTTGGCTAAATGCATTTATGCTGATATGTTTGAACTCCCTTTTAAAGATAAATCATTTGATAAGATTACTACAATGAGAGTTTGGAATCATTTAAATGATGGAGATTTAAGAAAGGCGATAAGAGAATCAAAAAGGGTTTTGCAAAAAGGAGGATATTTAATATTTGACGCAGAAGACAAATCCAGATTGAGAAGAATCGCAAATGTAATTTACAAACTGCTCTTTAGGCCAACTGGGTATAAAATATATCAATATTCTTTGGGAGATTTGCATAAAATCATGAGAGAAGAGGGATTTCAAATAGAAAAGACAAAATTTCTTCAACATAGAGTAGGGAGACAGATAATTTTAAGGTCAAAGCTGCTTTAGATTCTTTATTAAGACTGGCGTATAATTTTCAAATAAAATTTTTCTTATTATTTTATAGTTGAATTCCATGTTTTCCATCCATTTTACTGCATAAGCCTTGTCAATCTGCTCTGCAGGGTATCTTGTTTTGTCAATTCTTTTATATCTCTCTTTTTCGTTTTCTTCAACTAATAAAATTCTCCCAGATGGCAGAACTTTTATCAAATCAGAAAGCTCAATTTCATTAGATTTTCTTTGTATTAACATGAATAAAGACTGCATTAAAAATTCGTCAACATAAATATTCTTCATGCCAATTATTTCATGCTTTGCAAGGACATATCCCAAATATGAGTTTCTCATTAAAAAAATCTTTGCATATTTGAGAAAATTAAATTCCTTTAAATAAAGCCAGTTTGAATTCATTTTAGAAAATAACATTATTGTCTTAACGGGATTTTTTACAAAGAATTTCATTAAATAAAATAATTTCTCAAAGATTGAAAGCTTTGAATTAAAAATTTTTTTCTCTTTTTTTTCTTCAATTTTTTTTAATAAAGAGCTTTTTCCTGACCTTGAAAGTCCAAATAATTCAGTGCAATTATTTTTTCTATTTTGCCTGTTGTTTTTGAGCAAGAATATCTTCATGAAAATAAAGAAATTTGAGGGTTTATATACATTATTTAATATAAATTTTAAAAATTATTTATAACTATAGACTATAATAATTAACCAGGCTTTTTGTTCTCTTGAATACAGTACAGACGAATTGAGTAATTATTTAAATCAGTTGCCATAGATTAGAAAGAAAATTAAGAAAGATGCCCATTATTAAAACAGGATAATATATTCTCATTCGTCTAGAGGAATTGTAACTCTTTTAGCAACTGCGCCAGGCAGAAATTCTTCTCCGCTTGGAATATATGTATTTGTATAAATTACGCGCGAACGCTTTGATACATTTGGACGCGAGCCGTGCAGCGTATTTCCGCTCATAAACATGGCTGCCCCTTTTTTGCCTATTATATTTACCTCTGTTCCCTTATATTTCTTAGGTATTTCTGTTATGTTGCCTGGCTGCTCTCCTTTTTGCTCGCGATAGCTTGTCTGAGGAGTAAAAGGCAGAATGCCTTCTTTGTGAGAGCCTGGATAAACAAATATTGGGCCATTTTCATTATCAATGTCATCTAAAAACAAGCCAGTTGTGATGTATAAGCCATATGGATTTTTAGTATAGGCATTATCCTGATGAACATTCCATGCCTGTTTAGCATATTGAGTATCTGGTTTTTTGAAAAGAATCATGCTCATTAAGCCGACATGTTCTCTTGGAATAAAATTATCCATGTGCCCTGTGGCAGAACGACCATATTGCTTCATAATCTGCTCCTGAAGCTGATCCAATACCGAAACAATACGCCTGTCTTTCATTAGATTTAGCGCAAGTTCTGATGTTCCTTCTATTTCGCGCAGAACTTCTGGCGTCTTTTCTCTTGGGTCTTGTTTAGCTAATTTCGCCTTACTATGCATATTTAAAATACAGGCGTATTCAGACGTAGCATGATGAGAGACTTTTTCAGTGATTTCATCACATTCTGCTGGGGAAAATAGATTTTCAACAACTAAATATCCATTATTGTTGTAGAAACCTATCTGATCTTCTGAGAGTTTTATGTCATTACCTCGCTTGTATATCAAATTTGTCATTTTCTCTGATTATTAAATATGTATTTAAATATATCTATTTTTTTGAGTTAGGTTTTAAATAATAACCCTGCTTTATTTTTTTATGGATTTATATCCAAAGATACTTGAGAATCAGATTAATGAATTAAATGAAAATTTGAAATCATTAAATAAGTCAATCAATGAATTTTCTAGGACTTCTGAAGTGGTGATAGGGCTTCAAATTTACTTAACTCTTTTTTAGGACGATTGTCGCTAATTTAACAGCTCACTATTTTTTTAACTTGATTGAATAGAGGATTGCTTATACTTGTCAAAAACACGACACACATGAAGGGTAAATTCTCTTCCTGCTTCTGTGATTTCAATTGCCTTGTCTGAATAGCTCAATATTCCATCTTTTGCAAGATCGCCTAATTGTTCTATTTCTCTATTGAAATATTCGGGAAACTTGATATTGTAGGCTTTTTCTATAGTTGCGTAATCAACAGAGAAATAATTGCGCAATTTGCGTATAATATCTCTTCTAATTATATCGTCTTGGCTTAGTTTGTGCCCTCTGAAAACTGGAAATAAGTCTTTGTTAACGAGAGATTTATGCGACTCAACTCCATATATATTCTGAAAATAGAAATTTCCAAGCGTAGAGGCGCTATGCGGACCAACGCCTATTACATCCACACTTCTTCCTGGCGTTGCGCCGAGTGCATTCCAATGCATTTTGCCTTCTTTTAATGCTTTGCCAATTGCATCTTCTATCTTTGTAAAATGTTCGTATCCTGCGCGCAAATATCCATTTTCTGTAAGCACTTTAAGCCCTTGCTTGAAAAGATGTTTTCTTTCTCTTGCATCAGGTAGACTATTTGGCCTTCCATTGCGCCCATCAATCATTATATTTTGATGCTGGGCAAATCTTGGGGCAAAATCCAAATAATTAAAGCAAACTCTATCAGGAGAAAGTTCTATTATTTCCTCAAATGTCTTCCTTATACCATCTTCTGTCTGCAGAGGCAGCCCGCATATAATGTCAAAACTAACTCCGTTCTTAAAGAGTTTTCTAATATCTGGAGCAATCAAGCGCCTTACTAATTCTGATGGCTGCACTCTGTTGACTGCCCTTTGGACATTTATGTCAAAATCCTGCAATCCAAAAGAAACCCTATTAATCCCTTTTTCGTGATAGTATTTCATTCTTTCCTCGCTTACAAATCTAGGATCAATTTCTATTGCAAACTCGTCTAAATTTTTTATGTTAGCTATAGGATTGATAGCATCAACTAAATAATCAAATTCTTCCTCGTCTAAGAACGTTGGCGAGCCTCCGCCAAGATGAACTTCAACAAAATTTGGGTTGATTGAATTTTCCTCAAAGAATTTTCTATATAAGCTTATTTCATTAGAAAGCGTTTTTAAATAATCTTTTGCCTTGTCGTGGTCTTTTGTAATCTCAAAATGGCATGTGCAAAAAAAACATGGCTTTGTGCAGTATGGGAAATGCACATATAATGTTAATGGTTCATCTTTTTGAATGCCGGATAATTGGCTTAGGGCTTCTTTAATATCTTTCTGGCTAAACTTTTCTGACCAAAAACTTTTATGAGGATATTCAATATACATGAACTCCTTAGAATTATGCTTTTCAACTAATGCATCTATTGTTTGATTTGGTTCCATCTTTTCTTTCGTTAAATTGCAATTTTAATTGAATATATAAATTTTGTGATGTTTAACTTGTTTAAAGAAGTATGCTTTATAATGTGGCAAGATTATTCTCCTTTAATCTTTTCTGCAATTCCATATAGTTCTCAATTATCTCTTTCTCTGAAAAACTTCTGTCCCATGGAGTCTGTTTTGCATACCTAAATGTAAGATTTGGCGTTTCATTGCTATACCTACCAATCATGTGCATTGTTTTATTCCAGTCTGTATTTATCCACTCTATGCCAAATCTCTCTGGATGCTCATAGACCTCTGTTCCAGGCCTTAGAGTAAATAAAGAGAGATAAACCATTTCAGGACTTGTCTCTTCAATAAACTGCCATGTCTTTTCAACTATGTTTTCGGGCTCTGCAGGAAGCCCCATTATCAAATAAAGCCTTGTTTCAATTCCGCTCTCTTTCAGATGCCTAATTGCTAATTTTGATTCTTCAACATTTATTTTTTTATTTATTAAATCCAAAGATTTTTGCGAAACACTTTCTACGCCCATGCCTAAGGATACACATCCTGATTCTTTTGCCAGTCTTGCTAATTCAGGAGTTATTCCATCAACTCTGCACTGCCCCCGCCATTTTATTCCTGTGCTGGCGATTGCTTCCAAATGTGATATTGCTCTTAAAAGGTTGAGTGGAATACTTATTTCATCAGACATGCTTATCGCGCGAATACCATATTCTCTTTTTAGATACTCTATTTCTTCGCTTATAAATTCAGGCCTTCTAAATCTAATTCCTGGCGCATAATCTCTCATTTGAGGAACTGCGCAAAAAGAACAATTATACGGGCAACCCCTGCTAAATACAGTTGTTGTGCTCAGCAATTCGCCATAATCCTTATTATGCCTTGAATTCAAGAGACCTTTTCTAGCAACTGAAGATTGAGGGATATACTTTCTCAATGGAAATGGATAATCGTTTATATCCGTCTTTTCTTCCTGATGATAAACTTTCTTCATGCCAGAACCATTAAAATCCTGCAATGCTTTTATTATTGATTCTTCTCCTTCTCCAAGAATAATTGAATCAAAATTTTCTTGAGATTCTTTTGGGAATAAATTGACATGATAGCCTCCAGCTATGTGCTTTGCCTTCGGATATCTTTCTCTCAGCGCTTTTACTAATTGATTTTGCTCATCCCAATCAAGAGTATAAACTGAATGAAGGTATATGTCACATTCTGGAATATGCTTCAAAGTGAATTCTTTTTTTATTCCGCGTAAGTCAATCAATTGCGCGTTTACTTTATTTTCCAATCTTGATTCTATTATGGTAAGCAAATGAAAATGCGCATGCGGATCTCCTTTGAACGGATCAAATAGATAATCGCTTGTTGGATTAATGAATCCTAATTCCAGCATGATTATAATTAAATTATTTAGTTTATAAATTATTCTGAAAGAACATTTGTTTTATACCAATCCATTGTCTTTCTTATTCCTTCATCTAACGATACTTGTGGCTTCCAATTAAAACATTCCTTTGCTTTTGATGAATCAAGAGCAAGATTTGTCTTAATTGTCGGCTTTGATATGTCATATTCAATTCTTATTTTTTTTCCTGAAAATCTTATTATCTTTTTTACTAATTCTTCTATGGATGTATAACTGCCAGAGCCAACATTGAACAATTCAAATGGAGAATCTTGCTTATCTATGGCTAATTCTATTAATTTAACTAAATCTGAAACATGCAATAAATCCCTTTTTTCCTCTCCTGTGCCCCAGACTTTTATTGCGCTGCCCTCTTCTGCTTTCATCACTTTTGTTATTGACGCGCCAAAAACATGGGATCTTTCCAAGTCAAATTTATCATAAGGGCCGTAAATATTGGATTGGCGTAAAATAGTATGCTTTGTTCTTCCTTGTTTGGAAAAGAACTCGCACATTCTCTCTATGTATAATTTTGTATTTGCAGAGCCAAAATAAACTGGATGTATGTCAACCTTATCTGTTTCTTTTATTAGAGTATCTGATGAAGGGTAAACAGTAGATGAGCTTGGAAAAATAAAATGTTTTACATGATTATCAAATGCTGCCCTTAAAAGAAGGGAATTAATTATTGCATTATCTGTTATATGAATATGCGGAGATGTGAAAATCTTTCCAGCTCCGCTTGTGTTGGCTGCCATTTGCACTATAACATCTTTGTTTTTAGTAACGCGCTCAACATCCTCTTTATTTGTTAAATCTGCCTTGATTAACTCAATCTCCATATAAGGACAAGAATTGAGATAAGTTCCGCATATTTCATAATCTTCTCTTTGAGAGAGATATTCAGCTACATTTCTTCCTATAAATCCTGTTGCGCCGCAGACTAAAATTTTTTTCTTATTCATTTTTTAGTTCTATTATACTATATTTAGTAGCATCTTTCATGCGAAATCTTTCTGGACGGCCTTCAAAAATAATGTTTTCAATAGCAGGATTACGACATGCTTTATAAATTCTTGCTGCAATATCATGACGATTCATTCCATATTCATGCTCTGGTTTTGTCTTTACTCTTGTTAGATAAATCCCGATTAAATTGATATTATAATCTCTAGCCTCTGTCCTTAAGCTATCTGTAAAACCGCGCAATCCACATTTTGCAGCAGATGAAACGCTTCTTGATTTTTTCGGTTCTATCGCAGTAATAGAATTAATATTCACTATAGTGCCTTTATTTTTTGCTTGAAACAAAGGATAAACCATTTGCGTTAGTCTTATAGGGGCATAAAGACTGACTCTTATTAAATCGTCAAAATCTTCATTGCTAATTTTCTCAAATGGGACACCTGGGCAACGCTTCGCAGCATTATTAATTAATATGCTTATATTCTTCTCTTTTGCAATTGTATATAAGTCATCAAGTGTGCTGTTACTTCGCAAATCGCCTTTAATGCAATAGCAATCCATTCCTTTTTCTAATATTTTTTTTGATACTTTTTCCAGTTCAGATTCTTTTCTTGCGTGAATAATAATATTATAATTATTATTAGAAAATTCTAGAGCAATGGCCTCTCCTATTCCATTGCCAGAGCCTGTAATCAGAATTGTTTCTCTCATTTTATTGACTTAAAATCTACTTTTATAAGCATTTATGTAGTAAATTTTAAATTAAGAAGCCTTAAGAAGATCATATAATCCCAAACTATTAAACCGCGTTGACCAAAATTCTGATTCATTTATATATTTTTCTGCTAGATTTCTATTTATCCTGGCTTTTTCTTTCTTGCCAAGTTTTTCTCTTATAATTGCAAGATATAAATTCCCCAAAGGATTATCTTCGCTTCTTTTTTCGCATATTTCTTCTAGCCATTTTTCTTGCAATGCCAGCTTTATTGGATGGCTCTCATTAGCAAGATTTTGATAATTTATGTAGTAATCTGTAAGAAACCAAATATCTTTCAATTCAGCTCTTGTTGGAACATATTCTCTCGGCTTGTCTAGAAGAATATTGAAGAATCCTACGGAAGAAGTTTTTCTCTTTTTCTCGTACTCTCTCGCCGCAACATTTCCAAAACCATACATGAATCTGCTTTGTGAAGATTCTTCTACAATGCTGCCTGTTTCCATCTGCTCGGCCTCTTTTATTTTTCTTGCCATGTCTGTTTGAGGAATTGGAAGAGCCACATGGATGCTATACCAATCAAGGTGCATTTTATTAGCCAATCCTATTGTGTTCCATATTTGGCCTAATGTCTCTCCAGGATAGCCTATAATCAAAAATCCCTTTGAGAAAATATTTGGATGATATTCTCTCATTATTTGGGCAGCCTCTACATACTTGTGTATGTTTCCTGGCTTTCGCATCTCGTGCAAAATTTTTGGATCTCCCGATTCAAGTCCAAAGCTCATTCCAATACATCCAGAAGCTTCTGCAAGTTGCGCCACATCTCTGTTAAGAAATGCCGCAATAACTCCGTTTGAAGCATCCCATGTCACTCCCAAATTTCTTTTTGCCATTTCTTCAAATAGCTTTTTTACATGTCTCGTATCTGAAATTAAATCGTCGTCCAACCATACTAGATGTTTTACTCCGTATTTGTCTCTCAAGTCCTCTATTTCGCCTATTACGCTTTCTATTGATCTACGGCGCACGCCTTTCCCATTAAATTCTCTCACAGAGCAGAAATCGCAATGCGCGATACATCCTCTTGTTGACGATATAGTGCTGCATCTTATGTCCTCGCCGCGTATCCATCTTCCGTATACTCCGATCTTTCCTATTCTTGAATAATCTCCAATAGGCAAATTCTGCCAATTTGGATACTTGCTTATTATTTCCTCAGAAGGCGTATCTCGTTTATCAAGCGAGACGAAATTGTTATCTATTAATGTCGCGAGTTGCGATAATCTGCTCGCGTCAACTTTTTTGTTTATAAAATCTATCATGTCAGGAAAACTATTATCTGATTCAAAAAGCGAGACAAAATCTATGCTTCCTTTTGAATTGCGAAGTGTTTCTTCTGCTGCCAGAGCAGGATAACCGCCGCCCGTAATTACTGGTATTTTTGGATTGTATTGCTTGACATAATCTGCCAATGCTTTTACTTCTGGATAATTCATTGTAAACATGCAGGATATTCCAACCAAGTCTGGCTTGAATTTATCAAGTCTTTCATGAAAAATTCCTTCCCATATTGTATTAAAATTAAATTCTCCATTTGAGTCGTAAGCCTCTCTTAATACTTCATAATTCATGTCCAGCAATTTTGTTTGATAGCCTCTTTCTTCCAGCGCCCTAGATAAAAGGGCTATATTATACGGCTGATAGCATGGATAGTTTCCTATCTTTGCGATTTTGACATCAAAAACATCTCTTGTCGTTTGAGGGGGATTAACTAAAAGGATTTTCCTAACGCTATTTGGAAATTTCTCACTAAGCTCGCGAGTAATTTTCTCTTTTGCTGAATAATCTGTTTTGTTAAGCAGTTTTAGTTCTAGCATCTTTTTTCTCCTTAATTTAGATATATGTTTTATTTAAATCTCTTTCTATACTAATTGTTTCGCTTTAATAGGCGCGCATGAATATATATAATCTCCCTTTTTGTTTCCCCACCAAATTACTCTTCTTGCCCAATCTTCCCACGAATCCCATTTGTCATTGGTTCTGTTTATCGCATAATTAAATTCTCCTTTTTCTATCTGGATTTTTTCTGCTACTAAGCCTGCCTTGTAAATATCTAAAACATTATAATTCAGAGTTATTATTTTATCTTGTGTATTGAAAGGCATTTTAAGCAACTCTTTATTGAAACGGATAGCATCTGATAGGACCGAGTTCTCCTTATAGCCTTTTTTTTCTAAAAGATATTCTAAATTTGCCTGGGCTTCTTTGTAGAACGCATCAAGTTCTCTTTCTGTTGCAAGCTTGATTAAAGCATACTCATCTGCTGGCCACCATATATTCAGCCATCTTTTGGAATGAATATATTCTGCTCCTCCATTTTGAAGATTTCTGGCATGCCCGGAAAATAAATCGCTAATCTCTTGCGTAATCGGAGTTTTTCTTGGATTTTCTATAAAAGTGTCTGCTATTTCCTTGTAGCTGATTCCATATTGCGTATTCAACAAAATGTTTGGGAGTTGTAAGAGCTTGTCAAAATGCAAAAAAGCGAGCATATAACCAAAGTTTCTCGCCTTAACCCAATCTTCTCTGGGCATTGTGTTAGTTCCTACAACTAATTGCTGTTTTTCATAGATATTATCTGCCCATTCTCCCAAACTTCCATGAATATTTATCATGTCAGATTCTGCTATTTCTATTCCATATTTTTCAATATCCTCTGTCATGGGCGCATTTGGAAGTATTGATAAATTGTTGAATTGTATCCTATTATGCTGACCATTTTCTATGAGAGTTGAGACTCCTCTTGTAAAAGTTTCATATGTTTCCAAAGGCAGTCCTAATATAATATCTGAAAATGTCGTAACTCCTTCTGTTGTAAACCTTTTTTGCAACTCGTGATATGTTGAAAGTTTTATATTGCCTCTTTTTATAGCTCTAAGAGTTGGTTCATGAAGAGATTGAAAAGCTAAAAGGACGCCTTTATCCAGACCGCTATCATTAAGCACTTTCTGAATTCCATATGACACCTCTGTTGAGTTTTTGGTATTTTGTACAGAAAATCTATGCGGATAGCCATAATTTCTTTTATTTTCTGCAAAACGTTTCGCAATAGCTAAATCCCTTTCTTTGTACAGACCAAAATTAGCATCGCAACAATAGACAAATTCTATCTTATTTCTGCTAAACCAATCTATCTCTTTGAATATCCTGTTTTCCAAATCGTAATCTGCCATTCTCTTTGTTGATGCAATTCCCCAATCACAGAAACTACACTCAAATGGGCAGCCCCTATTTGTTTCAAAAAGAGCATTCCACTGTTGATCAGGATTTGATTTAATTAATTCATCGAAATATCCTGTTAAATAAGGAGAAGGAATTGTATTCAGATCCTCAACCCTTTGTTTTTTTAGGCTTTCTATAATCGGATCCAGTTCTCGCCGTTTTTTAAGAAATTCATCTGTGCTTAGATTTTTGACATGGGTTACATATAGTTTTTTTAAATCTTCTGGGCTTTGTTCTTCAAGATATTCTGCACTATATATTTTTTTTAGGTATTCCTTGTACTTATTTAACAAATCTTGCATACTTAACCCTTCATTTGTATAGACAAACCTTTTCTTTTCATCTAAAAATGCCAAGGAGGGTACAGCTTCCCAATTGCCTGAAGGATAATTTTCCAAGAAGGATTTGAAAGGCCTTTCTCCTTCTCCAGGGGAGGCGAAATCAACAAAAGGATATTTTCTTAGAAGAGCTTCCAAACCTTTTTCTTTAGTATCGGGAACGTGGCATCCGCCAAAAAGAATAATTGCATTTGGATTCTCTTCTTTTATTCCTTTTGCTATTGCCTTTGAAATCTCAAAATTCCAGACATAAGTGCTGAAACAGGCGATATTGGAGCCAGATAAATGCTCAACTGCTTTTTCAATTGATATTCTTTTATAAATTGGACTTGAGAATTCAAAATCATCAAAATTCCTTGCATGTCTCTGCGCATAAGAATGCAAGAATC
This sequence comes from Candidatus Woesearchaeota archaeon, assembly GCA_964547875.1. GTDB lineage: Archaea > Nanobdellota > Nanobdellia > Pacearchaeales > GW2011-AR1 > JAUSIK01. Next base: position 80,032 of record CAZJPE010000002.1, read on the forward strand.
CCAACGAGAGCGGCAGATAATCCTGTCTATCAAAGCTATTATTAATCTGCACCATACCCACTTTTATCTTTCTCTTTTTCTCTTTTTGCATTGTTTCCATGATAATTTTTCATGTTATGCCTTGTTTATATAATTATTGCTTAAAAATATCGTATCTTTTAGTTAATATCTCTTTATTTTCGTTATACCATGCCATTGTTTTTTTTATTCCTTGTTCTAAGGAAACTTGAGGATTAAATCCAAGAGCGAGAGCGCGGGAAATATTCATTGTTCTTATTTTATCGCCATAATTTTTAGAAGTTTCGTATACAATTTTAGGCAACTTATCCGAATTATTTATTATTATTTCCAATGCTTGCTTTATTGTTTGTTTATTGCCAGAACCTAAATTTACCGGATTTTCAGGCCCTGGATTTTTTTCCATGACAAGCATCATTCCTCTTGCTACATCGTCCGTATAAACGAAATCCCTTATTTGAGAGCCGTCTCCCCAAACAACAATTGGATTTTCTCCATTAAGAATTTTCCTAATTAATGAAGGAATAACCATTGCACTATCTTGAGCAAAGTTATCATAGGGGCCATAAGTATTTGAAGGACGGACAATTGATATCTTGCCCCAGTTATATTCAATTTTACATGCTCTTGCCTGGGCTTCTCCAACTCGCTTTGCTAATCCTGTATAAAAATCATTTTCAGAAAGAGGTATTCTTAATACATCAATTGAATCGTCATAAATCTCTGATGAAGAATAAACTGCATAGCTGCTTGCAAATAAATATCTTTCAACATCTGATTCTCGCGCTGCTTTTAGAAGATTTGTATTAAACAAGAGCATAGGCTCTAAAAAGCTTAATGGTTTTTCTTTGTTTATTTTAGGAGAACCTTTAATGCATAATAGATTAAATACATAATCAATATTTCTACATGCTTTAAGGCAATTTTCATATTTTATTAAGTCCAGATGTAAAAATTCTGCTTCTGGATGGGCTCTTGATTTGTCGTCAAGAGATGCTATTCTAACTTCAGCTTCTTCTTTTATTAGATTTTTTACTAGAGGGATGCCTATTAAGCCAGTGCCTCCTGCAACTAAGACTCTTTTATTTTTGTAGAAGCCCATGGTTTATGCATCTTTTTATATCTTATAAATATTGCTACATAATTTCTTATGAATTGCTATATCTTTTTAAAAGATATAATCTGACAGAAAATAAGTAAAATGAAGAGAATAAGTTTGGAAGAGACGAGCAGGCTGTTGAAGAAAAAGACTGCTTTATGCGCTCTTTGGAATTGTGAAGACAGGAAAAACTGGCCTTATCAATTAGGATATCTTGTATATAAGGACTTGTTCAAAGAAGTATTTTTATTCGATCCAAAAGCAGAAAGGCTTAGACATGGCTCAGAAATTATGAAAAATAAGATGTTTGATATTATAAAAAATAAAAAACCTAATTATGCCTTTTTATTACTGGAGGCAAATGACATTAGCTTGGACACGCTTGAAAAAATAAAAGAGATATCTCCCAATACAAAAACACTTGCTATATTTGGAGATGATGACATTCATTTTGAAACTCGTTCAAGATATTATGCCTTATTTCTTGATTACTGCATATTTTGCCCGATAAAATATTTATCTTCTTATAGAAATGATGGGATTATGAATTCCCTGCCTTTTGCAGGAGGAGTAAATACAGAAAATTTTAAGCCTTTGAAGCTTGAGAAAAAATATGATGTTGTATGTATTGGAAAGCCTGTGCCTGCGTCAAGAGCTGAGGCAATAAGATTCTTAATTAAAAATGGAATTAAAGTAAATATCTGGGGCTATGGATGGGACAACTATCCTGAATTTAAGGAAGTATACGGCGGACCGCTTGAACATAACGAGATGGTTAAAGTAATAAATCAAACTAAGATTTATCTTGGATTTTGCAAGAATAAACTGGGCGAGGCGCATAATACTGGAAAATTCTTTGAAAGCGCTGCGTGTGGAACATTTTGCCTTGTTGATGAATTTCCTGAATATCAAGAATATTTCAATAATAATGAAATAGTTAATTTCAGCGACAATAATGATTTGCTGAATAAAGCAAGATATTATTTGAAAAATGAAAAAGAAAGAGAGAGAATTGCAAGAAACGCACATAAGAAAACAATCAAAAATCATAGCTATCATATGATTTATAGAAAAATTTTCCAGAGAATTTTTATGATGGAAGATTCTAAGACTCTTCTTAAGCTTGACAATAAAGTTATACGGCTTTCAGAAGAAGACATGAATCTTGATTATTCTTCTATTGAAGAAAAATTAAAAGATTATTCTTATGTTTGCTTTTCTGAAGGAAAATCCTTAATACATAAGCATAAAAATTTCCTTCAAGCTTATTCTTTGGAAAAAACTGGAAAAGACATAAGCTGCTGCGATTATTTTGTATTTTCTCAAGGAATTGGGAGATATCTTAAATCAGATGCATTTAGGGCTTCCTTAAATGTAAAGAAAGAAGAATTCAACAAATTGCTGAATATTAATCAGATAATGCTAAGAAAAGAATATTTTATGAGGCATTTTGATAGTTTCAAGAAATTTTATAATCTTGGCGAGATAAACATAATTGACAAAGATAATGTCGCCTTTATAGAAATTCCTTTAGTGCAAATAAACAGATTGAATAAGATTAGCAAAGACTGCCTATATAATCTGGATTCTGTCTCTCTTGAAAATTCATTTCAGTTTAGGTTCATGTTTGAACTTTATTTGCTTTTATATCAAAAAAGACTGCTATTTAATAAATATCTATATAGGCTCGTGATTGAATCTATTATGAAATGGGATACTTTTATTTTAAAATATTTATTTAATTCTCTTTTTAACAAGGAAAAGCGGCTTAGAATCAAAAACCTAATTTAATATTTCAATAGTGTCAAAAATTTCTGAAACTAATCAGGACTCTATTTCTTCTATTATTTCCTCTTCTGCTAAATGTCCAGTTAATATATTCAATTTATGAATATTTATATACTTCTAAAAATCTGAACTTTTATTCTGCCATATTATTTTATAAAGGGCTGGATTATACATTTTTATGGAAAAAATTAGCTGCCATAGCAGTGGAGTTATTATAGAGGCTGAAAAAACTGGCGAATTATTGCTTGGCAGATATGACGAAACATATCCTACAAAATTCTTTAGGGGCGCTGTAAATTTAATAGGCGGGAATTATGAAAAGAGCGACAAGTCTCCGTTAGAGATATTATTAAGAGAAATTAAGCAGGAGTTTTCATCAAATCAGGAGTATGTAAATCATAGAGAAGAAAATTTAAGAGACTTTATAGGGGACTGGAGAGCTGCTAAAAAAATAGAATTGTTTGCCAGTGAGGAAGACATATTTTTAATTAAAAGAGAGATAATTTCCAATATCTCTCCTTATAAAGATTTTTTGTGGGCTTTTCCTTCTATTGAAGGAAGGGATAAATTTGATTCTTTAACAAGCGTATTTATTTCTAAGATTGCACAAGATGTTTTTGAATTAGCGCGTGAAAATCTAAAAGAAAGCAGGAGCATAAAAAATGAGGGCTCTGCAGTTATATGCACTTTTAAAGAGCTTAAACAAGGAAGACTTTTATGTGCTTGGGCAACGCCTTTTATTTTGTCTGATTATAAAAACGTTGAAATCCCAAATAATTACAATGTTAAAGCAAAATCTATTGGGAAGCCGAGAAATTCAATATTGGAATACGCACGTGAATTTGATTATAGGCTCCCTATTTAATGACTTATAATTGTTCTGCTACAAATATATTTATAAACTAAATTAAATGGCTTTCGTTATGGCTATAATTAAATACAATGATTTATCAGAAATAAGAGAACAGCATAGGGACAAAAAAATAGTCTTTTGCTCTGGAACTTTTGACCTGCCGCATGCAGGACATGTTTTATTTTTTGAGGATTGCAAGAGATATGGAGAGATTCTTGTTGTTGCTCTTGGCGTAGATGAACTTACTAGAGAATTTAAAGGCGAAAAAAGACCTATTTTGAATGAACATATCAGATTAAAAACAGTAGATTCATTTAAGCCTGTTGATTATAGCCTGCTTGTTGGTAGAGATTATCATTCTTCTTCTTATCCGCTTAGCGTATCTACATTCCCAAAATTATTTGATTTGCTAAAACCAAATAAGTGGGTTGTTAATAAAGACGCCCAAGACATTCCAATGAGGCATGAGCTGGCTAATAGATTCAATGTAGAATTAATAGTCTTGGAGAGATACTGCCCTAGGGAATTTGAGGATATATCGACGACAAAACTTATTGAAAAAATAAGAGCATTATAACAATAAATTTTCAATATCATAGATTCTTTCAACTGAAAAATCCGCTTCTTTGAGGTTTTTTCCAACTGCTATTGTTTTCATTCCTAATGATCTCGGAGGAAGAATGTCTGTCTTTAAATTATCGCCTATGTAAACATGCTCTTGCGCAGAATATCCAGACATATTTAAAAAATATGAAAATATGGAGCCATCTAATTTTTTATTTGGCAAGGCGCTATCGCCAAATATTGCATAATCAAATACTTTTTCTTCTATACCTAATTTTTTTAATCTGGGTATGGCTTGATTAGTTATTGCTGATGTTATCAAAAAAGTTTTGTAATTCTCATGGATTTTATCTAAAAGCTTGGCAATTTTATCATCTGGCTTTATTAAATCTGTAATATCTGCCCGTGAGATGCATTCATTTATCATTTCTCCTGCATTTGGAAAACTAAGATTTCTTAAGGATTGCGTCCTGCTGCCTACCTCTGCGTATAGATTATCACAAAGCCTTTTTGCATTTCCTAGATTCAAAAGCTCTGGCTTATACTCAAGAACTTTTTTTGCTATCTCTAATGAGATTCTTTCGTCTATTTTTGGATTATTTTGGTATAATGTGCTATCTAAGTCAAATCCCACTAATTTTATATCGGAAAATATAGACAACATGATTTTTGTCGCAGAGAGGGGAATATAAAGATTATGCTAAATCATCATACAAATGTATTTAAATTATATCAAAAGAATTTTTATATGCATAATTATCTTATTTTAGTTGCTGGCTTGCCTGCGACAGGCAAGCAAACTTCTGCGGAAAAACTTGCTAAAAATTTGAATAATTATGTATTAATTGACCAGAATGAGCTTAGAAGAAAGGCAGGCATCAGAAAAATGCCACAAAAGCAAGACGAGATAAATCGCAAGATAGATAGGATGACTGCTTCTTACCTGAACGAGAGAAAGGGAGTTATAATTCTTGCAGGACACAGACAAGTTTGCAGAAGAAACCAGCTTTATGGAGTGGCTTCTTGCTGCGGAGCAAATGTTATTGCGTTAGAATGTGTTTGCTCTGAAGCAGAGGCAAAGAGAAGAATGAGAGCAAGACCAAAAAGCGATGGATTGCTTTCAAAACCGAATGAGCCAAGAGTTTATGATAGAATAAGAGATTTATGGGAAGACATAAATATTGACTTTAAATTTCCAGGACAGGATTTTGTTTCTTATGTTGCATATAATACAGAAGAGAATAAAATTTATAGAAATAAAATAACTGAAGGAATGAATAATTTTGTTGATAAAATGGAGAGAATATTGCTTGGATAATTTAAATCAGGGGATTGCGTTTGAGGTGTAGGAAATTCATTATTTCTCAATTAGAGATATTTCACTCCATTTATATTGATTATTTATTATAATAATCTCGTTTTTCTTGTGTATAAAATCAATTCCTTCTCTTAAGGTTACATTTATTCCATCATTTTCAAATAAACCACGAACTATTTTACCATCATGTCTAAAATGGCTGTTATCATGGGCAATATCTCCAGAATTTTCATAATTATTTTCGTAGTAATTATCTTCTTGATTTTCTAGTGTCGTTATTTGCATTTTTTGTTTTTCTTGGATAAAGTTGTAAGGATTTATTTTATGAATTTCTTCTCTTTTTTTAATTCAATATATAAATTCTTAAAGAACAAGAAAAAAAGAGGAAGATTAATGAGCTGGACTAAAAATGTAGATAAAATGTACAATAAATTATTAATTATAGAGACACTAACAGGGGCTGCAACACCATTTAAATTCAGAGTTAAAATATATGTTGTTGTTGGAAGTGATATTAAGCCGCCTAATAGTTGAATTAATGATAAGATTAATATTATAAGAATAAAATAGCCAAAAATTCTCCACCATCTGCCTTTAACTAATTCTCTGCTTCCCCTTAAACTCTTACGAATGCCATTTTTTTCTTCGTAATAAACATAAATTCCAAAAATCCAATATATTAAAAAGATAATTCCTGGAATTATCAACAATATGAACAATCCTAATAAAAATATCATCATAACAACGGTAAATCCTAAATATTTAAGATAAAAACTGCTTCCTTCTGAAGTTAGATCTTTGAATTTAAATTTTGCTTTTTTAAGAGGTGCTGAAGTAAAGCCTGCATAAACAAAAAATGATATGAATAAAGATATTATTCCTAATATTATATTGGAAATGAAAAATGGAATGTTATGTATTAAACCTCTTGATTGTAATGCTGGGTTTAGAATAATAATAAGAACATCTTTATCAAAGAAAGCCCATATCCATTGTATGCCGTATATGATTATTAGAGGCAATAAATTAAAGAAGAACATAAAAGTAAATATTGCTTTAAAATTTTCTTTATAATCTTTCCATGATTTTTTGAATATCTCTGTGAATTTCATTATGTTAACCTATTATCTAAAATCTCGCAGTTTTCACAACTATCAATAGAACAAAGTGAAAGTGAATAATCATCAATTAATTTGTTATTTGTTATATATAACTGTGCATTTTTATAGGATGTTGATGCAACATTTCCTAAATTACTAGTAGTTTTTGTTATTGGTATATCGCTCTTATAATTTCCTTCTGCATCTGCGTCGTAAATTCCACAGGTCATTACTATATTTTTTACTTCTTCGTATCCATAATTATAAAGTATGACATCAACTATTATTTCTGAGGAATTATATTCATTCTCTCCCCATTTCTTATTTATATAGGTTACAAGTGCTTTTTCATCGTCAGAGAAAATACTTCTATTAAGTGTTTGGACAATAGGGACTTTTTGGCGTATTTCGATAAATAGCAATGTTAATAAGATTATAATTGCCAAAAGAAGAATAGAAAATACTGCTTGCCATTTCATTATTTAATGAACAAAATTTTATTTATATATCTTTCTTTTTTCTCATTGATAAAACAACATAGATATTTAAAAATAAAAAAAACAGAGTCAAACTTAAAATAGTTTTCTTAACCATCTCTTTTTTATTTAAAAGTGCAGAGATATATAAGCCTTTAGAATATCACTGATTTTAATAGAAAAATCTTACAATAATCTTTATATATGACTATTTCTGGCGATTTAAATGAGAACTTTAGATTATGGCGTTATAGAAGGATTGTCTGAAAAATTTTCAAAGGAGGAAAATTTGTCGCTTTTCGAAAAAATGTGCTCAATACGGGCATTTGAATATAATGTAGCTGATGTTTTTGAGGCTGATTTTGAAAAAATGCCTGTTTATTTATCAGTTGGAAGCGAGGCAGTTGCAGCTGCATTGGCCCTTTCTTATGGAAAGAAAAATCCTTCTATTTTTGCGCAGCATAGAGCTCATAGTTATTATATTGCTTTCGGAGGCAATCTTGAGTCTCTTGTTGACGAGATGCTGCACAGACCAACAGGCTGCGCCTATGGAATGGGCGGCTCTGCTTCAATTCATTCTCCTGAAATTAAGATGCATGGGCATGACGGATTTATGGGAACACAGGTGCCCTTTGGAGTTGGCAGAATTTTTGCTGCCAATTATAGAGATAAAGAAAACAAAGAATATGGCTTGTGCATTATGGGAGATGCTTCTGTAGAAGAGGGCTATGTTTTTGGAGGTTTGGGATTTGCAGCACACAAAAATCATAAGATGCCTATTTTATTTGTATGCGAGGATAATAATCTCTCTGTTCTTACTAAAAAAGAAGTGAGAAGGAATTGGGAATGCTCTAATCTTGCAAAAAGCCTTGGCATGGAAACAATTGAAATAGCAGATAATCCCTGGACAATCATGCATTATGCTAATGAACTTAAAAATAATCTGCCTGCGTTCATGAACATTCATTTAGTAAGGATTTTAAGACATGTAGGAAGCAAAAGTGATGGCTCTCCTGAATGGGACCGACTTGAGCTAACAAAACAGGAGCTTAAAAGAATAGGCTTGGGAATAGAAGCGGAAGAAATAGAAAGAAAGACAAAAAGATACACAGATAACTTATGGAAAAGAAAATTGGAGGAGTATTAAATGTAAAAATGACAGAGCAACTGCGTGAAACAATAAGAATAATATCTAGAAAACATTTGGAAGAGAATAACGGCTTATTATTAGGCCAATGCTTAACTGCAGTCGGGTGGGTTGGAAATACTATTCCTGAAATGCCTGAGAATAAGGGACTCGTAGAACTTTCAATGGATGACACATTTGCAGGATATTTTATATCTGGCATTGCTGCAGGAGACAAAGTCAGGCCTATTTATGTTGTTAGATATCAAGGCTTTCAATGGTTTAATGCAGTGGGCATTGTTAATTATGCTGCCAAGTCTAAGGAAATGTGGAAAATACCATGTCCTGTATTTGTAAGATCAATTGCAATGGAAGGAGGAGGCAGAAAAGGGAGAGACGAGAGAGCTATAGGACCTGTTGCTTCTGCAAGTCATCATGGAATATTTTACAGAATGCCTGGAATTCCGATTTGCGCGCCTGCAACTCCGAAAGAATACGAATCAATATGGAATCATTTTATGAATCATGACGATCCGCTTTATGTCAGCGAGCACAGAAGAGTTTGGGATGTTGATTATGAAATGCAAGATACATTGGAAAAAGATGCAGACATTACGCTATTTCCGATTTCTGCAACAAGATTAAATGCTCGCGAAGCTGTTGGAAGATTGGAAAAAGAAGCTGGAATTAAATGTAATGTAGTGAATTTGTTATGGCTAAAACCTCTTGATTTGAATAAAAAAGATGAAAAAATAGAATATTCCTTGAATAATTCAAGATGTGGGGGATTGGTCTTAGACGGAGATTACATAAACGGCGTTGCGAAAAATATAGCTTACGAGCTTATGCATAAATACGAAAAGAAAATTTATGCGCTTGGTTTAGAAGAGAGAGCGTCTGGATTTGCGCCCTGGAATAATAATTTAGCGCCTACGCCTGATAGAATATATAGTTATGTTAGATGGTTAGTTGGTAAGAATAAGAAGACATAGTCTTTAGAATAAAAAAACTTTTAAACTAGCAATTCTGAACTTTTAAATGAAGAAGGCGCTAATATTGGCTGGAAAATTCGTGCAGGATCATGAATTTATTTATCCATATTACAGACTACAGGAAGAGGGCTTTAAAGTGACTGTTGCAAGTGAGGATGGGCAGGAAACAGTTGGAGCTGTTGGAATAAAAATTCCAGTAAACGAAAAAATTGAAAATATAAATCAAGAGGATTATGATTTGTTAGTTATCCCTGGAGGAGCAAAGGCAATGGAATATATGAGGCAGAATAAAAAGATCATTGATTTGATAAGCGGGTGGAATAAAAAGGGAAAGATAATTGCTGCAATTTGCCATGGAAGCCAATTGCTTATTTCTGCAAAAGTAGTAAAGAATAGAAAATTAAGCGGATATTACAGTATAAAAGATGACATTAGCAATGCTGGGGCAGATTATGTGGATGCTCCGTTTGTTACAGATAAAAATATTATTACCTCGCCCCATTATAAGCATCTTGGGCCTTGGATGAAAGAAGTTTTTGGAGTGTATAAAAGAAAATATGGTGATTTTAACAATTAACAATTCGGAATTGGATAATATGAGATTATCAAACGTTTTAACGCCTATTGACACAACAATGAAGAATTTTGATTTTTCAAAGGTTATTGTAAATAAACCATGGGGATATGAATATTTGGCATATGCAAACAAGAATATTGCTATCTGGATAATGTACATAAAGAAAAATTTCTGCAATTCCATGCACTGCCATCTTGAGAAAAAAACTAATCTCATGCTGCTATCTGGAAAAGCTGTTTTTTCAACTCTTCAAGAAGGGCATGTGATAAAAGAGGGGGACATAATTGCCATAGATAAAAAATCCTTCCATTCCACTCAAGCTATTTCTGACGAAGGCATTTTTGTAATGGAGATTGAAAATCCTGTCAACAAAGTTGACTTATTGAGGCTGTCTGACGAATACGGCAGGGAAACAAAGGGCTATGAATCTAAAAATGAAATTTCACGCAATATAGACAGTTATAATGCTGTTTTCTTTGAGAATGAAGAATTTGATAAAGCAAAGAGAATCGGGAACATGGGCCTTTATTTCAAAAAATTTGAAGATGATAGAGAATTGATAGAGTACATGAACAGCAATAATGAATCCATAAATGCTGTTGTTGAGGGGACAATTATCAGTGATATTTCTGGCGAGATGATTATGCCAGGGAAGTTTTTTTCAAATAATCATCCTGAAAATAAAAATATAAAAATTCTAGAAAAGCCTTTAATTTTGCTTTCTATTTCAAGAAGAGATTAAAATCTATTCTTTGAAATCCAGCTCTTTACTCCCTCTGATTCAAATCTTACCTCCATTACCTCTGGAGAGCCTGCATTCTTCAACGCCCTTGCCAAATCATTTCTTTTTTTAGGGGAATGGAAGAATAAAAGATAGCCTCCATCTCCTGCTCCGAGAAGTCTCCCTCCATATGCGCCATTCTTTAATGCGCATTCGTATAATTTGTCCACGAAAGAATTTGAGATATTGTCGCTTAATTTTTTCTTGATTTCCCACGTTTCGCTCATTATTCTTCCAAATAATTCCAGCCTGCTGGTTAATAAGGCTTCTTTTATCTCCTCACTAAGTTCTTTCAAGCGAAATAGAGATTTTGTTTTTTCTGATTCGTCTTTCATGAAAAACGCCTCCTGCCTTTTATGAATATCTCCAGAATTGTGCGTGCGCCCTATATAACAAAGGAGCAGATGATTCTCAAGCTCGTCAATTACTTCTTGCTTTAATTTCAATGGATAAACCAATGATTTGTCTTTTTCAAATTCTATGTAATTAAATCCTCCAACTGCAGACGCATACTGATCCTGCCAGCCCCCTTTAATCTTCAGTTCTTCTCTTTCAACCTTATAAGCTAATTTTGCAATAGTATAATCGTCATGCTTATAATCCATTAACTGATCCAGCAGGCTTATTATCAGCACTGACAAGCTTGCTGACGAGCCTAATCCTCTTCCAGGAGGCACGTCACTTGCTACATATAATTCCAAGCCGAATTCAGGATTCATTAGTTTTATTGCTGCCTTAATTAAGTCAAGCCTGCCGTCATAAACAAGCTCTTTAACAGAATTGGCAAGTATAATCCCTCCAAATTCCGAGTCAATAATTATTTTTTTATCTGCTCTTTTTATCAAGGTTGCGCTACAATATTTTTTAATTGTAGAATTTATGACACATCCCCCATATTTTTCAAAAAAATAAGGAATATCTGTTCCGCCGCCAGCGAAACTTATTCTTAATGGCACCCTGCCTCTTACAACAGGGAATTTTTCAGTTGTTATTTTCTCAATTCTAAACTGCACATCCTTGACTCTCCCTTCATTATCTATAATTGGAAGATGATTGATGCCTGAAAATAATAATTCAGATATTCTTTCTTTTGTATCGTCGTGCTTTCCTGTAATTGGATCTCTGATCATGATAGATTTAACATCATCATCTATTTTTCCATTTCTTAAGATATGCTCCTTAATTATCCTATCATTGATAATGCCAACGAGCTTTTCATTTTTATCTACAACCAAACCTAAATCTATTCCTGTTTTAGATATTTTCCTCATTATATCGCTTATTTTATTATGCTCTCTTACAAAAAGCCCTTTTATAATTCCCTCTTTAAATTCTTTGTAAGTTTCTGGCAAACCTATGTCAATAAAATAGCCTTCGTTTTTAAAGCACCATAATAAACCTTCTTTTGATAATTTGGGAAATATTTCCTTTTCCAAAGAGACATTTTTTTCAGGCTCTATATAATCAAAAATAATTGGCTCAAATAAATATGCTCCAACATTTATCAATCCCTTATTATTTTCTGCGCCTTTTTCTAAAAAGTCCAAAATTCTATCTCCGCTAATAGAAATTCTTCCGCCTCTGGAAGTATCTAGTACTTCTGTTGCCGCAATTGAGAACTTGCTTTTCTTTGTTTTATGAAATTCCAAAAATTTTTTTAAATCAATCTCAAAGTATGAATCTCCGTTTAATACCAAGAAGGTATCGTCAATATACCTCTCGGCTTTTTTTACTGCGCCTGCTGTTCCAAGAGGCACCTCTTCTTCAGAATATGTTATATTAACTCCCCATCTCTTTCCTTGACCAAAATAAGATTTTATTTTATCAGCCATATGGTGAACTGCGAGTATTAGTTCTTCTATACCCTGCTCTTTCAAAAATCTTATTTGATACTCTAAGAATGGCTTGCCTGCAATAGGAGCCATTGGCTTTGGCAAATCTGTGACTTCGGATCTTAAACGCGTTCCAAACCCGCCAGCTAGGATAACTGCCTTCATTTTTACTCTTTTTTGCTCCTCATTTTATAAAGCCGTATCTGGATAATATATAAACATTATGAGAAAATAGTCTATACTTTATTCTTTAAGATTATATTTGCAACTGCGTCGTAAAGATCTGATGCATGAAACGATGGCTCTATATCAATTAGATTTTCATTGCCTTTGCCCCCATATCCTGTTTTCACAAGAATTGTTTTGCACCCTGCAGACTTACCTGCATAAATATCACTCATTTTATCTCCAATGATATAACATCCAGATAAATCTTTTATGTTAAAATCTTTTTGCGCTTGCAGAATCATTCCTGGTTTTGGCTTCCTGCATTCACATTCTTTAGTGTAGATTGGATTATTTCCCTTGGGATGATGGGGGCAAAAATATATTTTATCCAATTTCGCTCCTTTTTCGTTTAACAATTCTCTCATGTAATTATTTAAATTCTCCACGTCATTTTGTGTGCAAATTCCTTTTGCTATAGCGGATTGATTCGAGATAATTATTATTCTATAATTATTTTTGTTTAATAATTTTATTGCGTCTATTGTTTTATCAATCAGCTTAAAATCTTCCCTTCTATGAAGATGAATCCTTTCTTCGCAAATAACGCCATCTCTATCAAGAAAAACTACTTTCTCCATTATTATTGCTTTTGTCATGAAAAACGAGCATTATATTAAACTTTTCTATAAATCACCGATTTATTTATAAACATATTTCTGAAATAATTAAAATGGCAAAATCTATGATAACTGGGATTGGTGGGTTTGTTGCTTCGCATTTGGCGAATTATTTGGTTGGGAAGAACGAAGAGGTTTATGGAACTTATCGCTGGACAGAAGACCTTTCAAGAATAGATAAAATAAAAGATAAAATAAAAATGATTCCTGCTGACTTATTAGATTTAAGCAGTTTAATAAGGGCAATTGCAGACAATTATCCAGATTATATTTTTCATTTGGCTGCACAGAGTTATGTTCCAGATTCATTTACAAATCCGATTGTAACTGTTGAAACTAATACTATAGGAACAATAAATCTGCTGGAAGCTATTAGAATAATAAAAGATTACATAAACAAAGACTATGATCCTGTGATTCACTTGTGCTCTAGCTCTGAATTCTATGGAAGAGTTGACGAGCAGGAAATTCCGATAACAGAAAAACATCCAATGAGGCCTGGAAATCAATATGCTATTGGTAAGATAGGGGCTGATGCTGCTGGATATTTTTACTATAAGTATTATGGCTTGAAAGTCATTAGAACGCGCATGTTCACACATACTGGCTATGGAAGGACAATGATGTCTGCAGAATGCAATTTTGCAAAACAAATTGCATTAATTGAAAAAGGCAAGCAAGAGCCTGTTATAAATCACGGGAATTTGAACTCTGTCAGAACCTGGGCTGATGTAAGAGATGCTGTGAGAGCATATTATATTTTAGTTAGGAAAGGAAAACCTGGAGAAGTTTATAACATAGGCGGAAATACTGTAAAAACCATTGGCGAGGCTCTTGATTATTTAATCTCATTAAGTCCTATGAAAGACAAGATAAAAAAAGAGCTGGATACTAAGCTTGTGAGAAAAATGGATGTAAACTTGCAGATAGTAGACATATCAAAGTTCCAAAATGAAACAGGCTGGACTCCGGAAATTCCTTTTGAAGAAACTTTATCAGAAGTCTTGAGATATTGGAGAGAGCACGTTTAATCTTATAGATAATATTTTAAATTATTTTTTTCTTCATTAACAAACTTTTCTTCCGTTACTCCAAGGATAATCGTGCCTTTCTTTGCATAAGCTTTATGATATATTCGCGGAGGGATTCTTATTCTATCGCCTGGAGATAAAATAACGCTTTGTCTTTCTTCAGTATCTATGTTTGTTAATTCATACCTTAATTCTCCTCTGAACACATACCAAATCTCTCCATATTCATGAAAATGGCCTCCTAAAAGACAATCTGTTTTTGTTTCTAGTGTTAATAATTGGCGAGCAGTAAAATCTCCATTAAAAATCTGTCTTAAAGTTCTTCTCTCATCATCATGACCTTCTCTAACCTTTTCAGATTGTGTTATCATTTTATCTCAAATTTTAAATCGTCTATTTCTGGAGAGGTATATTTCTCTTCATTTCCCTCAATCATAATATTTCCTGCTTTTTGCAATGCTTTGTGCGCAATATTCCTATCAATTATTATCATGTCTCCTTCTTGAACTTTCTTGTCAATTCTTTCTCCAGTAGATATATTAACAAACGTATAATCTGCGTCTCCTTTCATCAGATAAAAAAATTGCCTGTAAGGATGATAATGGTTTCCAAGAACAGCGTCTTCCTTAATTTTAAGCAATTTAACTTGTTTTGCTGTGAATCCTCCGTTAAATATCTCTATGAGCGCTCTTCTGTTATCTTCATGAACTGGTTTAATCTTTGTATGATATAGGCCTTTCATATTGTTATTTTGATTTTATTTTTTAATCAAGTAAAACTTTATAAAATTATGTGAGATGACATGTTTTCCACAAAAAACGGAAATATATAAAAAGTTATTTTATAGACTTTAGAACATGAAAAAAACAACTGTTGAGAAAAAAATTAATATTATATTCACAGGCCTATTTAGACAACAAGAATTGCTTAAGAAATCAATTGCCAATTTTATTAAGTTGCGAAAAGACAATCTTGTAGATAAGATAATTGTATCAACTTGGGACTACGAAGTCAAGAAAAATCCAAAAATGACTGATTTCTTAAAAAATAATGAGGTGATTGTTCTTGGCAGCAAAGAACCGAAAAAACGCGGTTTTGGAAATATAAACTGCCAGATGAAAGCGCTGGAAGCTGGACTTAGAGAGGTGAATAAAAAAAGCTTTGTATTAAAGACGAGAACAGACATATATATTGATCCATTATTTTTAAAGGGATTATTCAAAAATAAAGAGAGAATATTGAGAATAAAATTAAATCTTCCCGACAATGTTTTTAGATACAAATTCTGGATTCCTTATTTTGAGATAACAAAGCCGTTTTACTTAAGCGACGAGGCTTATTTTGGATATTATGAAGATCATAAAAAATTAATAAATTATAAACCTTATCACGATAGTTATAATTTGCAGTCAGGGACTATTCACATGCAAAGGTGGTTTGAGCCGTTTTTATCAAAATATCCTGTTCTTAAGGACTTTATTGAGAATCATCCTCATGTTGGCTACCCTAAAGAAAATTTATTTTATAAAATTATTAAGAAAATTGCAAAACAAAACAGATTGACATTTAATTTGTTGAATTCTGTTACTGTCAGAAACAGATTTAGGGTGCTAAAAAAACGCTTAGAGGATGAGAGATATGTTAATGTCCTTGCAGCCTATTATTCAATTTTATACAGCCATTTTTATATTAATGCAAAACCAGTAGACTATGCAATTAATAAGGAGGGTATTTTCAAAAGGGGCTCCCCATTTAATCCCAAAGTTAACAATCTAGATTTAATAAAAAATTATGTTATGGAAAATGCAACTGGAAAAAGGCAGGGGCAGATTTACGCGTATAACGATGAGTTTCTTAAAAATATCTTTAATGGTAAGATAATAAAAGACGACTTTTCAACAAGTTTGTTGGTTTCTATAGATAAGTTTTTTAATAGAAATCTTTTGGAGAAAAGAGTTAAATAAAAGTTTATAAATTGGACATTTTATATAAAAATATGGATGGGAAAACTATTAAATGCGTCTCTATTGCTGAAAAACCGAGCTGTTTTGGAATTGAATTTCATAATAAAGGATATGAATTTTTTGGCTTAAATTATGTTTATATTCCGCTTAAAGTAACCTCTAACAATCTTGAATCTACTATTCAACTTGTGAGGGAAAATTTCAAGGGATGCGGTGTTTCTATGCCTTATAAAATAGAGGTTATAAAATACCTTGATGAGCTTGACGAATCTGCGGAAAAAGTTGGAGCTGTCAATACTATACTTAATAATGGACGATTAAAGGGATTTAATACTGATTATTACGGGGCAAGAAGCGCGTTAAAAAATACACTAGAAATTGAAGGAAAAGATATTTTAATGATAGGGGCAGGAGGGGCTGCTCGTGCAATTGGACATGCTGTAAAGGACTTGGATGGAAGGCTGTGGATTACAAACAGAACAGAGGCGAGGGCAAATGAATTGGCTTATATTTTGCGGGCTAAAACAATTCAATGGCAAGAACGTAATTCATTTAATGCTTATTTGCTAATTAATGCCACAAGCATTGGCTTTAATAATATAAATGAATCTCCATTATTGAATGAATCTATTTCAAATTATGAGGCAGTGATGGATATTGTGCTTACAAGCGATGCTCAAAAAACCAGATTAATAAGAGAAGCAGAATCAAAGATGAAGATTGTAATTCCTGGAAGGACTATGACGATTTATCAGGCTGCAAAGCAATTTTATATCTATACGGAAAAGAAACTTCCAGAAGAATTTTTAAATAAATTTATATAGATTTATGCAGGAGAATTTTATGGATTATAAAGTGTGTATTTTGGCTGCGGGAATAGGGAGTAGAATGCTTGAATTTACAAAAACCTTTAATAAGGTTTTACTTCCTATTCAAGGAAAGCCTGTTATTTGCCATATAATTGAAAAATTTCCTGAAAATATTGGGATTATTATAGCTGTTGGATACAAAAAAGAAGGAGTTATTGATTATTTGAAAACTGCTTATCCAAATAGAAAATTTAATTTTGTAAACGTGGGCAAATACGAAGGTGTTGGAACTGGCCCTGGATATTCTTTACTAAAATGCAAAGAATATTTACAATGCCCATTTATTCAGTTTGCCGGGGATACATTAGTAAGGGAAGAAATTCCTTTCCCTAACAAAAACTGGTTTGGCGTTGCAGACGTTAAAAATACTGAGAGATTTTGCTCTGTAAAGATTATGGGCGATAAAATAATAAGAATTGACGATAAAATAAAGAATGATAATAAACATGCTTTTATTGGCTTAGCTGGAATAAAGGATTATGACATTTTTTGGAGCGCATTGGAGAAAGATAAAAAATTTATTGCAGAGGAGTTACAAGTTTCTAATGGGTTTAGAGAACTGATAAATAAGGATTTACACTCTAAAAGATTTACATGGTTTGACACTGGAACATGGGAAGCTTATGATTATACGATAAAAAATTATCCAGATGGAGAATCTTATTCTTAGAGATTAAAGCATAAAAATATTTATAAACAATAATTGTAAATTTAATTAAATAAAATGATAAAAAATTTTGTTTTGGACGTTGATGGCGTTATGACGACAGGGCATTTTATTTATTCGGCAGAAGGAAAAGCGCTTAAGATTTTCGGACCTCATGACGCAGATGGATTGAAATTGCTCAAAGACAAATTGAACGTATCTTTCATAACTGCTGACAAAAAAGGATTTGCCATATCAAAGAAGAGAATAGAAGACTTAGGTTTTCAAATTGAACTCATTTCTGAGCAAGACAGATATAATTATGTCAAGGAAAAATTCGGATTTGAAAATACTGCATTCATGGGCGATGGAATCTTTGACGCTCAATTAATCAAGGATTGCAAATTTGGTATAGCTCCTGCAAATGCCAGGCCAGAGGCGAGAGAAGCAGCAGATTTTATTACGCCATCAAAATCTGCCGAAGGAGCAGTGTGCGATGCGTGCTTGGAGATAAAAAAGAGATTTTTAGATAAAGCAGAAGACAATAATGCTTAAATATACAAAATAATGATTCTCGCAATGGAATTATCCTTAATAGACAAGACTGAAAGATATAGGTTTGAAAAAATAGAAAGAAATCCTGATTATTTCCATGAAAGAAAGGAATTTTCCACAGTAGATGAAATAAGAACTTTATTTTTGCATTATGGAAGTCTAGGAATTAATGTTGAATCAAATGGAAAGAAAAATATGTATGCTTTAAAAGCGGGCGAAGGTTTTATATTTGGACCGAATTTAAGATATAACTTATCCTGCGATTCTAGGATTTTTGCAGTGCAATCTAGCTCTCAAATTGCAGAAGGTAAAATAATTGAGATTTTAGACAAAGGAGATGAAAAAGAGGAATCTGAATTGGGCCCGTTTAAGCTGGTTAGAAATCCAAAAAGAGTGAATAAACCTTGGGGGCATGAATTATGGATCAGCTGGTTTAGAGACTATCATGTTTTAAAGCAGATAGGCATGAAGGCAGGAAATATGTCAAGTTTGCAGCTACACGGACGCAAATTAGAAACTAATTATCTAGTTAAAGGGGAGGCAGACGTTATAGATGGCTATCCTATGGATTTGAGCTTGAGCGAGGACGAGATGAAAAATAAAATAGGCGATGTTGATTTGTCTGAATATACTAACAGGAAAAAAGCAGGAATGCATTGGACTTCTCGTCCAGGAATTGTGCATAGAGTAATTTCTGTTGCAGATTATATTGCTTATGAGACATCAACGCCTGAATTAGATGATGTTATAAGACTTAGTGATGTTTCTGGAAGGCAGTCTGGAAGGATAGACTCAGAGCATAAATTGTCTTAGAAGAATACCATATAGGTAGAATGATAACGTATGACATTTACAGAAGTCGCTCACCAAAATTGAAATTATAAAATAAGTGAGCGATTTGGGCTGAGGACTTGCAAAGTCCGAACCTGTAAATGTCTGTTAAGTGATGTTTTCGTAAGAAAAAGTGCAATGTCACAAGCGAAGCGCAGAGTGCCTGCAACTATTATTTTCATGGGTCGGCTCGCCCTTTTTATCAAAGAAAAGTTTAAAAGGTATCTTCTATAGGGAAAAATATGAAAAACGAAATATTACGTGGAGAATATAGAGAACCTTGGGTATTATAGTTATAATCATAAAATAGTTGATCCTGACTACCTTAAGATAAAGCAAAGAGGTATAAATGGAGAGATTGGTAAGCATCCTGATTTTAATTTTAAAAAATTTACCAAAAATCAACATAAAATGATTGAAGAAATTTTAAGAGAAATGCCAATAAGTCTGCAAGCAAAAGAGGTTGAAACTGGAAAAAGAAAGAGAAATGCAAGATAAACCAGTAGGATATGGAGAATCTTTTATTGTTAATGATAGAACTTTTATTAACCCATATGGGAATGAAGTAGAAGTGTACTATCTAATGCTTAGTAGAAAAAGCTCCTTAGGAAATGATGTATTCAGAACTATTGAATTGCATCTTGGTGTGCCACGCTCAGATTTTTTTGACTTCTAAATCACCAGAAACCTTAAATACTTACATTTCTTACAAGTAATATGCGAGAAGAAATAAGGGAAATAAGAACTGTGAAAATAACAAGAAAGGGACAGATAAGTATTCCCTCAGCGGTCAGAGCGAGAGCTGGTTTTGAAGAAGGCGCAAAGGTTAATGTTATTGCCTACGATGATAGAGTTGAATTAAGACCTATGAAAAAAGAAAAAATTAGTGAAGCTATGATGTGCTATATAATGTCAGAAGAAGCTTTAGCAAAAAATTGGGATACTCCAGAAGAGGATGAAGCATGGAAAGACTTGTGAAGGGAGATGTTGTTGTTTTAGACTTTCCATATACAGATTTATCAAAAACTAAAAAGAGACCAAGTCTTATTGTTGCTAATTTGAAAGGAGATAATATTATTCTTTGTCAAATTACTGGGCAACCAAGACCTGACCCTGATTTGATTAATCTGAAAAAAGAAGATTTCCAGACTGGTGGTTTGCATAGAGAGAGTTTTATAATGTCCTCTTTTTTATTTACGATTCACAAGTCAAAAATCAATTATGCGGCTGGAAAAATCAAGCAAGAAAAAATAGAAGAAGTTGAAAAGAAACTTTGTGAGATTTTTACAAGATAAGTTTCTTGCTGAAAGCGAAACTATTTGTGGCGTCAGCCACTTGCGAGCCGACCCATATTTATCCTTGTAGGTATTTCACTTAACTATGGTTAAGAATAAAAGGATAAAAAGAAAATGGCATTGATTATTTTGGTTAATATTATTAATAATCTTAATTTATGTTTTATATAAATTACTTCAATAAAAATCTCTTCTTCCAATCAAATACGGTTTTTCTTGTTATTTTGACCTTAAAAGTATGATTTAGATAAAGGGTTATATTGCCAAGACTGGTTTTCTTTTTCAATAACTCGAGAGCTGTTTTAATCATTGCTGGCGGATAACGGAATTTTTTAAACATTCCGGGAGTAAATCTTCTTTTACATTTCCTGCATTTATATATTTGTTTTATGGAATTAAGGTTTTTTCTTAGCTGTATAACATAAGTATCATTAGAGGCACAATAAAGGCAAGACATTAGATATTCTGATTGAATAGATAAATCTTTCATTATAATGAAAGACGAGAATTTTATTTAAATTTATCGTTAACTAAACAAAAATTTAAATAGTGTCCTCTTTTATTAATAAAAAAGATGGATTATAAAGTGTGTATTTTGGCTGCGGGAAAAAATACAAATGTTAGTTATGCGAGAGATTTTCATATAAGTTTATTGCCTGTAGGGACAAAATCAGCATTAACTAGGATTATTGAAAAGTTCCCTTTAAATGTAGAGATAATAATTGCTGTGGGATATAATAGCCATTTGATAAAAGATTTCAGTGATATAACTTTTTCTAATAGGAAGATTAGAATTGTAGAAATTGATAATTATTCAGGGCCCGGTAGTGGACCTGGGAGAACACTTTTAGCATGTAAGTCACATCTAAACTGCCCATTTATATTCACTGCCGCCGACACGATAGTAGGAGATGAAATTCCAATCCCTAATAAAAACTGGATTGGTATATCGCATGTTTCTGATTCAACGAATTATTGTGTCGCTGAAGTAGAAAATAGTAATGTAACAAAGTTCTATGATAAAATGGAAACTTCTATCTTATTAAAAGCATGTAAAAACTACAGAACAATTTTAAACAACGCTTTTATTGGCATTGCTGGCGTTCTTGATTATAATGTTTTCTGGAAAGAGATTGAGAGAGACCAGCATCTCATAAAAAAAGAGCTGCAAGTTTCTAATGGCCTTGCAGGGTTAATTCCGCATAAGCTTGAGGCAATATCATTCTTTAATTGGTTTGATATAGGAAATGAGACAGGATATAATTTTGCGAACAGATTCTTTGAGAAAAACAAGATTATAGCAAAACCAGAAGAATTTATTTATTTTGAGGATAGAAAAGTAATAAAATATTTTTCAGATAAGGAGATAGTAAGGGAGAGAATAAATAGGGCATCAAAATTAAAAAATATTGTTCCCGAGATTATTCAATCCAAGGATAATTTTTACGCTTATGATTTTGTCGAAGGAGAGACACTGGCAAAAATTAATGATATAAGCATATTCAAACAATTCTTAGATTTCTGCAAAGAAACAATATGGAAAAGAGCAAACTTAAACGCAGAAGAGATGTCAGATTTCAAGAGCCTGTGCATTAACTTTTATAGACATAAGACCTTAGAGAGAATTCAAAAGTTTTTCAGGGAAAGCGATATTAAGGATAAAGAGGAAATAATTAACGGAGAGAAAGTCCTGACATTGGGAGAAATGCTAAGAGAGATAGACTGGAAAAAAATTTCAGAAGGCGTACCTGTTGTCTTTCACGGGGATTTACAGCCTGAAAATATAATTGTCTGTGATAAAGGATTCCAATTAATTGACTGGAGGCACAGCTTTGCAGGCAATGTAGACTATGGGGATATTTATTACGATTTTGCAAAGTTGCATCATGCTCTTATTGTTACCCATGAAATTATAAGAAATAATCAATTTGAAATAAAAAGAGATAAGAATTACGTGAATTATGATTTTTTGAGAAAAAACAATTTGATGGAATACAAAGACGTTCTTGAGAATTTTATAGAAAAAGAAGGATATGACTTAAAAAGATTGAATATATTGACTTCATTGATATACTTAAATATTGCGCCCCTGCACCATTACCCATACAACGAGTTTCTTTATTATCTTGGCAAATATTCTTTGTTTAAGGAGATGAATAACAATAATCCTTATATAATAAAAAATCAGCAATTAACAGTTAAGATTCAGGACAGATAAAATGGCAATAGATAATGAAAGGCTATATGAGATGGCAGAATATGGCTTATTAAAGTTATATCTTCGAGAGAAGGAATCTGCATTAAAACATTTTCCTATTCATGAGGTTATGCAGGCGACAGATATGATATGGGAAACTTATAAAAAAGGTGGAACAGTTTACGCCTGCGGAAATGGTGGCAATGCTGCTTCTGTCGGCAATCTAATTACAGATCTGGCTAATCACTTATTTGTTACAGATGACAAATCAAAACCTCTTCCAGAAAATATTCAGAGATTAAGGACTGTTGATTTATGCTCTTCTGGAGCAGCTCTTACTGCTTATTTAAATGACTTTGGAAAAGAATACGTGTTTTCACAACAACTTATCTGCAATAGGGTTGCAGAGGGAGATACTTTGTTTGGCTTTAGCGGAAGCGGAACATCAGGAAATATAAGAAAAGCATGTGAGATTGCAAAAAAACACGGCGCTAAAACAATTTTAGTGACGAGAAATAGGAATGCTGTATTGGAAGAACTTATTGACTTAAGCATTGTTTTTGAGGGACATTCGCAATTTCCAGGACAAATAGGAAGCAATGACTTTAATTTCCATTATGAAGATCTTGGCTTTGCCATGGCTCACATGATTACAGGGCTATTGAGAAAGAGGATTTATGACGAACATAATAGAATCAAATCTTGAAGAAAAAGCAAGAGAGATAAGAAAAAGCCTGATAACTGCGCTATATCACGCAGATTCAGGACATCCTGGATCTTCTCTATCATGGACAGACATAGCTGCTAGCTTATTTTTTAATGAGATAAATCTTGAAAAAGGGGATAGATTTATGCTATCCAAAGGACATGCAGTTCCAACTTTATACGCAATATTATGCATGAAAGGTTATGCAGATGAAAAGAGATTTGAAAAAGAACTAAGAAAGATTGGCAGTCCTTTTCAAGGGCATCCTGTAGCAGGCACTCTCCCGCATATTTATGCAAGCACAGGCTCATTAGGACAGGGCTTATCATTTGCCCTTGGCATGGCTGAAGCAAAGAAATTATCAAAACAAAATGAAAGAGTTTATGTTTTGCTTGGAGATGGAGAGCTTCAAGAGGGGCAGAATTGGGAGGCATTTCGATATGGCTGCAACAGGAAGATGGATAATTTAATTGCTATTATAGACAAGAATGGCTATCAGAATGATGCTGCTGTTGACGAAACTATGCCCTTAGGCAATTTAGAGCGACAATTAGAGAGCTTTGGCTGGAATGTGATAAAGGTAGATGGGCATAACTTTAACGAACTAAGGCAGGCTTATGCTAATGCAAAAAAGATATTGGGAAAGCCAACAGCAATTATTGCAGAAACTGTGAAGGGAAAAGGAGTTAGGCATATAGAATCAAACAGGAAAAAACATAATGGGGCCATGACTGGAGAGGAATATGTAAACGCCATGCTTGATCTGGGAGTTAAGATTAAAGAACCGCCAATTAAATTCCAAGCTAAAAACAGCATAAACAACGAGCCTGCTTCTGGGATAAGAGATGCTTTTGGCGAGGCGTTAGCTGAAGCGGGAAAAGAATATGGCCGCCTAGTGGTTGTTGACTGCGATTTAGGAAGCGCTACAAAAACCCTTAAATTTAAGGAAAAGTTTCCTGAGAGATTTTTTCAAGTCGGAATTGCAGAGCAGCATGGAGTTAGTCTAGCAGCGGGATTGGCAAAGGAGGGCTATCGCCCTTTTATCTCAAGCTTTGGTGCATTTTTAACGCAGAGAGCAAAGGATCAAATAATGAATTCTGTCGCCTACAGCAATGCGGGCGTTGTGCTTGTTGGAAGCCATAGTGGATTAGCAATAGGAAAAGACGGAGCTACGCAAATGGGAATAGACGACATTAATGCCATGATGGCGATACCAAATATGGAAATTTATTCTCCAGCGAGCGCCGTAGAAATCAAGCAAGTTGTTAATTATCTTGTAAATGGAAATCAATTCGCATATCTAAGAACATCACGCAGACCTGTGCCCAATATACACGACAATAACTACTCTTTTAATCCTGAAAGAGTAGATGTTATAAAAGACTGCGGGCGGGAAAATGGAATAAGCATAATGGCGACAGGCGACATGGTTTATTATGCCCTCCAGGCTGCCAAAGAGCTGGAAAAAGAGATACCTTTAGATGTAATTAATTTTTGCAGATTAAAGCCAATTGACAGAGAGAGCGTAATTTCCTACGCAAGAAGAAGAGCAGGGATAATTACATTGGAAGATCATAGCATTATCGGGGGGCTTGGCTCAAGAGTGTGCGAGATAATTGCAGAAGAGGGTCTTGGAAAGAGAGTTTTAAGGCAGGGATTGCGTGACTGCTTTGGGGAGAGCGGCGAGCCCGAAGATTTATATAAAAAACATAAGCTGGATATTGAAGGCATAAAAAATTCCATGAGAGAATTCTATTTAGAGACATAAATTAGATAATACTTGCCTAAATGATCTCCATGATAGCAAGTATTATTGTTTGAATTGTCTTTATTAGTAACTAATTTATCATTAGCGTAATAATATGTTTCGTTGAGAATTGTGCCGTTTGTGTTTCTTGTTTGGATGAAGTTGTCGTTTATGTAATAACTAATTTTATTCATGTCTTTATTCACCCAATCCTTTTTATAAAATTAATTAGGCTTTATACTTACTAGCATTAATTATAGTTAATCCAACAATATTATCGCCTCTTTTATGGAGAATGGTGTTCCCATCCATTACACTATTATCTGCATTTTGAGGCCTTGCAAAACTAATATAAAGCACGTCCGCTTCTTTATCATAGTCTATCCACATTTGCTTCGCTATCTTTACAAATTGTGGTATTATCTTCTCTATATTACTTATTATTTTTTCTTCCATATTATTTTTCTATCTTTTCTTACTCTATCAATTTCTGAAGT
Organism: Candidatus Woesearchaeota archaeon; assembly: GCA_964547875.1. GTDB lineage: Archaea > Nanobdellota > Nanobdellia > Pacearchaeales > GW2011-AR1 > JAUSIK01. The sequence goes on from CAZJPE010000002.1 coordinate 105,739, forward strand.
CAAAAAGGCCGTTATAACAAAGCCATCTTTATTAGGGATTTCCCTATAAATAACAACAATATGCTTATTATTAAATCTTTTTGTTGCTAAAAATTCGCCTTCATCACCCTCTATTATTTCTTCTGGCTCATTAATAGTTTCTAAAACACAATCGCTAAGTCCAGACATATAATCATGAGATTCTATTATGTGAAACCATCTTTCTTCAGTTAGTCTGATTTTAATCTTATTTTTAGAAATTGTAAAACCTATCATTTTTTATGTTAAAAGCTAATAGCTAATAGTATCTAAATGTTTTGTTTTTATTTAAATCTCTCCAAAAGGTAAATAAAATTCTTCTTCTACTATATGCCCAGTCTGATTAGTAACTAAACTTGTTGAGCCTAAATGATCAGGATGATAATATGTCTTACTTCCACTATTGTCTTTCTTAGTAACTAATTTATCATTTGTATAGTAATATGTTTCATTAATTATTGTTCCGTTCGTGTAACGGATTTGTATGAAATTATCTGAAATGTAATATGTAGTTTGATTATTGCCTGTTGTGTAATCGTAATCTACTTTCTTTATTCTATTTTATAAGAAATTGCTTTTTAAATATGTTACTGAATAGGGATCTAAAAATTAAAAAATTTCTTCTTTATTGACTTTAAAATCATGATGTCATTATCATCTAATGCGTGAGTCAGAAAAAATAGTATTGCATACAATGCAAGAAAAAATATAGAAAGCATTATAGAACTAAGCAGAGTGTTTATTATAAGAGATTTTATAACTAATACCAATACTCCTGAAAGCGCGGCGATTATGAATAGGGACACTACCTTTTTTCTGATTGGAATGAACTTCAAATGATAGCTGACTTCTGAGATAAATATTGTTGCCAATATAATTGAGCTTAATAGCGTCGCTATTGCCGCCCCATTTATACCATTTGCATTATCTATAAATCCAATTTTTTCCATTGGGACAAAAATTGAGTTTAGAAAGAAATTAGTTCCTGCCAATACCAAGACATTATAAAATATTAATTTTGATTTCCCAGTTAATTGAATCAGCTTCCTAGTCAATGGGCCTGTAAAAGACAATATAAACGTGCTTATGACAAGTATCCTTAATGCTGTGCTTGACTCTATGAATTCGCTGCCAAATAGTATTCTCAAGAATACTTCTGGGAAGATAAAGATTAGCATAAGAATAGGCACATTGATCATGAAAACCCATTTTCCAACTTGCTTGCTTAATTCTTTTATCAGAGGCATTTTTTTCTTCGCGTATGCCTCACTTATTAGAGGAAAATAAAGCCCCATGAACAATTCAGGGGTTATTGCTAATATCAGGGCTATCGGCATTGCGGCATTATATAAACCTACTTCTAATGGGCCCTTAAAATACCCCAAAGAGAATGAATCTATCCATGAATAAAGAATACCTATAAAACTTGAAAATAAAAGAGGCAGAGAATATCTTATAAATTCTTTTGAAAGCTTCTTTTTTTCATTGTCTATTCTATAATCTTTTTTATATATCTCTGGAATAGTATGCCTACTAATTATTATAGAGGAAATTAATGATACGAAATATCCTACCAGATATGAAATTATAATTGCTAAATCGCTAAATCCAATTATTAATAAAATTATTATGAAAACAACGCTTGCTATATTATGAAATATATAAGAGATTAGAATATACCATGTTATTTTCTCGTAAGATCTTAGCATAGCAATAAATATGGTTGATATAACCATCAAAGGCACAGCAAGACTTAAGATTTTTAAGTAAATTATTAAATCAGTATTATGAAATATCTTTATCGCTATTGTTTCTGAGAGTAAAAATAGCAGAATTCCGCCTGAAATGCTTGATACTAACAGATATTTTAAAGTATGTCTGAAGATGAATCTAATATTATCAATCCTTCCTTTTCCCCTGAATATTGGTATATATCTTGGAATTGCCTCGCTAAAGCCTAGAGAAGCGCATACTGAAACCCATAAAACGATCATATTCGCCAAGGAAAAAAGACCATAAACCTCTGCGCCTAATGTTCTTGCAATTATAACTCTGTAAACATAAACTAATAGCTTTCCTATAAATAGGCAAATAAAGAATATTACTGAAGATCTAAAAATCTTCTTTAGGCTTTTATTAAATTCTGTATTGTCCTGCATTTTTATTGGAAAGAAGTTATATTTATAAATTATAGTTAATTTTTAACATTAAATCTTTTAATAGCTTTCATTAATCTTTCTGAAATTGCATCCTTATTTAATTTATTATTACAGATATTGCTTAATAATTCCATATCGTGAATGTAAACCTGCCCTAGCCTTGTAGGGTGCGTTAGTGCGCTTAAATTTTTTTTGAATTCTATTGGGTCTAATTTTGCTCCCGGAGCGGATTCAGGTCGGGAAGGCACATTAATTACAAGATTTTTAAAACTGCTTCCATCGATATGAAAATGACTGTGTAGAATTGAATAATAGGTAGCTAAAATATTTATGAATTTATCATCTTTTAATTTCTTCTCTAGATTATTGAACTTGTTTTTTGCGCTTATTTTTCTTGCTATTTTGAAACCTCTTACTTCAAATATCTTATGGGAGAATTTAATTGCCAATGTCTTAAGAAAACTATCTTTAGAATATGTCTTAAGATAGTCGTATAAAATAGGATAATTGTTGAGAAAGGGGTGTATAAATTTCCTTATGTGGCTTATAGCATCGCCAACTTTATATTTTTCGTCATATGACTTATCGTAATTTACAAGAAGCTTTATGTCATGGTGATGCCCAAAAAAACATTCTTCACCCATATGAAATGGTGTTTTTAATTCGTAATAATGTACCCATACTTTATATTTGAATATGTTTCCATTGGGCAAATTTCTATTTATTTTTAACAGGCTCTCTTTTTTATTAAATAATTCTCTTAAGAAATTTGGATTTATGTAAATATCTGTTCTATTTTTTAATACAAATCTGTCCTCGTCAATTTTACTTAGTCCTACATCTAAGGATTTCATTTGACACCATATATTTCCAATGCCCCTGTCTTCTGGCTCTTTAGTTGCTATTACAATTACATTATTTTTTCCCAAGAAGGAGATTATTTCCGAATTTTTTTCTGCCTCATAGTCCCATGTAGAGAAGATTATTTTGTTTATTAGACCTTCTTTTCTTAATTTAACCATATCTGCTATTGATTTTTTGAATTTTTCAGGAGCTCTTACTAATCCTGTGAAAATTACATCTACCTTTTTCTTTTCTCTTGGCTCTTTGTGCATACTCATTCAAAATTTAAAAATGGGGCTTTTAAATATCTTTTTATCTCTTATTGCTGGAATTTCTCCAGATTTTCCTTTGTTTTGTTTATTAGATATGCTATGTCTTTCTCTTCCGCATAAGGCAGAATTCTCGCAAAATTAAGCGCTAAAAATGAGTTATGATGTGCGAAATAAACTTTCTCCTTTGAGAAGACATTATCTCTTAGATATCTATTAATAAAATTCATTTTGGGGAGCATATTATTAATATTTATTTTTGGATTCCTGAATTTATACCATTTTCCCTCTATATCCTGAAATAATTTTGCTATGTCAAACCAATAATGCTCAATAAAACTATCTAAAAAATCGATTAAATAATACTTTTTATTTATTTTATCATATATTATATTCTCCATTGTTAAATCGCCATGACAAAATGTTTTCTTAATTTCTTTGTATTCTTGCGTTTTGGATAATTCATTTTTTAAATCATCAAGAAAAGACATGTCAATTGACGCATATTTTAATTTAAGCGAATTTTTTATATCATCTATCTTTTTCTCAAAAGATTCTAAACTAATGTATTCTGCTTCATTCTCATGTTTTTTCATTGAGTCTATAATTGAACAGATATTTTTTGATACATCTGATAATTCATTGATATTTGCGTCATATATATATCCAATGAGATTAATTCCTCGGACATATTCCATATCAAAAAAAAAGAGCCCATTAACGAAGCTAGTTTTGAAGATTTTGGGAGCTGTTATTTTTTCAGTAGCTATATTGTTAAGAAAATACTCCTGCTTAGTCATCTGCGCCTTTAATCTATTATTATAATCAACAGATTTAGATATCTTTCTAACAAAATAAATTCCATTCCCGAAGTAAAGTTTTATTTTACATCCAGAGAATCCTTTAAAATCAGTAATTAACTTCATTTCAATATAATTTAAACATACTTTTTTAAATCTTCTGAATCTCTTAAGATATTAATTGCTTCGCATGTTGGATAGCCTGTTGTATTTGAAAAATCATTTATGATAATTCTCTTAGCGTGATAACATCCCATTATCAAAGACTTATACTTTATTTTTAATTTATTGAGCTGCTTTTCTGTAAGTTCCCTGTATTTCTCCGGCCTTGACGTGACAAAAAATAATTGCGAATGTTGGTCTTCTGACAGCTTTTTTATAACATCTAAATTTTCTTTTATAGGCTCTGCTTCATGCCAGCGCGGTTTAAAATGCTGTGAGGCATTCTTAAATAGAAGCCCATCTAAATCAAAGAAAAATGTCCTGAATTTTTTTGTATATTTAAGCCATTCATTTAATGTTCCCCAATCAAAATAATCGGATATTTTCTTTCCAAAGAATATCTCGCCTTTATTTGTAATTAAATCCTGAATTATATGAGATACATAAAGCTCTGAATGATTGTTATTTCTTTTTTCATTTAATTTTTCAAAAGATTCCATGAAAATTTTAGGGTTTCTAAAATAATAGCCTCCTACATTAAAAAAGCTTGAGATGACTTTCTTTTCAACGATGTCCATAATTATGTCCTGTTCATTTAACTTGACATAACTTTTGTTTCCCGGATTTATTTCTTCATGCTCGTGTATATCTGAATAACAGACATAATTTACGTTCTCATCTTTTAAGTTGAAAGAGAACATATTGTCGCTATCTTTTACTAAAAAACTTTCATTTATTCCTGTTTTTTTTAATGTTAAGTAAACTGTTTCTGGCTGGCTTTTGGTTTTTTCGTCAAGCACGACTATTCTTATTTTTTCTCCCATATTCTCCTTCAATCCTCTTATAATATCATATTTTTCTTCATGCTCATTAAGGATTGTTACAATGACATTCTCTTGGGAGATATTTAATCCTGCTATTGATTTTTTTACCATCATGTCGCCATCTGGATGAGTGAGCATCCACTTCGGCCTCATATTGGGGAATCTATTAGAGCTTCCTGCACACGGAATAATGACCTTCATTTTTATTAGAAATTTAATCTGACTTTATAAAGTTTAGTGGGATGCAGTGTCCATTATTTCTCAGAGTGCGTTAAAACATCAAGATGTTGTTCCTGATTTATTGTTTTATTTCTTCTCTATTTCTACAAAATACCTAACAAGCTACAGGAGGCCCATCATTGAGATAATCCTCTCCAGGAAGTCTTCTTTGCTTCTGACAGCTACATGAAGGAGGAGTTACTATTTTTAGTCTGTTGCTCTCAACAGAACCCTGAGGGCGATACTCAGGCCATGCAGGATTATCCCTAAATTTTAATTGATTTTGGCTACAAACCCATCTATATTGATATCCTTTCTCATACATAATTTTCCCATTTTCCTTTTTGTCAGCCTCCCGTGCTTGAGAATCTTCAACAATAGAGATAAGATTAGTATTTCTTGCATTATATACATTAATTACATATGCTCCAGGGGAGATAACGCCAGTAAAAAAGTTGTGGTGAGGATCGTCATACCAAATAGTCTGAGGTGGTTTTACCTTGCATAGTCCATCTTTATTTATAGTCTTCGCAGGAATATATTTAAGAAACTCGCTCTCTTTTACATAAGCGTCCGGACACCATTCAAAGTTCAAGTCAAAGCTCCCATCAGTGAAACAATAAGTATTTCTCTGTGCAATTTCCCAAGGCTCTAGTATGGCATCAAAAAAACGTGAATCACTATTTCTATCTATCTCTTCTACAGTAAGTCTTGGTAGTTGGCTCAAACTTTTTTTCAAAATATCAGATTTAGCTGCCATAAAAGTGCCTCGTTCTTTAGGAGGAGCGTCACTTCTGGTCACCTTAAACGATTTAAATCTGGTAATACCATCTTTACTTCTCTGTTCATTAGTGTCTTGGACATATTGTACATATAAACATTTTTCATGTTTGCTTATCGGTTCTAAATCCGCCATAACAAAAAAGCCAAATCCGGTTTGATATATATATTGCTTCGTCCCGCGAAATATATCAGTAGGATATCCCTCATTGTGTCCCAAGGGTATATTGTTATTATGAAATGCATTAGGTACGATAAATGGGGCAGTTTCTCCATTTTTGTCTTTTCTGTTATTTTGTAACGCTTCAATAAGAAATTGCGAACCAAGATAAAAATCCTGCTTTATTCCCTCAACATTATCCTCATAGTATTCAGGATCACTTATAACTCTAACAGAATCAACATAACACGGGGTTTTCTTTGGAGTGGGCTCATTAGCGAGATGTTGTATAGTATTTTCTTGCTTTTTCTCTGCTTTTGTAGGATTTATAGGAGGCTCTTGAGGCTCAATATCAACATCTATAGGAGGCTCTTGAGGTTCACCAAGCCAGCATGAAAAATCATATTTCACAGCTGGATGTACATGATCGCTATCTAAATTATTACAAAGCGCAACTGCCTCTGGACTTGAACCTACCTCGCCCCATGCTCTAGGAATCTGTGGGCCTCCCCACTCTAATCTTGAATCAAATCCAGCGATAACGTCAAATGGTTTAATTTGAGCACAGCTTGGCTTGGGAGAATTTTCACCGCAAATTATCTCCATAGTTCCATCCTCTTCCATCCCCACTTCTGCACAAGACCTTGCACATGCATAATTAGTTCCGTGAGGATTTGTAAATTGGTCAGTAAAAATATGCGCTGCATCAAATTTCGGAGACGCAGGATTACCAGGTACAAGAGGTAATGAAAGAATGTTATCATCATCACTCTTGCAGCAAACATCAATATCTCTACGGCAAAGCGGTTCTGAAGGAATCTCTAATTTCTTAGTCTTAAATTCTAATTGAGCAGTTCCTGTATTACCTTTTGCATCTGTACACTCAGCTTCTAAATCATAAGCATGCTCTATTTCTTCAATAACAACTCCATCGTCATCTCCGATAGTAAATTCTATACCTTGACTCATGCCAATCCCTTCAGGCCAGTCTGCAGAGAAAGTAATTCCTATAAGACTACCCTGCTCATACACATCAACTTTGCAGTCTACAATATCTCCTGTAGTTTCAATATGCTCACTTGTTGCTATTCCAGGATCATTAGTGAAATCAAAAAGTTCTGCTCCTATTGGCAATTCGCGAATAATTTCATCTCCATTTAAAGCTAATCCAATATCAGGCGGCTCATCAGTTCCCTCAAAATAGCTTACTTCGCCATTAAGACTTATAGGTGCATCCCCTTTTAGAAATAAATAAGCTAAAAGATAAATAGGATCATTTTTGTCCATGATGCCATCACCATTCACGTCCCCTCTCTCTAAGCAATTAGGGCCTGCTTCCCCAAGAAAAAGAAATCCAAGAAGAGGATACGCATCTTTAATATCTAAGACGCCATTATTATCTGCATCTCCAATAATGCCTGGATCTTTGCATTCTTCTAAGGCTGAAACTAAAGGAGTGAGAAGCACTTCTATTCCAACAATAACTATTGCTATTAAGAGCGCGAAAAACTTCATCTCTTTTTTCACCTTTTTTCTAGGAAAAGTAAATATTTAAAGATTTACAAGAAATTTATAAAAATTAAATTTTTTCAAATATGCTCAATTTTTCATAACTTTTTATTAATTTGAAATTATCTAATTTAAAATTGTTGTTGGGCGCTATCGCATATTTTATTTCTTCATAATTGGTTCTGTCGTTTAGATTTTTTCCCAAGCCTACTTCAACCCATATCTCTCTTCTAAATTGCTGCGATGCATTTGAGCTTATCCTTTGGGATGCAATTGTAGTTTTTTTATTCAGCCATAACTCGTAATCTTCCAGACTGACAAATTCTTTAATATTATCACCCCAATAAAGATGGGCTAATCTCCCATAATCGTCATTTGTATTTCCAACAAGAAAAACCTGACCAGGATAATCCTTTTCTATTTCATGCAAATCTGATTTGATTAAGAGATAATGCGGAGTGTTGTAAAATTCTATATTAGGAAAATTTCCTAAAACTTTATCTATACTACGAGCATCTGTATCATGGGATATTTGAATCAGATAAGGCGAGATAGTTAGCAAGCTCAATAATAGAGATATAAAGATCTGTTTTTTCAGCTGTTTAATAGTTAACTCGTTTCCAAGAAGCAGTAATATAAGGGGCGTAAAAAGAATAAGCAATCTTAGTTGTGGATTTGTCAGAATAAAAAGCAATGCTAATGAAATGAAGATAACTTCTTTTCTATATTTTTTAAAGTTATTTTTCTTAAAAAATAAGTAAAAGTAAAATGGGATAAATAAAAGTATTATAATAAATGATCTAAAGCTTGGATTAGAATATCCCTGCCCATATGCTCCGCCATATATTGCAAATGCCAAAACTGCAAAAAAATGCTTTGCAAGACTATAAAATGGAAAATCAAAAATTATTTGGTTAACTATTAAATTCGGAACCATTCCTATAAAAACTGCCATAAAAAACAAAATAGAATGATATAATTTTTTATTATAGAAAAAAGCAAGCAAAAAAATAAAAGAAAAATAAAAGGCTGTCTCCCAAAGGGCAGAGGCTAATCCTATAAGAAAGCCTGAAAAGAAAAGATGCTTAAATTTCTCTTTTGAATCAAATTTTTTAATAAAAAAATACGACCATAAAAATAATAGCGAAACAAGAGGCAAAGGGCTTAGCCATGGAGAGAGATACCAGAATACCGGATTAATTACTAATAACAGAAGTGCTTTTTTATTTTTGCCGCTTATATAATAAAGACTTAATATCAACAAAGAAAGCCAAAAGGCAGATGCAAATTTTAAAAGAAAAAAATTATTAGTTAGCTCTACATAAGGGGTTAACATTAACCCATACAGAAGAGAATGTGATGTTCTATGCTTGGCATGATATTCTCCTGCAAAAAGTTTTGCTGTATCTGAATAATCATTAACATCTGTAAGGTCTGCTATGTCATAAGGCACTATGATAAATGCTATTAAGAAAAGAAGGAATATTGCTGCCAGTATAATGAATAAAGGCGTTATATTTTTTGATTTCATAAATAGACCAAGATAGAGGGTTTTTAAAAATTGTTAAACTAAATGTTTAAAAATATTTAATAGCATGGTATTTAAATGAGGGGCATAAAAAAAATCCTTGTAATAAAGAACGATAAAATTGGAGACATGGTATTGTCAACTAATATATTCAGAGAATTGAGGAAAAACTTTCCAAAGTCAAATATCACTGTTATAGCCTCAAAATCTAACAAGCCCCTAATTGAAGAAAATAAGAATATAAACAAAATAATGATATTAGACTATCCTCCAAATAATTACGGTTCTTTTTTAAATTATATTAAAACCTCGAGAGTTTTAAAAAAAGAAAATTTTGATGTGGGAATTGATCTGCGGGGAAGCATTTTTAATATCGCCATGCTTCATCTAGCAAATGTAAAATATAAAATTGGTTTTTATAATCGTTTTTTTTCAAAATTCTTTTTAGACTATGCTTATAAAAAAGACAGATTAAATAAGCACGTTACATTTCAAAGGATTGACCTTATTAATAAGGCCCTTAATCTTAAATCAAGAGATTATTGGCCTGAAATTTCTACAGATAAAAAGGATAGAGAATTTATTGACAGCTTTATAAAAATGAATAAACTAAAGAGATTTATATGCATAGTTCCTGATGCAAGTCTTGAAAGTAAACAATTGCCATTAGATAGGTTTAATGATGTAATTAGGTATATAAATAAAAATTATAAAAATTATAAAATTATTTTGCTGGGCTTGGACAAGAGAAAGATTGCGTGGCTGAAAAGAAGAAATAACTTTATTATTTCTCCCTCGCGACTATTAAACTTAAGGGCAATTTACTTGCTATTTAAAAAAAGCGAGCTTGTCATAGCGCATGATGGAGGGCCAATGCACCTTGCTTGGGCTGCTCGAACAAGATTAGTCGCGTTGATACCTGCACATCTATCATTAAATTATACCAGGCCTCTTGGAAAAAATGTAAGAGTTATCTCGGACATTGTGCAAAATATAAAAACCGAGAGAGTTATCAAAGAGATTGATAATTTAATTAAAAACTAGTTATAAATATGATGTAAAAATCAGATTACTAACTTATATTTTTCATTGCTTTGCGTACTTTTTGCATAACGAGAAAAGAAATTTTTGAATATAGCGTAATAATCTTCTTTTTGTTCTTCTGGCATTCCCCAGCATGGCGCGAAAAAGGATTTTTCCTGAATCTCATCTGCAACAGGAAATTCTCCAGTTAAGGCTAATCCTCTTGCTTTCCTAAATGGTTTTTGATGCATTATATTGCCACACATTAAAGGCCTGACTTCCACCTTATTATTTCTTAAATACCTGACTAATTCTGCTCTATTAAATGGGCAGTCTTCTTTAAGGGTCAATGGATAGGCGAAAAAACTTGGTTTTGCTTTTTTATGTATTATAGGAAGATGAAAATATCCTGACTCGCCAAACAATTCTGTCATTTCACTAAACTGTCTTTCTCTTGCTTTGATAAATCCCGGCAGTCTGTCAATCTGCGCAGAGCCAAAAGCCGCATTTAAAGAAGGCATTTGGCTGTTTGTTCCTAAAGTTTCATACTCATATCTTTTCAAAAAATCGCCACCTTTATCTTTAAAATCTCTGCCCCAGTAAATTGCGCTTTTTGCTGTTGCATGCAAACTTTCATCTTTTGTTCCTAAAGCGCCTCCACCGCCTCCGGTAGTTATATGATGCGAGCCGTAAAAACTAAATGTTACAAAATCTCCGAGATTGCCTAAATGTATGTCTCCAAATTTTCCTCCGAGAGTGTCACAACAATCTTCAATTAACAATCTGCCGTCAAGGTAATTTTTAATCTCATCTAAATCTGGAATGTTCCCAATTAAATATGGGAGAATCATTCCCTTAATCTCTGGATGTTTTTCTATTGCAAGTTTTACTTGCTGCGGGTCCGCTACATAGGTGAAGCGCTTGGTATCTATGTAAACTGGAGTCAAACCCTGTGAGATAGCAGAAGAGATACTCGTGGCGAATGTCGTAATTGGATGAATAACTAAATCTCCTTTCTTCCAATAATCCTGTGCCTCTAAAACCTTAACTGCCACTTCAATGGCAGAGGAGCCGCTATTTGTCAGATTAAAATAATTAATTCCAGTGAAATCAGAGAGTTTTTTTTCAAATTCTGTGTTAATACGACCATAACCAAACCAATCATCAGATAATACTTTCTCCAGCATAGATCTTTCTTCCTCTCCCCATTGAATCCTATTAATAAGATGCCAATCACCTATCTTCCATTTTTTCCAACCTAAAATCTTTTTATCTGTTTCCATACTATTAGACATTATTTGCAATTTATACGGCGTTTAAATAAATTGCTGTGGTAGAATTGATATGATCCTCTTTGATTAATTATCTTAGCTAAAAATAAATGGGGTAAGTATGGTATGTCAGTAAATCTATCCAAGGATTTATGAAAAGATAAAATTGAATATAAAAGAAATAGAGTTAAAATGAAAGATGGTTTATGATATAACTTAATATTGCTCCTGCCTTAGAGAAACAATATCGTAGGATTACATTAATATTATACATTATACCTCTATTAAGAAATCAGGATACACATTCTTATTTTTAGAGAGAAACTTTTCTATTTCGGATTTATGCAATAAGAGAGAATCAAAATTTCTTATTATTGATTTTAGTTCTTCTTTTTGCAATTTACATTGTATTTTATAATAAAAAAGAAGAAATTCATCTCTTTGAATAAGAAAATCAGGCTGAGTATTTATTGACAGCGCTTCTTTCTCCAGCCCGGTATCATTAAAGATACAATCAACTAGTCTCTCAAATAAACCAGTACCAAATGGAATTAGTCCTGCTGGAAAATCCCAGTAATTCTGATAGCAATAGACATCCTCTCCCCTTTTTATAAGAATTATATATTCATTGTTTAGATGTATTATTGCATTTACTGCTATTGCGTAAAAAGAAGGCTTTTTTATTGAAAGTCTTTTCCTGTAAAAATCAAAGAACTTAATTCTGCCACAATCCATGCTTATATTATTATTAGACAAAGAATAATCATGACATATTAAAATATCTCCATTAAAAAATCCTTTTTTTATTAAAGATTCGTCTGAAATACTATTATTTAGACTGAGCGAGAGCTCTTTTTTATTAGCGGTTTTTCTCTCATTTATATTTATAAAAACATTATTAAGATTAACTATTCTTCTCATCGACTGCATTTAGTTTGTAAAAGTTTTTAAACATTTGTTTGATTAAAGATTTATTAAATTTATTTAGATATAAGATGTGGAATAGAAAAAAAGTATCTGTTGTATTCTCTACATATAATGAAAAGGAGACTATAAGGAGATTTATTGAGGATCTTTTTGCTACTAAAGTAGTAGACGAAGTCATTGCTGTTGACAATAATGCAGTTAAAGGAACAAAGGAATTAATAAAAAAGACAAAAGCAAAATATTTTTTCGAGCCTAAACAAGGATTTGGGAATGGTTACCAAAGGGCTCTAAGAGAAGCGAGGGGGGATATTATAATAACTTCTGAACCTGATGGAACATATGTTGCAAGAGACATATTGAAATTATTGGCTTATTCTGATGAATTCGATGTTGTATGCGGCACTAGAACTACAAGCATCCTTATTGGAGAAGGTGCTAATATGGGCTTTCTTATGAAATGGGCTAATTGGGCATTTGCAAAGATGATTGAGATTATGTTTAATACTGCGCAGCTAACTGATGTTGGATGCACATATAGACTGATATCAAGAAGAGCCTTTGAGAAAATGAGGAATGAGGGCATGGACGGGGGCAATGTATTTCAAAAGGATTGGATGCTGCATATAATAAGAAGAAAAATTCCTTTTATTGAGGTTCCAGTTAATTTTCTGAAAAGAAGCGGCGAATCGCATGGAGCAGCCAATACGTTAAAGGCTACCAAGATAGCCATTCAGACATTATTCTTGATAATGAAGCATAGATTTAATATAATTAAGGTGCGTAAAAAATTGAAAATTGGATAAATAATAATCGTAAGATCTAGAATTATTTTTCGCATACGATAAAATTAGTTATTGGAAAAAACCAAGGAAGCCTATAGGACCTTTTTATTGTGAAGTTTTTTTGCAATTTTTTTATTATATCCCTATGATTATATTCAAATAAAGTTACTTCTTTTTCAATGTCTGTATTTATTCCAAATAATTTTGCTATTGGATAGACTTTTCTTCTTAATTTTTCATTTGGGAATGTTAAAATTAATCTGCCGCCTTTTTTTAAAACTCTATTAATTTCTTCAAAGCCTTTTTCTACATTTGGGGCATGCTCTATCACTTCTGTGCATACAGCAATGTCAAAGAAATTATCCTTGAAAGGAATTTTTTGCAGGAAGGCTTTTTTTATTATAATATTTGACTTATAATTTTTATTTTTTAATTTATTTTTAAACTCTTTTAGGGCATCTTCTGTTATGTCAATTGCATACAAATCAGAAGGTTTTTTCTCTAATATTTTCAATGAAATGTAGCCCGCTTCGCAGCCAATATCCAGAACTTTCTTATTTTCAATATTGCTCAATTCTTTTAATATCTTTTTAACTCTTAACCTTGAGGGATAGCCTGCAATTTTATTGTCATAAAAAGAACTCATCGGCTCTTCTTTAAATTCTTTCTGCGCTGCTTTCAACGAACTTATTAATTTTTCGTCCATTTTTTTATCATTATTAATAAACTATTTAAAGCTACCTTAGAGTTTTGTATAATGGTAGATTATTTATGTTTTGGATATGGAAAGAAGATAAAATTAGAAAAATTGAAAAAGCCATTTAAGATTAAGAAAGATGTTTCTATAATACTCCCTACTTATAATGAAGAGAAGAATATTGAAAAGCTTGTTGAAGAATTAAGGAAGGAGTTTAAAGGCGTTAATTACGAGATTGTTATTTTAGATGATAATTCTAAGGATAAAACTCCAAAGATTATTGATAAATTGGTTAAGAAAAGAGATGTGCTGGCAATTCATCGCTATGGAAAAAAAGGGTATTTTTCTGCTTATCAAGATGCTATATTTATGGCAAATGGGAAATATGTTATAACAATGGATTCTGATTTGTCGCATCCGCCTGCGATTGCTCGGCGTTTTCTTAATTATAAAGATAAATATGATATTGTTTCTGGCTCGAGATATATGAAGGGCGGCGGAATGCTTGCGCCATTTTCCAGAAAATACGGCTCTATGTTCTTGAACAAGATGTGTGCCTTGATTATAGGACTAAAATTGAGCGATGTTGCAGGAGATTTTCATTTAATTAAACGCGATAAGTTCTTGGAGCTGGAATTTAGATATGCTCCTGTTTTTGGGGAATTTGATTTTGAGCTATTGCATCGCGCAGTTAAGAACGGATTTAGAATCAAGGAAATTCCTTTTGTGTATAAATTCCGAGAGGAAGGCGAGTCTGCAATGGGAATGGGGGCAAATGACGCATTAAAATTAGTAAAGTTTGCCTGGGCTTATTTGAAGATGGCTTTAAGATTGAGATTTAGAGGGTAATGTTTATTTTTATTTAATTAATAATCACATTTAAATATAATTTATTATTTTAATTTAAATGAAATATAGATTAAAACCACTTGTTCTAAAAGTAGTTAAGATATTAGAAAAAGAAGGCTTTAAAATAGAGAGGATGAGGGGCGATCATATCATAATTAACAAAGACCCTCCTCTTCGCAGACCAATTGTTTTAGTTAATGTAAAAAGACTAAGTAATGTGGTTAGACTTAATCTTTTGTCTACTTGTCGGGAAGCAGGAATTGGTGAAGAAACAATTAAAGAACTTAATGAAATGCTTAGAGATTAAATAAATATTCTACTAATCATTGGAGCATTATTAGATTCCTCTTCTTCTCTTTCAAAGAGGATTAATTTTTTCTTTTCCCATGGCGCTGATTCAAAATATAAATCCAATGCTTCTCTCAATCTATTCTTTGCTTCCTCAATAGTTTTTCCTTGAGTCACAACATTAGGAAATTGCATAGAGCTAATGCTATATATCTTATTTTCTCCCTTACCTTCTGGATAAATTACAATGTCAATTTCAATTCTTTTTCCTTCCATATTAGTCATTAAATTATTAATATTAATAAAAATATTATCTTTATAAATATATTTAAAGTTAATATTCTAAACATGAAAGTTCATCTCGAGTTGTGTCTCTACCTAGTTCTGGAAATGGTGCTGGAGGAGGCAAACTATCTCGGAATAAATATTGCAAAGAATAGATAGGATCGCTTATATCTATTATTCCGTCATCATTAGCGTCTCTGGAATCAAGGCATTTGCAACAATATTCATTATTAAGGCAGTTTGGATTTTGCCTATTGCAAAATAAATAAATTAAAGTATCAAGAGGGTCTGATATATCTAATGATTTATCTCTGTTTGCGTCTCCACGGATAAAAGTAATGCCATGAAAAGATGCCCCTATATCTGCTCTTGTTCCATCTGAATCTAAAGGCGATTCTGGGTCTCCTGAATTTATACAAGGAGAATTGGGTTGCAAACTAAAATCTCCATTATCCGCATCAACAAAAAGAGGGTCTGCATTTATGTTGCCTAAACCTTCATAGCCTCCTTGTATATCACTATACCTTATGAAATTACTACCATTTAGTCTACCTTCCCAGAAAATACAATTTTTTACAAATGACATTCTTCCTGTATCGCTATAAAGTGCTATCTGGTTATTTTTGAAAAAAGTGCAATTAGTAAGGATTGCACCACCATTAAAATATTGCTCCGCCCTGTCCGTTAGATGCAAAATTATCGTTGAAAATACAATTTTGCATATCACATGAACTATCATGATTATATATTCCGCCAGCGCTATGCCCTGAATAATTATGACTAAATACACAATTAATCAAATGGATATTGCTCTCAAAATTTTGCATAGCTCCAGAGTGAGTAGCAACGTTTCTAATAAATAAGGAATTCATAATAGTCGGGCTGCTATTTGCATTAAACATTCCTCCTCCTGCAGAACTTGAATCGCTCATTAAATTATCTTTAAATATACAATTAATAATTGTTGGGCTGCTTTGATAATTAAACATTCCTCCTCCTACCATATTATTGGGAAAAAATCTGCCTACTCCCCCTCCGGTAATAGTAAATCCTTCCAATATTGTGTCAAGAGTCTCGCCATTAACACATTTAACAACGCTGTCATTAAATCCAAATCCGTCAATGATTGTTCTTTCTGCGCCGTCAGAACTTTTTAGAGTAATCGCTTTGCCTTTAAAATCAACTAATTCATTATATACTCCGGGAGCCACAATTACGCTGTCTCCATTCACTGCTGCGTCAATTCCTGCTTGAATTTTTTGATAATCTTTTGGGATATTGACATCTGCGCTGTAAACGCTATTTGTTAAATAAAGAGAGGCAGCTAATGTTGCCAACTTAATTGGTTTTATTATGCAATTTTTTAGTATATTTTCCAGCTTTGAAATCATACTATTTTGAATTATCTTTAATATTTAAGTCTTATTTATACAATTTTGTTAAAGAAAGTAGTAACTAAACAAATTTATCCTTATACCAATCATATATTTGTTTTAAACCTTGGTCTAGATTAATTTCGGGTTTGAATCCTAATTTCTGAAGCTTTGTTGTATCAGGGCATCTGCGCATTACGCTTCCTTCTGGAGCTTGTTGAATGTCTATTTGAGGATTTACATTTGCTACTTGAAATAGCCTTTTTGCTAAATCTATTATTTTAATTTCGCCGTCGCTCCTTCCAATATGGATTGTTTGTCCATTTGTTTTTTCAGTTTCCATGACTAATTGCGTTGCTTTTACGCCATCGTCTATATAACAAAATGTTCTAGTCTCTTGGCCGCCGAATATTTTGAATGGAGCTTCTTTTTTTACAATTCTTTCAATAAACTGGGGAATAACGTGCTCAAATCCCATTCTAGGGCCATAGACATTGTGATACCTTATAATTACAAAATTTTTCATATTGTGCACTTTTGCATAAGAATGAATTGCTACTTCCCCTAGTATTTTGCTAGCTCCGTAACTCCATCTTACATTTCTTGGATTATCTATAACTAGAGGTATTTCTTCTGGAGTTGGAATTGGGAATTTATCTTTCAAGAGTTTTGACGTTCCTGCATACGCTTCGCAAGTTGAAGAGAAGAGCAGTTTTCCCTTTTTTTGTTTTACAAACCAGTCTAAAACATTTAGAGTTCCAATGACTCCTACTTTGAGAACTTTGTCAGGAATTTTGTAAAAGTTTTCTGTGCCATTAATTGCGGCAAGGTGATAGATATAATCAAAATTGCTTAATTGGGCAAATGTTTCTGGAATTGTTATATCTCCTTTTATGAATTTTATATTGTTTCTTTTTATTAATTCATTAAAATCTTTGTCCTCCCTGCCTCTTTCAAGATTATCTAAAATTGTGATATTATAATTTTGAGCAGCTAAATGCTTTGCTAGATGGAATCCAATGAAACCTGCGCCGCCTGTTATTAGTGCGTTTTTTGACATGTATACAGGTTAATATATATCTTTATAATTGTTACTTTTGATTAGAATTTATGGAAAAAGAGATACCTGTCGCAAATACATTTATTGGAGAAGAGGAGGCTAAGGCTGCTTATGAAGCTGTTAAATCAGGCTGGATAAGTTTCTTAGGCCCAAAAGTAAAAGAATTTGAAAAAGAATTTGCGCGAGAGGTTGGAGCAAAGCACGCTGTTGCTGTTTGCAACGGGACTGCTGCACTGCATGTTTCTTTGGCTGCTTTGGGGGTAAAGGAAGGAGGTGAAGTAATAGTTCCCTCGTTGACATTTATTTCAACTGCTAATGCTGTTTTATATCAAAATGCAATTCCAGTTTTAGCAGAATGCGATCCTAGAACTTATAATATAACTGCTGAAGAGATTGAGAAAAGAATAACAAAGAAGACAAGGGCAATAATCCCTGTTGACATGAATGGAATGCCTGTTGATTATGATTCTATACTTTCTATTTCAAAAAAACATAATATTCCTGTTATTGCAGACAGCGCAGAGAGTTTAGGGGCGCTGTATAAGAATAGAAAAATAGGCTCAATTGCGCCAGTTCACATATTCAGCTTTTTCCCTAATAAGAACATTACTACAGGAGAAGGCGGAATGATTACAACTAATGATGACGGCTTAGCAGGAAAAATGAGAATAATTCTCAATCAAGGGCAGGATTATAGATACCATCATATTGCTTTGGGCTATAATTATAGGATGACTAACATACAAGCTGCTGTCGGAGTTGAGCAATTGAAAAGATTAAAATTTATTTTAAACGAAAAGGAAAAAATAGCTCAAAAATATAATGAAGCCTTAAGAGATTGCAAAAATATCAAGACGCCTTATGTTCCTGAATACGTCAAGCAGCATGCGTGGTATATGTATACTATTTCTGTTGAAAATGACAGAGATGAGATAGTTAAAAAACTAGAAGAAGCAAATATTCAGACCAGATTAAGCTTTCCTCCCATACATACTCAGCCATTTTACAAAGAGAAATTTAATTATTCAGATAATTCTTTACCTATTAGTTTTTCTGCCTGGAAAAAACTAATTAATATTCCGATATGGGCAGGATTAGGAGAAAAGCAGGATTATGTAATAAATAAATTAAAGGAAATTTGCGAGAACTAAAATGGACTTAAAAGATAAAATAGCTGTCTTTGGCTTGGGATATATTGGACTGCCTTTTACAGCAGCTTTAGCTAATGTTGGCTATAGAGTAATAGGCGTTGACATAGACAAAGAGAAAATTAACCTGCTTCAAATTGGGAAGATTCCTATTTACGAGCCTGGATTGCAGGAAATGCTGCAAAATCACAAGGATAAAATAGAGTATACTACAGATAGCGCATATGCTATTAAAAGCGCAGAGAGTTTATTAGTAACTGTAGGAACTCCTGTTGATAATAATGAGGAGCCAGATTACACGCAGATAGATTCAAGCATAAATGAGATTGGGAGAAATTTAAGAAAGGGGCAGCTAATAATTCTTAAATCCACATTAGTAATTGGCACAACAGAGGAGTATATTAAACCAAGATTAGAAGAGATTTCTGGATTGAAGGCTGGAGAAGATTTCTATTTAGTTTTCTGCCCAGAGAGAACAATAGAAGGGCTTGCATTATACGAAATATACAACCTGCCGAAGATTATTGGAGGAATAAACAAGGAAAGCGCGCTTAAAGCAGAGAAAATCCTGAAGAAACTAGGAAAAACACACATTGTCTCTTCTCCAAGAGTAGCTGAGATGTGCAAATTAGTTGATAATCTCTATAGGGCTACTAATATTGCTTTTGCAAATGAGCTGGGACATGTATGCGAAAAGATTGGCATTGACGCCCACGAAGTTGTTTCAGCAGTGAATAGTTCTTATCCAAGAACAAAAATCTTCAGCCCTGGATTGGGCGCAGACGGCCCATGCTTGTCTAAAGATCCTTTTATATTCAAGCATGCGGCAAAGAAAAATAAAGTCCAGACTCCCCTTATAGACGGCAGCATTATTCAAAATAAGTCTTCAACAACGAGAATAGCAGAGATGGTAAAAGAGCATATTTTAAAGAACAACTTGGAAAAGATTAACTTGGCAATTATAGGGCTTGCTTTTAAGGGCTTTCCTGAAACAGATGACTTAAGAGGCTCGCCGGCAACAAAAATATTGGATGTCTTGCAAAAAGAAAAGATACATCTTGACTCAATTAAATTATATGATCCACTAGTTAAAAATTTCATGAATTATGAACTTTCAGGCTCTATCACAGAAGCAATTTCTGATTCTAACATAGTACTGTTCCTGACAAATCATCCTAAGATTATGAACATGGATATAGAGCATATTTCAGACAAATTATCCAAGCCCGCTATGATTATTGATGCATGGGGGAATCTTAGTCTAAGCGCTATTCCAGAGGGAATTCGTTATTTCAGAATTGGGAAAGGAAATTAATTTAATAATAATCTTTTGTCCTTAGGCAATTTAATTTTGTAACTTGAGGTTGTTTTTTCAGAGCAATGCTCGCATGTGAGTGTTTTAATTCTGAATTTGTCGGGTATTCTGACGGGAATGCCGAAATGGATTCCTCTCAAACTTAAAAGGACGTCATTCTTTAAATAATCCAAATTGATTTTTCTTCCTATTAGCATGCTTGTAAATGGCCTTAATAAAAATGCAAATTTGTCAATTAAAAACAAGTATAAATTTAATGGTAATTTATTGGCTATAAATCTTGCGCTATTTCCTATAATTCCCTTTTCTTTATGAAATAATACTAATATAATGCCATTTGGTTTTGTAACTCTTATAAATTCATTTAATGCTTTTTTCATTCCTTCTGGAGCTAAATAAAAAATAGTGCCTAAGCAGATTGTTACGTCAAACATTGAATCCTTGAACATTTTTAGATTTGTAATGTCTCCGATTTTAAAATTTAATTTTTTGTTTTTAAGATATTTTTTTTTAGCTACTTGGAGGCATTCTTTGCTTAAATCAATGCCATAAACTCTTTTTGCGCCTTTTTTTATTAATCCATATGAATAATCTCCCACTCTGCAACCTGCATCTAAGACAAGCTTATTCTTTATTTCCTTATCTGTGAAATAATAATTTAAAAATTTTTTTATTTCATTTTGGTTTAAAAAATAATTTTTTGAATAATTGAATACTTCGCCTGAATTAGTTTCATTCATTTTTTTACTTCTTTACAAGAGCTTTTAAATTCTTCGCTATTGTTAAGTCCACTTTATAACGTAACATAAATCCTAACATTGCCCCCTTTGCTAAATCCCTTAATATTCAGTTATCTCTGTATAATTTTCAATTATTAATAATTAAACGAATAAACATAGCAGTAAACATAGGTTATGAAGATGTTACATTAAGCGATTTACTTTAAACTTGTTAGTAATGTTAAGGGTTAGAGCGATTATATTTTGAAAAATAGGATAATTTATAAAGGACAAAAATTTATAAAGGATAAGATATATTTATCTTAATAAAAGATGGCTGAGAAAAAAGAGTTGATTTATGGAATTATCTTTGTAACTATTATTATTTTATTCTTATGGCTTGTAACAGCAGTAGTTACGTCAGGTCCATCAATTAGAATAACTTCTCCTGGTAATGTTACAAATAATTCGGGAACTATTACGTTTAATGTTTCATATGCTAATGTCAGCGCCGGTGTAATTGACCCGAGAAATGTTACATTTTATTATAATCTCTCTGCGGATTGGGCAGCGATAGGAAATAGTACAATAGGTGTTGTGTTAAATGGCTCGTGCTTTGGACTCTCAAGGGCGTGCTTTGTAACTCTGGCAAATGGTGGGGGTGCTGGATATAATTTAAGCGATGGAACATATACAATTAATGCAAGTCTTGATAACGGAACAGATCAGGTATCTGCGAGTTTTATAGGCAACATGAGTTTTAATGTTATTATAGACAATACTCCGCCAATTGCGTTTAATGGAAATATTACTTCTCCAGTTACAGAAACAAACTATTCAGGCAATTTGTTATTAAATGTTTCTGTTGCTGATGCATTGGCAGGAGTAAGAGCAGTTGTATTTAATATAACTAATTCATCAAGTGACCAAAATGCTACTAGAATAGCTATACAGATTGGAACAATATTCTTTAACTATACAATTAATACTGTTCACTTCCCAGATGGTTTATACAATATATCTATATTAGCAAACGACACAACTAATGGAGGGAATTTGAACAATAGTGCAAGAATACAATTAATAAGATTTGATAATACTCCTCCAATTGCGTTTAATGGAAATATTACTTCTCCAGTTACAGAAACAAACTATTCAG
>CAZJPE010000002.1:128005-171176 GCA_964547875.1 Candidatus Woesearchaeota archaeon
GAATTTGAACAATAGTGCAAGAATACAATTAATAAGATTTGATAATACTCCTCCAGTAATATTTTCTAATAATAATAATATTAGCTCACCATCGATAGGTAGAAATCTTACTGGCACGAATCAGTCAGGCAGTATTATAATGAATGTTTCTGTTTTTGACGCATTGGCAGGCGTGCGGGTGGTTAAACTTAATATAACAAATGGAACAGGCGAACAGAATGCTACTTATACTGCTACAAAAGAAGGAACTACTAATCAATATAGTGTTTCTGTTGCTACAACTGGATTTAAAGATGGTAATTATACTGTAACTGTATACGCAAACGATACGACGAATGGAGGGAATCTGAACAATAGCGCAAGGGCTACAGAAATAAAATTTGACAATACTCCTCCAACTGTAACTGTGAGCTGCACGCCAAGCCCTGTGATATCTGGGAATACTATAACGTGCACTTGCGCAAGAAGCGATGCTACTTCTGGGGTTAATACGGTCGTCTTTACGCCAAATCCTTCAACATCTTCAACAGGAACATTTACAAGTAGCTGCACTGTTACAGATTTAGCTGGAAATAGCGCGACTGGAAGTACTACATATATTGTAGAAAGCAGCGGTAGCGGCTCTAGCTCTAGCGGAGGCGGGGGTACAACAACTTCAACTTGGACAACATATTCTGTTGCTGGCGAGGCATTTGAAACAGGCCATACGAGAGATTTGAAAGAGAATCAGAGATTAAAAGTAAATGTCGAGACGACGAGTGCTGGTGGTACAACAACTAGCGAAGAGCATTTTGTTGGAGTTGTTGACGTGACTGCGAATAGTGCTTTAATAGAGGTTTCAAGCACGCCGCAAAGAGCTACAATGAATGTTGGCGAGACAAAGAAGTTTGAAGTAACAGGAGACAATTATTATGATATCAGCGTAACTCTTAATTCTATTTTGGATAACAAGGCCAAGATAACTGTCTTGTCAGTGCATGAGGCTATTCCAGCTCCCGAACCAGCGCCTGTAGAGGAAGAAGTTGTACCGGAAGTAGTAACTGCTCCTCTAACAGAAGAGGCTGGCGGGACAAGTGCTGTTACTTGGGCGATTTTAATTATAATAATAATTGTTATTGTGACAGCCATAGCTGCCTGGTTTTTGCTAAAAAAGAAGTAATTTTTATTTAGGATTCTATGAGAGATAAAAGAAATTATATGATTACATAGAATAATCTCAAATTCTTAATTTTCTGCCTGAAAAATATCAATTCTACCAGATAAGGCTTAGTTTTCAGATACTATTCACGCAAAGCTAAAATCTTACAAATATTTAAAAAATACCTTCTCTGATTTTTTAAATGATACTTAAGTTATTGGGAGCAATTGATTTGACTTCTGCAATCGCTTTCTTAATGCTTGTGTTTGGAATGAATGTTTTTATTCAATTTAGCATTTTTTGCACAGCGCTTTTATTGCTGAAGGGCATGTTTATAATAGGAGGAGATGTTTTGAGTATTATAGACTTATTCTCTGCTCTTGTGTTATTTTTTTCCATATTTTTTTCTATTCCTACTTTTTTATTGTGGGTTGGGGCTTTTTTCTTGTTTGCTAAGGGGTTTGTTAGTTTCTTGTAAGAAAACTTTTAAATGGATTTTAATAGTTTCAATATGCTTGAAATTGTAAAGTAAGCCTTTTAACTTAACATTTTTACATTTGAATATTTATTTAACTATTCGTTTAATTATTAGAATTATGTATAAATAATTTATTTCTGATGTTTACAGAAAGGGATATAATGTTAAGATTTATGTTACCTTGTGAACTTGACTTAATAGAAATTAAAGATTTAGATGAAATGAATGTTAAAAAAATTATTTAATTATGCTTATCAAACCTTATAACGCGAAGGGATGCTTAGATTATGGAGATAGATATTTTACTATTTTTGGATAAATCTTTTCCAAAGCCAGGCAGTTAGGAAAAATTCCCTTCTATATATAAATCCCTCATAAAGGAAAGAATAGATATCAAGCAGGGAATGGAAAATCATTCCAAGAAAAACATAAAAAAATCCGAGCCAAATAAAGCTTAATAAGCCAACTAAAATATGAAATTCAACTGTGTGAAAGATATGAAAATCCCCTCTTCTTCTTATTCCCTTGTCTTTTTCTTTTCTTTGTATTTCTCCCATTTCTTTATGGTATTCAAATGAGTGAAAAATTCCGAGTTTTTTTGTTTTTAACGCGGAGCATAGATAATGGTCAAAATCTATAAGAATAGACGAGAAGAAAATCAAGAAAATATAGAGAGGGTTTATCTGGGGAGAAGTTAGCCAGACTAAAAGCGAGAATATTGTGCCAAATAAGATGTGCCATCTTGGGAGCATTTTAGTCTTTTTCTATTTGTTTTATTATGTCTGCGAATGCTGGACGAGTTATAAGTATTCCAATTGTCACGCCTAAGATTGTTGTGAATGCAAAACCCTTGAACAAGCCTGCACCTGCCCAGAATAAAGGGAGCATGGCTGCAACAATTGTAATAAAAGCTCCTAAAATTATGAATAAAGCTCTTTTAACTCTAGATTTGATTGAAGATTCTCTTGACTTGGATGTTGATTCATCAAGTATAACAATTTGATCGTTGATGCCTGTACCGATGCCTGCTATAATTCCTGCAATTGCAGGAGCGTCAAGATTCCATTTGATAAATGCTGCAATGCCTAAGGTTATTATTGCTTCGGAAAACATGGTTAATATTACTGCAAGAGTTAATTTTATCTTCCTGTATTTTATAAAAATTGCTATAGAGACTATTAGAAATACTATGATTCCAAGCAAAATGATGCTTCTGGAGAATTCCCTGCCAAGAGATGGAGAAATTGTGTCTAATTTTACTATCTCTAGCTTATAAGGCAGGCTTCCTGTAATTAAAATTGTCTGAAGCCTTTTCATAGACTCTCTTGCGTCTTTCAAGGCTTCTTCGCTTGTTGCTCCTGAGCCGCTTCCTTGAATAGAGATCTGGGTTGTTTTTTGGCCTCTAAGGCTTGAGCTTATCAATAGAGAATCTACTTCACTATCGTCTATATAAAGCGTCAAGCGCTCTGAAAGATACTGGCCTGTTTCATCTAAAGATATATTTTTTGTTATGTCTGCGTGCCTTTCAGCAGATTCTTCTGAGAGATAAATCGTAAAGGCAAAGTTACAGAAATTGGTTCCATCTTGAGCTGGCGAGCAGGCTGTAACTGCTGCGCAAGTTGCGTCATTTCTGCAGACATCTCTTATATCGCGATCACCCCCTATGAAAACAGTCTGATTACCTATCTTTGCCTCAAACTTGCCCTGCTTTCCAACAAGTTCTCTTAAATCAGAGGGAGTTACTCCTGCCACTTCAACAAGCATAAATTTATTTCCTTCTAAGTCGTTAACTGCTCTGACGTTAACATCTGAAATGCCAAACGCGTTGAATCTCTCGCTTGTTACAGCAACCAAATCATCAAGCTGAGCAGATGTAAGATCTACATCAACAGGCCTTACAATAGCTCTTGCGCCTCCGCTTAGATCTAGACCTGTTTTAATCTTGGTTTTAGGAATAGAACCTACTGTTATTTTTGGAAGCCCGTCATCCAAGAAGATAAATTCTCCCTGATTTGTTTTTATGTCATATTTTGTCTGATTGCCTATCTTTGAGCCTTCTAATACGAGTCTTGTATAATCTTCATAAGAGCTTACTACCTGCGAATTCAATTCTTCTATTATCATTCCTTGTCGCAAGCCTTGTTGAAATGCAGTTGAGTTTTTATCAACGCTTTTTATTACAACTCCTTTTTTAAAGGTCGGCGATATCATAAGCAAGGCTAATAAAATAAAGATTATTAAAACCCAAAGCCTGAATGTTATTTTCATTTTATACCTTTTGAATCAACATACCATTTTATTATGCTGGCATTAGTAAGCCAGGTGTTTATTATGTCTGCGAACAGGCCTATGGCTAGTATCAAAAATATCTGCCTGAAAGAGTCGGGGAGAGTTGTTACTAAAAAGAAAGCAGGCAGGACTGCGAGCAAGCCTGTTATTGTCATGAATATGCCTGTTTTAAATGAGCTGTAAATTCTCTCGTTCACGCTGCCTTCTGTTTTTTTTAGAACTCTTGTCGTTAAGAGAATGTCTGTATCTACGCTGTATCCTATAAGCATCAAAAAAGCAGCTATTCCTGCAGAGGAGAGTTTTATGCCGAGTAAATCCACTAATGCGACAGTCATGATAATGTCTGCTAGTACTGCGAAAATTACCGCGATACAGGGAATAAATGTTCTGAAGAGAATGAATATTGCCAAAGACATCAATATAAAAGAGAATATTATCGCTGTTAACAGCTGTTTGTAAAAATTCTGGCTTAAACTTGGGCCTGTAAATTCTATGCTTGAGTTTTCATCAGTCAATTCATAGCCTAGAATTGATTCTATCTCTGATTTGAGTTCTTCAGGCGGGGCAGATGAATCAACTATTAGTGCGATTGATTCTCCTGTTGCCAGGTCTTTTATTTCCCTTACTTTTACATCTTCGAAACTATTTTTTAAAGAATTCTCAAGGGAAATATAATCAATACCCTCGCTTATTGTAATTGTGCTGCCTCCTGCAAGACTTGAATCTTTAAAAATAAAATCTCCATTCGTGCTATAAAAAATTGCAAGATAGACTAAGCAGATGGCAAAGAGAATTAATGGGGGAAAAAGCATTAGTCTGTACTTTTTGTCATACCAATTTTTATCTAGCATATTTTCCATAATTATAAATTATAAAAGTTGTTATTTAAAGGTATTTATTTAAAATGCGCCGGCCGGGAATCGAACCCGGATCAATAGCTTTCTTCTTTAGATTGGAAGGCTATGGTTCTGCCACTAAACTACCAGCGCTTAATTATCATATTAAAATAGGAGTTTTAAAGATTTGCTTTTGATTTTTATAATAATGAGAATTATTATAACGAGAGAGCAAAATATTTTCAATAATAATTATGAAATCTGGAATTTAAAAGAAAAATAGGAATTTCTGAGCAAGGAAGATTATCTTAATCTAAAAAAATTCTTCCAGAAAGATGGCTTTTTTCCTATTTTTAATTCTTCCATTTTAGGCTCGACAAGTTCGTATTTTATATCGGGTTTTGTTTTGAGAATTGGAGCCTCATTTGCCAATTCCTCGTCTGTTTTTTTAATTGCTTTTTCAACTTCTAACTTTGAATAGCCTTGATTGATTAAAGCCCATTTGAGAGATTCTTTTGTATAGCCCTTTTTTATATTTCTCTTTACGTATTCTATTAATTCCTTTTTGTAGCTTTTTTCCTTATGCATTTTCTGATTTGAAAAGGCTCGATAGCGTGTTTTCTTTATACGCGTGAAGAAACGTAATGAAGTAAGCCAATAAGAGGGGGCCTATTATCAAGCCTAAAATACCGAAGATGAACAAGCCTCCTATCATGCCTATTAAAACAATTACTGTTGATAGATTTGTTTTCTTTGAGAGCACGTATATTCTAAGCAAATTATCTATATTCGAAACTATAACTAAATTATATACGAGGAAAATTGTCGCGCTCGCCGTGCTTCCTTTCAAGAATAGATAGATTAGTGCCGGCACCCATATAATAAATGGCCCTATTAAGGGCACAATTGAAAGTACTATTGCTAATGTTGAAAAAAGGAGAGCGTGAGGAATACCGAATATTAAAAAGCCGAGACCTGCTGTAAGACCCTGAACAAAACCAATCACTACCTGGCCGTATACTACTGAGTTCGTTATATCTTTAAATTGTTGCACTACCTTTTTCTCCTGGGTTTTATTCAAAGGAGATAGGGCTGAAACGAATTCTCCTAATTTATCAGAATCTCTTAAAGCAAAAAAGAATACAAATGCTATTATAACCAAATTAAAAATTATGGTGGGAATATTGAAAAGAAAGTCAATCAAACTATTTAATACAAAAGACGTTATCTTGCTTATTAAACCATCAAAAGTTACTGTCATTTGAATAAGAAAAGATTCTGGTGCTGCTGGAAAGATATTTTTCATGATGCTTTGTATATTTAGCTCTTTAGTGTATTTGAAAAATTCAAATATCTGATTAACCATTGCAGGAATAATGAAATAAAGAGGGATAATTATAATTGCAAGAACTAATATGCTAACTAACGTCGCAGAGAGATTTCTACTTTTTGTTAATTTTACTACCTTTTTGTAAACTGGAAAAAACATATATGCGAGAATAAGGCCGCCTAAGATAGATAATATGATTGGTTTAATTACAAGAAATATTAAAATAAGGACGAGTAATACTAAGAATAATACTGAAAATCTCTTTATATCTTTATCGCTGATATCCATAGTTTAATTGAGAAGAATACATTTATAAATCTTATTTATTTTTATGTTCCAGTTTATATTTAAACTAGGTAAAATGTATTTAATCAGTCTAAAATTATAAAGAGTTAAGTTAAGAGATTTATGCTGCATCTTAAAAAAGATTTATAAAGCTTTTTAAATTAGAGCAATAATGGAAGATATCTTTAAAAAGATTTTCTCCGGAAATATTGATTATTCTATTCATGAAGAATTTATTAAATTCGGAAAGGGAAGGTTTGAGAATAGATATCTTTTAGAGGGGAAAAAACAGAAGGACAAATGGCGCATAAAAACAAGCTATGAATTTACAAATTATTTTGTCAGAAGATGCTTGGAAAACCAAGATAAGATTAATATCAATGGAATAATTGTCTGCACTCAAGATTTGAGGAATGATATAAAATTTAATATTGAGAAGATAAAGCAGTTCGCCGGCGTCAAGCAATATGTAATTGATACGCGAGTGGAAAGTTCAGAAATCCTGGATTTAATGAAAAAATACTCGCGGGCATTTTATGCCTTGTCTTTCTCTACGCCTAAAAACGAGCTGAGGATTAAAGCCAAAACGCCTATGAGTGCTAAGCCTTCTAAGAAGATTGAAGGGAGATTAAAAGCGAATTTTTGTTTATTAAAGACAGACGATAAAAATATTATGGAAGATTTATTTTTTGATTTTCCTGATTTTAAAGAAATAAAAATAAAACACATTATACAGATTGATTCTATAGAAATTCCAAAGGATGTTGGCGACGCGATTAAAATGCGGGAGATGGCAAAGAAAAAAGGTAGAATTATTAGAGATATTGAGATTGACGGACGAGTGGAGAAGAAGGAAAAAGAATTTGAGTTCTGATTTAAAGATTTAGAAAGTCTTTTAGCTAAGCAAGGGTTGCTTCGCAACTAAAATTTTATTTCGAGATTTTATAGATTATAAAATACATTAAAAACAGGATTGCGAGAAATAAGAGAAAGGCCAATATTAATTTCATGACGCTTTTTGAAATCATCAAATATTGATGATTATTTGAGTTTAAATTTGTTTCTTATGCCTAATTTGCCAAAGTTTATATATTCATATTAATATTAATATCTAAACTAATATGATAAATAATATGAATATTCATAAAAAAAAGCTGATTGGTTATATCAATGATGAAATTGCTGTTACAAGCTCTGAAATTGCAAAATTATTAAAGATTTCTTGGAATACTGCAGAGAGCTATTTGAAGGATTTGGTTATTGAAGGCAAGATTAGAAGAAAAAAAACAGAGGGCGTGAATTTATGGCTAAAAAAATAAAAATAAATAAAAGAGGGCAGATGGCGATTTGGGTAATATTGGCTATTGGCTTAGTCGTTACTATAATTCTATTTTTTCTTTTAAGAGGAGAGATTAAACCTGAGATTAGCGGGAAAATTGAGGAAAATCCTAGTGGTTTTATTAGCAATTGCGTGAAGAAACATGTTAATGAGATCGTTGATATTATCTTGCCTCAGGGCGGGTTTATCAAGCCTGAACATAGTAAAATCCATAAAGGGATTAATGTTAGCTATTTATGCTATAATTCTGGCAATTATTATCCTTGTGTTAACGAACATCCTATGTTAATAAATGAAATTAAAGAAGAGATAAAAAAATATATTGCGCCTAAAATTGAGCAATGCTTTCAAGATTATAAATCTGAAATGGAAAAGAGGAATGCAATTATAGAGTTGGGAGATATGGACCTGGAGCTGAAACTTGCTCCTGAGAGGATTTTTGTCAATGTAGAAAGAGAGATTGAGATTAAGTCAAAAGAGCAGAGCTTTAGCTACGATAGATTTGATGTTGAGATTATCAGTCCTTTGTACAATCTTGCAAGGGTTTCTATGGAGATTGCTTCGCAAGAAGCAGAATATTGTTATTTTGAATATGTCGGATACATGATTTTATATCCTAAGTTTAAAATTAATAGAGAAAGTTTGAGCGATTCAACAGAGATTTATAGTATTTTAGATAAAAAATCTGGAAAAGAGATGAATATTGCTATGAGGGGCTGCGCAATACCACCTGGATTGTAAAAATGATGAATAAAAAAGATAAGATGATTGGATTGATTCAGATATTTTTGCTAATAGGGGGAGTGTTTGCATTTGCATATATAATTAAAGAAACAAATTTTGAGAATAAAATTTTATTGGTTGAAAAGAAGAGCATTAATTTAAGCTTGTTATCTGCAATTTTAAAATTAGGCATAAAAATGATATTCAGCGAAAAAAGTCTTGTTTCTGCTTTAGAGCCAAATGATTTAAGTGAGGGTGTTGCCACATGTGTCAAAGGAAAAGATGGAAGCATTTGCCAGGAATATCCTAAAAGTGAATGTTCCTCTAAATGCGAGGGAGAGTGTTTTCCTACTAATAGAAATAATGTCCCTTCCTGTAGACTTGGAACATGCTTTGATCCTTATATAGGAACATGCCAGGAAAGAGCTCCTGAAGCTAATTGCGAGGAAAAAGGCGGAGAATGGCTTGACGACATTGCGGGAAATGTTGCTGAATGCAAGAAGGCTTGCTGTGTTGTTGGAGAGGATGTAAGGCCCCTTGTTACAAAAACTGAATGTGATTATATTTCAAAAACGAGCGGGATTGAAACAGAATTTAGAGCAGATTTGAGAGATGAGCTGGCTTGCCTGGCATTGGCAAGACAACAAGTAGAAGGAGCGTGCGTGTTTGAATTGGAACTTGAGCGAAGTTGCAGATTTTTGACTAAGGGAGAATGCTTAAAAAATAATGGGAAATTTTTTGAAGGGACATTATGTAGCGCAGAGGAATTGGGAATGAAATATCAGAAACAAGCAACTGCTAAATGCGTTGAAGGGAAAGATGAAATCTATTGGTTTGACAGCGAAGGAAACAGGGAGAATATTTATGACGCTAATAAAGCAAGGAGCTGGAATAATGGTGAGGTATTATTAAAAGAAGAAGCATGTAAAGTAGAAGGTAATCAAAAAACATGCGGAAACTGCGATAGATTATTTGGAAGTACCTGTGGGCAAAAGACTAGCGAAGAAAAATTATCTGATAATAGCATTGATGTTGTTTGTAGAGATTTAAGATGTAAGGATAAAAATAGCAAAATAAGAGAAAATGGAGAGAGTTGGTGTGAATATCAAGGAGCTGTGGGAAGTGATAAAGGAAGCGGTGGATTTGAGAGGGCAGTTGACACTCCAGGGAGCGCGCATTTCAGAGCAACATGCGTAGATGGCGGGGTTCAGATTAATTCCTGCGCAGATTATAGAAATGAGATTTGCATTGAGCAGAGAGATAAGAGAGAAGATGGCAAAGAGATTTCAAGCGCTGCATGTATCACAAATATTTGGCAATTATGCTTAAGCTATAATACTAAAGTAAAAGGAGAGGGCGAAGAAAGAACAAAATCGCTTGAGGAAAGAGATAAAAAATGCACAGAGAATCCTCATTGTATTTTAAAGAAGGTTGATATTGCTAAAGATTTCAAATTTAACTTGTGCGCTCCAAGATATTCTCCTGGGTTTGATTTGCAGAAAAATGCTGAAGGGGGGGAATTAAGCTGTGCTTTTGCTAATCAAAAATGCACTGTTGTTTATGTTAAAAAGATAAGCGGGTGGAAAGTTGAAGTGAATGAAGGCTGTTTAAAGCAAGGATTTGCAGAGCAGTTGAATGATTTATGTATGAGTTTGGGTGATTGTGGCGCTTCTGTGAATTACATTGGAGATTTGACTGAAAATTATAGAGTTACAAGAACGCCGAGACTTGGAGAATCTTATCTTGATAAAATTAAGAGATATTCTGAAATAGTTAATGGGCAGTTTATAGAAGCTGAGAATATTACGAAATATATTGACGCTATAGGAGGAATTGAAAAATTAGGAGGGGCTTTTGATCCTGATTATTGCAAAGGCGTTCCAGGGGGCGAGATTAGTGAAGCTCTTTGCCCAAAAGACATAAATGCTGCAGGAACTATTGCAGGTTTGAGCGGAACTGTATTGGCTACAGGAGGTGCAATTATAGCGTCAGAAAGCCCTTATCTGGCAGGAATTTCAGGGGCATTGGCAGGAGCGGCAATTGGCTTTGCAGTGACTGCATTACTTATTCAATATACTGGAATTGCAGCAGGACTTGATCCTGCAGTAGTATGGGGTTTGATTGGAGCTGGAACAGCTGCAGGATTTCTATTAGGAGGGACTTTTGCTGCTGGAGCATTGGCGGGGGGGGCATCAGGGGGATTATCTGCTATATTGTCCACTGCACTAATTCCATTAGTTGGATGGATAATTCTCGCTGTTGTCGTAATAATAATTGTCGTCTTTAAAGCAATAGGTGTCGGAGAGATAAAAAAAAGAATTGTAGAATTTCAGTGCTTGCCGTGGCAACCTGTTCTTGGAGGAGAAAAATGCAACGAATGCGGAGGAGACGGATATCCCTGCTCTAAATACGCATGTCAGTCTTTAGGGCAGACATGCAGATTAATTAATGAAGATACTAACGAAGAGAAATGCGTTGATATTAGTCCTAATGATATTAGCTCTCCTGTAATAAAACCATGGGAAGAGGCATTAAGCGAGGGTTATAGATATGAGGAGATTTCTGACAAAGGATTTAAGATTCTAAATAAGGAAAATGATGGGTGTATTGCTTCTTATACTAATTTAATATTTGGCATTAGCCTTGATGAGCCTGGATATTGCAAGTACGACGTTAAAAGCACTAATAATTTTGATAGCATGGAGTTTGATTTTGGAGGGAGAAATCTATTTTTAGAGAAGCACGCACAACTGTTTTCAATGCCTGACTTAACAAGTTTGGGAGTTTCTGGCTATGATCCTAACAGAAGGGCAGAGTTTGACTTTCATATAAGATGCATTGATGGGAATGGCAATGGGAAAGATTCCAGAGAATACATAATTAACCTATGCGTTGAGCCAGGAGAAGACAAAACACCTCCAATTGTTAATGGAAGAGAGCCGATAAGAGAAGAGGTTAAGTTTGACGCTAAGAAATTAGATGCGAGTATTTTTATAAACGAGCCTGCAACTTGCAGATGGAGCTTAAACGATAAAAAATATGACGAAATGGAAAATAAATTTGAATGTGAGAATGACATTGTAGATATGGCCTCTATTTTTGGATGGAAATGCAAGACTGCTTTTGATATTAATAAGGATGATAATTTATTTTATGTTAAGTGCAAGGATCAGCCATGGTATGGAGAGAATTGGCAAGGCGAGGGCGTTGGGGAGATAGGGGCGAATGAAAGCAAGAGGAACGAAATGCCTGATGCGTATAAGTTTATTGTAAAAAGAACAAAATCACCTTTAAGTATAGATTATATAAAGCCATCTAATGAAACTCTTGTTTTTGGAGTGCAGCCTGCAACTGTTATTTTAGAGGTCAAAACATCTGGAGGAATTGATGATAAGGCAACTTGTAATTTATTTGGATCTCCTATTGCAGAGACATTTGGGAGTGTACATAAACAGATATTTAGTCAGATATACACTGGAGAATATGAATTCCCAGTTATGTGCGAGGATTTAGTGGGAAACAGCGCAGAGGCTATTTCTAGATTTAAGGTTGAGCTTGATGTTGACGCACCTAAAGTCACCAGGGCTTATAAACGGGAGGGCAGTTTAATTATAGTGACTAATGAAAACGCAGAATGCAGATTTGTTAATGGAAAAGATGGCTGTGGCTTTAACTTTGTTAATGGAAGTTTAATGTCTGGAAATGAGAAAATACACAGCGCTAATTTCGATTCAAGCATTTATCATATTAAATGCGCAGACAATTGGGGAAATGCTCCGGGAGAATGCAGCGTCATTGTAAGAGGATGAGAGAATGAATAGTAAGAATTATAAAAAAGATTTAGAAAATCTTTTAGCAAAGCAAGAGTTGCTTCGCAACATATATAAAGAAAATTCTCTTAAAGAAATTATGGTAAGTGAGGGTTCATAAATGAACTGGGAAAAAAGAGGGCAGATGGCGATATTTGTTATAGTAGCGATAGTCATTGTTGTCTTAATTGCCTTATTCTTTGTTTTTAGAGAAAACCTGCCTGGAGTTTTTCAGGCAGAGCTTTCTCCGAGGAGTTTCTTGAGCGCTTGCGTTGAGCCTGAGATAAAGGAAAACGTGGCGCTTTTATCAAAATATGGGGGATATAAAAATCCTGACAGATTTGCATTGTATAAAGGAGAGAAAGTGCAATACTTGTGCTATACAAACGATAACTATAAGACTTGTGTTGTACAACAGCCAATGATAAAACAGAATTTTGAGAATCAATTGAATGATGCCATTGAAGGCAGAGCGAGAGAATGCACGCAGAATTTGATTGATGAATATGAAAAAAGAGGATATAGAGTAACTGCTGGAAGAATAGACTCGCAAACTTCTCTTGCTCCGGGTAAGATTTTAATCAAATTTAATACGCCTTTGAGCGTGACTAAAGAAACTAGTGAGAATTTTGATGGGTTTGATGTTGAGATAGACAGCGAGATTTATGATTTGGTTTTTATTGCGCAGAGCATTATTGAATATGAAGCTGAATTAGGAGACAGCGCAAGCGAGCTGTATTTACAATATTATCCTAATTTGAAAATTGAGAAGAGCAAATTAGACGATGGAACTAAAATTTATAAATTAAGCAATGTTGTTACAAAAGAGGAATTTAGCTTTGCTTCCAGAAGCCTGGCTTGGCCGCCTGGATATGGCTTGGAGGAATTATGATTAGGAAGATCGTTATTTTTACATTGATTCTTGCTTTTCTCGGAGCTGTAAATGCGCAAACACCTAGTATATGCTGTGAGCAGACTAAATCTGGATTTTTCTGCCAGGATGTTCCGCAAACTGAATGCAAAGACGGAGTGAAACAATTGCCAACGTCTTGTGAATCAACTTCTTATTGCAAATTAGGAGTGTGCTATGACTCAAATGAAGGAACTTGCATTGATAATACGCCTCAATTAGTGTGCAATGCAAATAACGGAATATGGAGCGAGAAATCTCCGCCGCAATGCGAGTTGGGATGCTGTATTTTAGGAGACCAGGCCGCTTTTGTTACCTTAGTGAGATGCAAGAAATTATCTGCTTCTCTTGGATTGAATACGAATTATAACACTAACATTAACAGCGAGGTAGAATGCGTCTTGGCTGCTAGTGCGCAGGAGAAGGGGGCTTGTGTTTTTGAATTTGAGTTTGAGCGGAGTTGCAAATTCGCTACAAGGACTGAATGCGAGCAGGGAGTTGGGGATGCAAAAATCAAGGGAGAGTTTTTTGCCAATAAATTATGCAGCGCAGAAGAATTGGGAGCAAAATGCGGGCCAACACGAGAGACAACATGCGTTCCTGGAAAAGACGAAGTTTATTTTGTAGACAGCTGCGGGAATGCGGGAAATATTTACGATGCGAGTAAATTGAATGATAAGGATTATTGGAGCAATGTGAAGAGTAAATTAGAATCGTGCAATGTTAATTCTGCAAACGCAAATTCTGCTGGATGCGGAAATTGTAATTATTTATTGGGAAGCTATTGCCGTGCTAGTGGGGGCGAGGCAGAGCGAGCAACATATGGAGATAATATCTGTGCTGATTTGAATTGCAAGAAAACTTCTAACGGGCAATCTTACAAGCACGGAGAATCTTGGTGTGTTTATAATGACGCGGGAGAAAAGGGAGAGGGAGTTAATAGCGTAGGAAGCAGGTTCTTCAAACATATTTGCATTAATGGAGAGGAAGTATTAGAGCAATGCGCTGATTTCAGGCAAGAGGAGTGCGTTGAGGATAAAATAGAGACTCCTCTCGGGAGCTTTTCGCAGGCAGCTTGTAGCGTTAATAGATGGCAGGATTGCACGGCTCAAACAGGAAAAGAGGATTGCGAAAACACTGATAGGAGAGATTGTTTATGGAAAGATAATGCGCAGTTATTTCTAGCGAATTCTGAGCAAAAAGGAGTATGCGTGCCTATGAATCCTCCTGGATTGAAGTTTTGGGATGGAGCGGAAGCGCAGAATATCTGCGCGCGGGCAAACGCAGAGTGCGTTGTTACATTTAAGAAAGGTTTGTTTGGGGGAGAGGAATGCGATAAGAACTGCCATTGTCTTGATGAAGGATGGGCTTTGGAACGAGCAGACTTATGTTTGAATTTAGGAGATTGTGGGCCAAATACTAACTGGATTGGAGAGCAGGGCTATAAATCAGGATATAATATCAGCATTGAGAAATTTAGGAAAAGGAGATAATTGAATTATAATAAGATTAATGAAATCTCTTTCCCTAAGATATCTTTCTTTTTGCTTGCCGAAAAAATACATTTTATCTATGAGATGTGCATGGGTAGTGACCATTCTATAATCTTCTTTTGGTTTATATCTTCCGGCTTCTTCAATCATTTTTGATTATAAAATTTATATACTTTTACAGTATTATTTTAAACTTATTAAGTATATAAATTTTTCTATATTTAGTAACTATATAGTAATAGCAAAGTTTAAATACAATCAAAGTATAAGAAAAAATATGGGTTTAATTAATAAATTAAAGGAAAATGCGAAGAGGCTAGCTTTGGCTGGAATTATTAGCTTATCTTCTATTGTTTCTGGTTGTGTAGGCCCGGGTGGAATGTGCCATATAGTCACTTACGATTCTGTTCCTAGAGGGGCGCATATATTTCTTAATGGGCAATATAGGGGAGATACTCCGACTGATCTACGTTTTTTTAAGCTTATAGAAGAAGAATATACCGAGATAATCGAATGCCCTCCAGTTATTTGTGCTAAAGAAGGATTTATACCTGAAAATGTTGAACTTAGAATTAAATCTCCGCCTCAAAGCAGATATGGTTCAAACTCATGGAGCGGTTTTAATAGTGAGCACTATAGCTATACATTCTTTCTTAAGCCTGATCCAAATTATGTGCCGAGACCTCAGCCGGTTCAACCTGAGCCAAATATATCTATAATTCCTACATTGATATTTCCAATTAATAGATAAATAACATGAAAAAATTAAGGAATTATTTGGCTGGAACAGGATTGATAGAAAGACTAGCAAAGAAAGTTGGAATGCTGGCAATTATTGGGCTGCCTATTTATAATGCTGGATGCGCGTACAGTAGGGATGCTTTAGGGAGAGCAGGTCCGGATTTAAATCGTTATTATACTGACCCTACTCGAAGTCTGCAATATCCTCAACAAATCCAAAATACGCAAGAGCAAGGCTTGAATGGGGATAATCAGAAGCAGGTTGTTTTTGATAATTATTTCTTTGAATGTAATAAGTATATGGGTGATTTGAATAAAAATGATTTATATGACATAAACGAATTTTCTGGAATGAAATTTGTATTTAAGGCTGATGAACCCATAACATTTGCGTTTAGAATAATTAACAGGAATGGGCTAATGGAGGGCACTATTATAGATAGAAACAAGAAAGTTGTCAAAAGAATTAATAGTAATGTTGACAATACGTATCATACTGGATATATGCCATATGGGCCAAACAGCTTTAAGCCTGGAAAGTATGAAGTTGTATGGAAAATGGGAAATGAAGTTTTATCTAAAAGAGAGTTTGAAGTAGAATAAGTCTTATATTGAAATATTTATAAACAATTATTATTTATTTAATCTATGAAAAAGAGTGAAATTTTGTTTATTTATAATATTACTTGCTTTGAAATCTTATTATTGATAAGCATGAGTTTTACTTTTGCTTTTATTTTATTATGATGCCATTTTCAGATGCCTCTTTTACAATTGTGATCCTCTTTTTCAGAATGTTAAATTCTTTATCTGTATAACAGATAAAATCTATAGGTATCCTTAAATCCCAATAATCATACATCTGGGCGCCTCTTTCGAAAAAATCCATGCCTTCAAAATCAGGTGATACTATTATCAAGTCTATATCGCTGTCCTCTTTTTCTGTACCTTTTGCCCTACTTCCAAATAAAATTATTTCTTTTATCTTAAAATCCTTGCTAAGCTTTTTAACAAAATTTTTTAATTCTTTGATATATTTTCCTTTATCCATTTTAATATCTCCTTTGCTACTTTAAGAAAATTTGATGCCTTGTCTTTTAAATCTTTGGCAGTAGGGATATCCGGATATCTTGAATATTGGTACGCTAATGTTAATTCCTTGCACTCATTCACTATGTTTTCAGGAGCATTTAGCTCTTTTGACAAAAGCACTAAATCATGAGTTCTTAAAACCTTCTTAAAACGTTTTATATATAATGCCTTCAATGCTTTTTCTGCAGATTGCTGGAGAAAGAAAACTGTAGCTTCAAGCTTATTACCCTTTAATAAGTAATTTGCCGTGTCTAAATCTTGTTCTGCTTTTTTTAGCCATTCTTTATATTCTTCCATTTCTTTATTTGTTTAAAGAAACTTATAAAGTTTCTTATTAGTAGTTTTCTTAATTATAGCGATATTTATTCGTCTTAAATATACCTTATTTTAATATTTTATTTATTGAAAGATATTATTTTGGTTGTTTGTTTAAATCAATTTTTTGTTGATTGATGTAAATAAATTTTTAATTAATTTAAAAAATGTGCTGGCGTCACATTCTCGATATAGTATGCATAATCAAAATTCTTATCAAGAGGGTCATTTTCGTGATATGCCCGCTTTCTTAATCCGTTATTAAAAAATTCTCCTCTTTGGGCTTTAAAGAGAATAGAGCACATTTTATCTTTTAATCTTTTTTTTCATCGGTCAGAATTTCTGTTTCAAAATTATAGCCAAAATCTTTTATTTCGACTAGAGAAAATTCTATTCCTCTATAAAAGTAAACAAGTGTTTTTGTGGCACTATAAATTCTACTTCTATTTGTTTTGACATTTTAATATATTTTTATCTTTAAAAAATAAATAAGTAAAAATTGATAATTCAAAAGAATGGAAAAAAGACCATCTAAAGTCATTAGAAACGTGTTATTCTAGATCAGAATATTTTAAAAAATGTTTCCTCTCTATATTTATGTTTAAAAAAGAAAAGAGGCTAATTTGCATTTTAGAGATTTTTAATTAAAGAAATTAAAGGGTATAGTAAAAGAAGTAAACGTAGCGAACTTACAATATTTTTCTTTTTCAATATTTC
This sequence comes from Candidatus Woesearchaeota archaeon, assembly GCA_964547875.1. Classification (GTDB taxonomy): domain Archaea; phylum Nanobdellota; class Nanobdellia; order Pacearchaeales; family GW2011-AR1; genus JAUSIK01. The sequence continues at coordinate 145,501 of CAZJPE010000002.1, forward strand.
TAAAATTGAAAAATAGCCTAGTGACGACCCTTCCATTAATTGTAAATCTCTTGCATCTTTATTTAATTGTAATTTAAATAAATAACTTTTTTTTCTGAAACCTGGAAAAACCATCCAGGAGCATAGTTGTCTCTCTTTAATTTTGATTCCAAGTTCCTCTTTTAGCTCTCTTATAGCTGCTTCAACTGGTTTTTCCCCTGTTTTTATACCTCCTCCGAAAAGACTCCAGAGATTTTTATTTTTAATAGTGGGATTATTATCTCTTAATTGAAATAACATCTTACCATCTTCTCGCTCGATTAATATTCCTACGTAGTCCATATTTATTATTAGTTTTTCCATATATAAAAATCTTTATAGGTTATATCGCTTTGTTATTGATTCTTCGATTAATGGTGCAAAATAATTTGCAAATACTTTGGTTACTCTTCTCCTTGGATAATATAATGCTAATCCTTCAAAAACATATTTAGATTCTTTTTTGATAGAGTTCCAAGTTATACATCCTTCTGTAGCAAGCTGCTTCATCTTTCTTGCTCTATCTTTTACTTCATCCCACAAATCATCAATTCTACTCGACCATGCTCCATAGTCATAAAATGCTTTATTTTTAGATGGATTAAATCGTTCTGAAGGATCATATTTTTCATCAACTCCATTAAGAGTGCTTACTCTCTTTGGAAAAAGTAAACTGTATAAAAAAAGAACAGAATAACCGCCAGCTCTGTTCTTTATATCGATAATCTCAGCATTTTTTATTTTAGGATTAGATAATCGCAAACTGTCAATTTGTGCCTTATTGTATCCTCTTATAACATAATTAGATTTCTCTATAAAATGAGCAGGTAAAAGATTTATTAATCCGGAATTAAAAGCGTGAAGTAACCCCGTTCTATCTGAATTTGGGACCGGTCTCTCTAATTCTGGAATTAATAGCGCTATTTGACTATAGCTATCTAAATTAGCATTATCAATTAAATCATCTGATATTGCACCGGCCGCTCCTGCAAACACAGAAACTGCAAAATAACGGTCTTTAAATAAAATATCTTCAAGATCGCATATAGATTCATTAATAAAAAGAGCCGGATCTATCATACGACGTTTATTGAGCCATAAATTAAATTCTTTTAGTAAATAAGTATATAAATTTTTCTATATTTAGTAACTATATAGTAATAGCAAAGTTTAAATACAATCAAAGTATAAGAAAAAACATGGGTTTAATTAATAAATTAATGCAAAAAGGAAAAGGCCTAGCTATAGCAAGTTCTATGCTTTTAGCTGGATGCTTAACTACACCTCAAGAAGCAGCCAGATTAACATTAAAACCATTGTTAACGGGAAATTTCGAAGACTGGGATAAAGAAGGAGAGATTACAAAGATTGGAAACTCAAGAGCTAATTATAAAAAAAATCAAAGCCAAAAATTAAATACTAATTCTTTAATATTCGAAAGGTTAAAAATAGCCGAAAAAGATGGTTTGTTTTTAGGAATTTGGATAGATATGGATAAAGACGGATATGTAGACGTAGATACCGACAGTTTTCAAGAAGTAAATAAGTTTAGAGATGGCGATAGAATCTTTTTTCTAAGAAAAACGCCAAAAAATTATACAAGTATGTTAAGGATTAGGGATTCTAATAATTTATTTGCTATTGTTGATGCAGATAAAGTAGAGGGTACTAATGGAGATGCGATATATACCCCAGGGATAATGCCTATTGAATTTATTCAAAGAAATTATTCTGATGTAAAGGGTGAGAAAAAACTATATTTTGAGTTAATCAATGAAAAAAATAATAATCTTTATGCATCAAAAGAGATAGTTATAGATTTTAAATAATTTATGTTTTTAAGGATATTTATAAATAACATTCTTTTATTCAATTTATGTATAAAAGAAAGAAGGAAAGATTATTATTTATTATCTCTAAATAGTTATAACAATTCGAAAGATTTAAATATTAGTTATGTCTTAATAAAATATGAAAAAATTAAGAGATTATTTAATTGGAGCAGGACTTGGATTAACTGGGTTTATTTGTGGCTGCGCGCCTATGACGCCTGATGAACAACAAAAAAGAGACGAAAGATTATTGATGTTTGTATTAGGATATGGTGCAATTGTTGAGCCTGACCCGCAAAGAGCAGCAGCAATGGGATTAACCTCCAAAATATTGAGAGATTATGATGTTGCAAGAGAGGGAAAAAGTCAAGTAATTATTACAGGAAAAGCTCCTGCTATTAATAATCAAGAAGAAATATCTGAGGAAGAGAGAGATGCAGTTATGGACAAGATATCTAAAAAATATGGATTAGGGAAATATTCTGAAGAGGAAAAAAAGATAAGAGAAGAAGATAATGAAAGGAAAAAAATTAAGGATAGATTATGGTGGCTTGAGTCTTCGCGAAGAGCAAGATCAAAAGATAATGGTAATAAAAATATAATATTTGATGGGGATATTGGGTATACAGTAGTCGCCCTATGTAATGAATGGAGAGATGACAATAAAGATGGCATAGTAAATGTCGATAGAGAGAATGATATTTTAAACTATAGTACCGAACTTAAGGGGATAAAACGTCGACTTTCAGTTAACGAAGGGATTACTTTAATTTTTGATATATCTGCGTCTTATAAAACTGATTTGTCGTTCAAATTATTGAATGAAAATGGAACAGTTATAGACTTTGATGAAAAAAATCATTATGGATTTAAAAAGGTATATGCGCCAGGTTCTTTAAAACCTGGAAAGTATACTGCAATCTTCTATTCGAAATTTAAGGCATATGAGAATTTTCCAGGAGAGGGAAATTCTTACGCTAAATTAGAATTTGAATGTGAAAACTAACTTTCCACAAATGTTTATAAGTAAATAAATTTCTAAGAATCTTTATAAATACTAACTCTCTAATTAATATATGCAGCAAAAGAGGAGAGATAAATTAGTTATTAACTTGGTATTTAGCCAAATAATATTATTAATACTTACCAGTTTCGCGACTTCTTTTATTTTGTCTGATAACTTGGCAAGCGCGCAAGACCCTAAAATTGCTGATTTTGCAAATGCTAGAGGAATAAGTTATGAGGAGGCTTTATCTAGAGCAATTACCCCTATACAAACTGACTCAATAAAGCAAGTTCAACAAATATTAACATTTAAACAGCCACAAACATATGAAATTAAAGGAAAGGCTTTCTCAGAGGTAATAAAGAAAGGTGACACATTTTATGCCAAGACATCTACGGGAGAAATTAAACTAGATCAAGCTCGATTAGAGGAATTAAAAGCTTTGGGGGGAAATCTAGACGCGCCTGTTGAAGCTTATAGTTATGAGGCGCCTTTCGGGTTATTTACTACTACAAACTTCTTCTACGGCAATCTACTTCAGGGGCTTGTATGGAGCATAGCTGTTATTGGAGTGATACAAACTGTTGGAAGATTGGCAGGGGCTGATGAGGAGCTTATTAATACCTTAAGCGTTTCTGCTGCTGCCGGGATAATTGGAGGAAAGGCGTTATATGGATTGTTTGGGGCACAAACTCAAGGAGTTGTTGGAAGTGGAGGAAGAATACTTGCCCAACCATGGTATGGACCATTAACTGGGACTTTAATTGGAGGAGTTATTGCTATCGGGATCTTTATTGCTTTGTATTCCAAAGAAAAGAAAAAACTCGTTAAATTCCAATGCCTGCCATTTGAGCCTCCTCTCGGAGGAGCGAAATGCGAGGAATGCAACAAAGATCCATTCAGGCCTTGTTCTGAATATAGATGCCGTTCATTGGGACAGGCATGCCAAATATTAAATCCTGGAACTTTGGAAGAGAAATGCGCATGGGTGAATCCTAAAGATGTTACTTCGCCGACTATTGAAACATGGAAAGATGTGCTAACTAAAGGATTGAATTATGTGCCTGACAGCACGATAAGGCCGCCTAATAGGGGAGTTAAAGTTGTCAAAGGAAGTTCTGATTGCTTAGATGCATTCACGCCTTTGGAATTTGGCATTGTGACTAACGAGCCTGCGCAATGCAAGATTGATTATACTCTTACAAAAACTCTTGATGAAATGAAATTCTTCTTTGGAGGAACTAATTATTATGGATATAATCACACGCAGAAGATGAAACTTCCAGGGCCTGATAGTGGGACAGTTGGAGAATTGGCTCCTGAATTAAAGAACGATGGAACATTCAGCTTGTTTGCCCGCTGCAGAGACGCAAATGGAAATGAGAATGTTGACGCATTTGTGTTTAATTTCTGTGTTGATCCTTCGCCAGACACAACTCCGCCAATTATTGAAGGAACAAGCATAGTTCAAAATGGATTCGTGAGATTTAACGCAGATTCCACGCCAATAGAAGTTTATGTAAATGAGCCTGCTGAATGCAAATGGAGTAGGCAGAGCAAGAATTATGATGATATGGAAAATGACATGGCTTGCGACACAGAGGCATTTCAGATTAATGCTGATTTGAACTATGTGTGCAGGGGGAATCTAACAGGAATAAAGAACAATGAAGAAAATAAATTCTACTTTAGATGCAAGGATGGGCCTGATAAAACAGATAGCGAGAGGAATGTAATGGTTCAGAGCTATGAATTAACATTGAGAGGAAGCCAGCCATTGAACATTTTAAATGTCGGGCCTAATGGCACTATATTTGGAAGCACAGACAGCGTGAGCGTTGAGCTGCGCGTAATAACTGACGATGGTGCTGAAGAAGGCAAGGCAATATGCTATTTCTCAAATACAGGAGAGCAAGATAGTTATATTGCTATGTTTGAGACAAATAGCTTTGAGCATAAGCAGAGTTTGGATTTGATAGCAGGAGATTATGAATACTTCTTTAGATGCATTGATGCAGGAGGAAATAGTGCAGAGGATAATGCAGAATTCAGCGTAGTTATTGATAAAAATGCGCCAATTGTAACAAGAGCATATAGAGAAGAGGGCTTGAAGATAGTAACTAATGAGGATGCGGAATGCGTTTATTCTTTAAATTCGTGCAATTATGTTTTTGACGAAGGACTGCCTTTGCTTTACAGCAATCCTTTGATAAAGATGAATCATTTTGCAGAATGGCAGGAAAACAGAGTGTATTATATTAAATGCCGTGATTTGTATGGAAACCAGCCATCTCCGAATGATTGCAGCATTGTGGTCAGGGCTGCTGAACTTGGGAAGAAGTAGATTTATTTTTATAATGAAACTGAAAATATTAACCGCGAATATATGGAGGTATTATGAATGGGAGAAAAGAAAGAAGAAATTAATTAATTTTCTAAAGAAGCAAAATGCGGACATTGTCTTTTTGCAAGAAGCAGCATATGATGATAGATTAAAAGATAAATGGAAAAATCAAGTTGAAGAGATAAATAAAGAAATTCAATATCCTAGTTTTGTATTTGAAAAACTTATGGAAATGGAAAAATGGCATGGAAAGCAAATTGATTGGATTATGTATTATGGTTTGGGGATATTATCAAAGTATCCTATAGAACATTCAGAGATTGTTATATTGCCTCCAGTTGAAAAAACCCAAAAATTTGGTTTTATGCATGTTGTCATAAAAACTCATAAAGAGAATATTAATTTAATTAATGTTCATTTTGAAAATACTAATCCTGGTTCAAAAGAGCACTTGAAACAAACTTTAAGATGGTGCAAGAAAAATGAAATAAAACCAATTATTGCTGGAGATTTTAATATGAAAGTGACTGAAGATTTAAAAGAAGCTGCAGAAAAAGAATATCAAATTTCTTACTTAATTAAACCATATAAATCTTTTATGCCGACAGAATTCTCTCATGATAAAGTTCCAATAACCTTAGATTATATAATGTCTCACAAAGACAAATTTGAGATGGAAGAAGTTGAGTGTGTTGATAATGATGTATCGGATCATAAGCCCGTTATTGCAAAGATAAAGATAAAATGATCTTTATTCAAAGAATTGCGAGAATCTCTTGCCATTTTCTTTTGCTGTTTCCAACGAGACTGCAAAATATTTTCCCGTATCCTTAAGATGCTTTGGTTCTAAGAAAAGCCAGCCCTCATAATTAAATCTTAATGCTATTGTTGGCTTCAAGCCTATTAGATTTGAGAATAATATGAAATCTTCTACCTGCTGTTTTGTTATGTAAATTGATGATTTTTTAGTTGATTTTACTTCTATGGCAAATCCCTTTTTCCCTAATTTTGCAGCCAAGAGGTCGCATGGGGAGTCTTCTCCCACACCAGAACCTGCGACTCTTACTGCACGCCAGCTATTTTTCGTAAATAAGTCAATAAGTTCTCTTTCTATTCTTGAGCCTTTTGCTTTATTGTTCGGCATTTAAGATATGAATAGGTTGGATTTATATATCTTTTTTATAATATTCTTTCTAATCCTTCAAGATTTGCTAGTGCTTTTATCATATTTTACAAACAGACTACTAGTAAAGTTTAAATAGTTGAATAGTTTAACTATTGAACTATATATAAGTTATCTATAAACTAAAAATGGGAAATGAATTAGTTAAAATGAGCTTGAAAGGGCAATTAGTGGTGCCTCAGGAAATGAGAGAGAAAGAAGGATTTAAAGAAGGGGATAGATTCATTCCATTCGCTGTAAAAGAAGGCGTGTTGTTTAAAAGGATAAAGATTCCTAACGTTAAAATTGAGTTTGAAAAGCTATCTAAGGAAATAGAGGAACGGTTTAAAAAAGAAGAAGTAACTAAGAAAGATGTAGAAGAGGCTGTTAAATGGGCGAGAAGAAAGCGATTATAGATACAAATATCCTTATATCTGCTTTCGGCTGGGAAGGAAAAGAAAAAGAACTTTTTAGAGAGTTTTTAAATGAAAAATTTGAATTAATCATCTCAAAACAGCAATTAGAAGAATTGAGAAGAGCCTTGGATTATCCTAAATTAATTTTATAGAAGAACAAAAATTAAGATTTATTGGAATTATTTATAGCATTGCTGATATTATAGATATTTCTGGAAATTTAAAAGTTATAAAAGAAGACCCTGATGATAATATTATCTTAGAATCTGCCATAGAAGGCAAAGCTGATTATATAATCACAGGAGACCACCATTTATTAAATTTAAAAAAATATTTAGGAATAGATATTTTAACTAGTTCTGAATTTTTAGATTTAACTAAATGAGTTACAGGTCCCTTGCCTGCAAAGTGCGCCGGCCGTTTAATTTTGCCCTTTTTGCAGCGTCTTCTAAAATTTCAAAAACTTTTTTGTTCAGCGCGTCTGCGACTTCTGCCGCAACGCTCATGTCTGGGACTGCTGATTTTATCCTGCTTTTTATTATAAGCTCTTTATCTTTCACTTTTCCTCCTTGATTGGCTTCATGAAAGGAAAAGGTATTACATCGCGTATTGAAGGAGAGTTAGTTAATAAGATTGTAAGCCTGTCTATCCCCAAGCCATATCCTGCTGTAGGGGGCATTCCATATTTTAATGCTTCTAAAAAATCATCATCCATTGGCATGGCTTCTTCGTCTCCTTTTTTAAGAAGTGATGCCTGCTCTTTTAGCCTTTCTTCCTGATCAAGAGGATCATTAAGCTCATCATATGCTTTTACTATTTCTGCGCCGTCTATAATTAACTGAATTGTATTTATTTTTGTCTTGTCATCTTCATTTCTTTTTGCAAGCGCAATCATTTCAACAGGATAGTGTGAAAGGAAAGTTGGATTAATAATTTTAGGTCTTATTGCCCTTCTATATAACTCGTCAAGTAAAGCGCCATAATGCTTGCAGCCTTTAATATCAATATTAATTATTTTCTTGCTTTCTATCTCTTTTTTCAATTTTTCAAAATTATTTGACTTATCTATGTCTATTTTTGTTTCATTAAGTAAAATATCTCGGAATTTTATTATTTTAAATGGTGTTTTCAGATTTATTTTTTTCCCCTGATATTCTATTTCGTCCTGCATTTTTAATTCCCTTTTTAGAAGATTGAATAAATCCTCTGTAAATTTTATATGATATTCATAATTTTCATAAGCAACATAATATTCCATCATAGTGAATTCTGGGTTGTGCTGCCTGTCTATGCCTTCATTTCTAAAATTCTTTGATATTGTGAATACTTTTTCATAGCCTCCGACAATAAGCCTTTTTAGATATAACTCGGGGGAGATGGAAAGAAATAAGCCTATGTCCAGGGCGTTTAGATGCGTCTTGAATGGAGCTGCAGAAGCTCCGCCATAAACTGGCTGCAGCGCCGGAGTTTCTATTTCCAGAAAATTCCTGCTTTTAAGAAAAGACCTTATCGTATCTATTATTTTAGCTTTTTTTTCAAATGTGTCCCTAACTTGAGGATTTATAATTAAGTCCAGATAGCGCTTCCTGTATCTCTCTTCTTTATCCTGCAGGCCGTGCCATTTTTCAGGCAGTGGAAGCAGTGATTTAGCAAGCAAAGTTAGAGCTTCAACTAAAACAGATAACTCGCCCCTTTTTGTCCTGAAGATTGTTCCTTCAATGCCTATGAAATCGCCTATGTCAATGAATTTTTTATAAAAATCAAGGGTTTTTTTAGGAGTTTTTTCATCCTGAAAGACAAGCTGTATTTTTCCAGAGCTATCTTGAATTGTGCTGAATAGTATTTTTCCCAATTCACGGGAATTCATTAAACGCCCTGCGATTTTCACTTTGTCTTTTGTATGCTCTTCTGGCTTTAACGAAAGATATTTCTTCTGCAAATCTGAAACATGATGTTTAACTTCGTATTTATTAGGATAGGGGTTGATGCCCTTAGATTTCAATTCCTTGAGCTTTCGCATTCTTTCGTTTATTATTTGCTTTTGCCTTGACATTCAAAAAATAACAAAGGGTGATTTAAATAATTATTGAATTATCTTTTATATATTCTTTTGACAATTTCTTTTCTTAACTTGAACGTATTTGCCCATTTTGCGTAGGCTTGCCAGCCTTGAAAACTTTCAAGAAGTTTTTCGTGGCTTGTTGTTCCGCTTTTGTATAATTCAACTTTTTTAGTCATTTTCCTAATGTTTCTTTTTCTTAAAAGCTTGAAATAATAAAAATTTCTAAATCCAACAAAATCAACGCCTCTTGATAATGGAATTATCTTGGACTTATCTGGATGCAATGCTAATTTTAATTTCTCTCTAAGAAAATTACTGATTTCATCCATCCAAATTTCTAATTGCTCTTTTGAGGAATGTAAGATAACAAAATCGTCTACATACCTTATGTAATATTTTGCTTTTAATTTATGCTTTACAAAATAATCTAATTCATTTAGATAAACATTTGCGAAAAATTGAGATGTTAAATTGCCTAAAGGCATACCTTTAGATAGCGCGCGCTCTCTCTCTGCATTTCAAAGTTCGCAACAATTTTTTCTATGAGTCCCAAAATAGATTTATCTGCTATTTTTTTCTTTATAATAGATAGAAGAATTTCATGATTAATTTCTTGAAAATAATGTTTGATGTCTGCTTTTAGACAAAATGCTTCTGATTTTAAATTATTTGTGACTCTTTTCTTGAGTAAATCAAATCTCTTGAGGGCAAATAAAGTTCCCTTTCCTACTCTATTTGCGCAAGAATCATAGATAAACATTTTATCAAAGATTTGTTCTATTCTTTTAATTAGGGCATGATGCACAATTCTATCTCTGAATTCTGATTTACTTATTTTGCGAGTTTTGGGGTCTCGTAAAATAAAAGTCTTTAATGGTCTTGGATTATATGTCTGATTTTTCAATTCTTCATGCAAGTTAATAAGATTCTTGATAGTGTCTTGTTCAAATTCCAAAACATATACTTTCTTCGTCTTTCCTTTTCTTGCTCTTCTCCACGCTAAAATTAAGTTGCTTAAATTATAAATTTCAGGATAAAAATTATTATTTTCCATATTAATAAAAAGGTCTTAGGAGTTAGAGCTATTTCAGACGCGCAACCGTTCCTGTTGTCATCGTGGTAGTTGCCATTGAAGTTAAGCCTGTTGTCGTTCCAATTCCTGTTGTCGCCAACCGCGGCCCAGTTATGTAGCTAATTTACCAATTGGGCTTTTCAGCTTCACTGAAATTCCTCGTGAGGAATTTCTGTATTTTATGGCATAAAATAAATAAAATAATGCGCTAGTAAATTAACGTGTAGCCCTAGCTCCTCGCTAAGACAAGAATAAATAGAATTAATAGTTAATAAATCATTCTAAAAATTTTTGCGCGTGGCTTCGCCACTAACTAATACCCCAGAAGCACAACCGACCCTGCCGTCATCATGGCAGCCGCCATAGAAGACAAGCCCGTAGTCGTCCCAAATCCTGCCGCCAACCGCGGAAACTGTCTGAATAGTTTCTTTATTAGGATTTACAATCCATGATCTTGGAACTTTATTTCGGAAATATTTTGATTGAGAAACTTCTGCTAAATTTCTTGCTCCTTGTTCTTTGTTGCTGACAATAATAAATCCATCATTTGCGAATTTTTCTGCGCTCATTTCTCCTTCCTTATAAGTATTTCTTGGCGCAAATCCTATTTTTTCATCTTCGCTAAATCTTATTCCGTTATTTAATTTTCTTCCGCCTTTTAGTGCTCTTTCTAGTTCTCCTATGTCTAATTCTTCGCTTGTTCCAACTCCGTTTTCATCGTAAATTACGAAAACACCATGAGCAGAATGATATTTTTCAGGAACCCATGAGTTTCTTTGGAAAAGCCAAAGATATCTCGGCTTCATTATTTCGTCTCTTAACTCTATCGCTTCTGGCTGAGCTTGAAAGTCTTCTGGACCACAATAGCTTGCCTTAAGTAAAAATGACGTTTGTTCTCCATTGGGAAGAGACATTTTTGCTGTTTTATTATTTAATATTTCTTTTGCAAGACTTCTATAATCGTTTTTATCTGTGTATGGATGAGCAAATGCTATATCTTCAGCTACATTCAGTCTTGTAATTGCTCTTTGGGTATTCGGAACATAGTGTTTTTCCATGATTTTTCAAAATGGCGAGAGTATTTAAATGTTTCCATTGTAACTACTTGATAGTTAGTGTCGTCTATCAAAAGATTTATAAATAAGTTATACAGGTATAACTTATGGAACAGATAGACGTTAAGGCCAAGAAATGGGGAAATTCAATTGGAATAATTCTCCCTAAGAAAATAGTAGAAAAGGAGAATATTGACGAAGGGACTGACTTGATTGTAGATATAAGAACTAAAAAAAGGACTAGTGTTGCAGATTTGATGGAAATAGGCAGAAAATTAAACTTAGTAAAGAAATTACAAGACGTTGATACAAAAAAAGCACTTAAAGAGGTAGATAAAGCATTTTGGGCTCAATGAAAAATGCATTATTTTTTTGATTCTTATGCAATCATTGAAATTATTAAGAATAATCAAAATTATCAGAAATTTAAAGAATTGCCAGTTATCACAGATGCATTGAATATCGCAGAAGTGCATTATTTTTTGATAGAGCATGCTGGAGAAGCAGAAGCGGATAAAGCAATTCAGAGCTTAAATATAAGTCTCCTGGATATAAATAAAGAAATTGCCGTAGAGGCATCTAAATTAAGATTTGCTAATAAGAAGCTGAAATTATCTTATGCAGATTGTTTAGGATATATCTTGTCAAAGAAAAACAATCTTATTTTTGTGACAGGAGATGATGCGTTTAAGAATTTTGACAAAGTTGAATTTGTAAAATAGATTAAAACCTCAAAATCTTGAAATCCTTGAAGTCTTGGAATGTTTCTGGCTTTTCTTCTATATTGCGGATATGCGCGTGCTTTGGGCCTTGTTTGCATACTTTCATCATGCTTTCTACATTATCATTTGAGCCTTCTAGGAATACTTCTACTCTGCCATCTTCAAGATTTCTTATATAGCCTTTTACATTATTCTTGTCTGCATGCTCTTTTATAAATTGCCTGAAAAAAATTCCCTGCACAGAGCCTGTGATAAAGAGCCTTGTTGACTTTTTCATGGAAAATTAAATAAAGGAGAGTTAATATATTTTACTTAATTTCATTTTTTTCTTTTTTATCTATTCTAGAGAAAGATTCGTTCAGGAGCTTTAAATGAGATATTGATCTCCATTCTTTATTAAGGAGTTTTGCAGCCTGCTTTTCTATTTCTAAAGGGAGGCCGGCTAAAATCTGGCCTTGGGATGAGGCGTCTATTACGGCAAAATTAGGCATTTTGCATTTTAAAATATCGTGGATTGAGTATTTTATAGGCCATTTTTTAATTTTATTCTTTTTTAGAGAAAAAAAGCCTGCATAATACTTTGAAGGATATGCGCCAAGCATGTTTGTTAAAGAGTCTGAGATTTCTGTTTCTTCGTCCTCTCTTAGAAATGGAATGGAGATTACGCAGCTTTCAAGTAGTATTTTGGGGTATTTTATTGATTCAAATTTTAGAAATTCTTTATTTGCTAGTTCTTCTATTTCTGTATCATTTAAATCAATTAAACCGATTGAATATTTTTCAGCAAGCGCTTTATAGCCAATGGATTGGAATAGCTCTATTGTGTCAAAGCCATCTACGCCTTCTGCGATTGAGACTTCTGCAACTGGATTTTTATTTTCCAAGCAGTATTTTAAGACGGATTCTACAAATCCTACTGGTGTGTAAAGCTCTCCGTTTTTAATCGCTGGCTTAAGAATTATTTTATCGTATTTTTTCAGCTCGTTATTTACCTTAAGATAATTGAGCAATTTAGGAACAGATTCTGTATATGATATAAGCTTTATTGACGCTCCTTTTACCATGGCTAAGATTACAAAAAGATGGTTTATAATTATTGCTATAATAGATTATAGCATCCCTGCTTCTTCTCTTCTGTCTAATTCATTGTTCACAATTGCAACAGCTTGAGACGCGAAATAGACTTTTTTTCCGAGCGTGATGGGCGTACAGATTTTTTTCAGCCTTTTTAATTCTTTTTGAGGAAGGCCTTTATGATCTCCAAGAATAAAAATAGGATTTTCTTTTATTACTGCTTTTCTTATGTCTTCTCCTTTTGGATCTAGGATGTAAAGGTTCCTATTTTTTTCATTAAGTTCATTTACTAATTCCAAAAACCCTTTCTTCTCTATCCAATACCCTGGGAATACTTCCCGTTTTTCATCTTTTTTATATTTGTATAGGATTTTTTTTAATGTAGATGACACATCTTTTTTTGCTAGATATATTTTATCCATGCCTGTTTCTCCTTCCAAAACAGGATACATTTCAATATGCTTTGAAGGATCTGGAGGGCCTGCAAATATTAAGTGCAATTTTGCATCTGGACGTATTTTATGGCTTAAAAAAAAGATCGCTATGATTACATGAATTGCTATGTCAATTCTCCCTGCTCTCTGCAAGTTGTCAAGAGAAAAATTGCCAGACGTAGGAGCAGTTCTTGAGTAATAGATAAATTCTCTCATGAGAGAATTTATGGAAAAAGATATTATAAAGATTGCCTTGTTATAGCTAAGGATTAAAAAGAGATTTGCCTTGCATTATGTATGAAATTTGAAAGAAAAGAGTTGATAGAAACAATTTTCTTTATTGCATTAATAGTATTATTAATTGTATATTGGGAGCCTATTATAAGATTAAGTACAAATATCAATGAATTAAGAGAGTTTATTTTAAGATTTGGGATATTTTCATCTATTATTTTTATTTTGTTTGCCGTAATACAAGTTATAATTCCGCCAATTCCCGGGCAGATAGCAGGACTTGCAGGAGGCTATTTATACGGCGTCTTTTTAGGGACTTTTTATACTATGATTGGACTTTTAATTGGTTCTTACATTATATTTGCCGCGTCTAGAAAATATGGAAGACCTTTTATTGAGAAAATTGTGTCTAAGGAGAGATTAAAGAAATTTGATTATATCTTTTCAAATAAGGGCGCGATTACATTATTAGTGTTTCTCTTAATACCGATATTTCCTGACGACATACTCTGCTATCTTGCTGGATTGACAAATATAAAAATTAAAAATTTGATGATTATTAATGCTGTCGGGAGATTTCCCAAATATCTTGTTTTTAATTTAATAGGAAGCGGATTGTACGCAAAAAATCTGATTTTAGTCATTTCATTGTCTATTGCTATGATAATAATTTCTCTTATTGTTTACATATTTAGAGAGAGATTAAAGAATTTTATTATAAATTTCTCAAAAAGGAAGAAAAAGCCTAATTGAGAACAAATTCCGGGCGGGCAATAATGTCTTTTTCGTCTGATTTTTTCATAATTGCTAGGAATTTATCTTTGTTGAATACTGCGAATATATTTTCTTGAGGTAGACTATTTAGAATGTCTGATTTCATTAAAGGCTTGCCTGTCAGCAATTGCTTTAATGAAGATGATTTAACTTGAATTATAGGAAGGGCTTGTTGTATTGCTTTTTCAGCTGGAATTAGAATATTTCTTAATTTTTCATCATTTCCTTTTTTATATTCTTCAACTGCTGATTCAAAATCATAGAGATTTATTGAATTTTTTTCTGAAAAGATAGATGCTTTTATTCTTCTTAATTCAAGCATGTGGGCCCCGCCTATTTTTTCTCCTAAGTCGTGGATTAATTTTCTTATGTATGTGCCTGCCTCAACTTGCGCTTCAAATAAAATATCTTTGCTATCTCTTTCTAGTATCTTAAAGGTTTTTATTTCTCTTACTCGTTCTGCCCTTTTTACGCGGGATCTTACCGGGGGAAGTTGTTTTATTTTTCCAATAAAATTTTTAATTTCCTTTTTCAACATTTCGTCGCTTACGCTTGAATGCAGACGCATTATTCCGATGTATGTTTTATCTTTATGCATAAAATATTCGTTTAAACGACAGGCTCTGCTAAGCGCTACGGGCAAGACTCCAGAAACTTGCGGATCAAGAGTGCCAAAATGAGATGTTTTATTAATATTTAATGATTTTCTTATAAAATTTGAAATCAGGAAAGATGTTGGGCCTGATGGCTTGTCTAGGTTTATTATTGAGAATTTCAATAATTCCTTAATTGACTTTTTAGAGCTGTTATTTAATTCCATGTCTATATCATTCTTGGGTTATATTTTTTGTTTGAGTTAGTTTAATTTTCCCATCGCCTTTATTATATCTTCTGTTTTCCAGATTTTGATTTTCTTCTGCTGTTGAAAATGTCTATCATCACTCCAAATTCCATCATTTACTCTTGACGATGCTAAAGCAATATAGGGAACATCTTCTTTATCAATATGTCCAATGAGTTTATCAGCTTCTTCTAGATGCTTTTCATATTCTTCTTTTTCTATAATTTCAATATGTTCTATAATTAAACTCAATAAAGTTTCAAAATCTTCTTTAGATAATCCAGATTTTTCAAGAATCAAACCTTCATATTTTCTTATAGAACTAATTAGAGTTTCAGGAGAATAGAGCATAAAAGGTGAATCAATTAATAATTCTCTACTTTTCCCTTTTTTCATTAAAGCAGATATCACCACATTGACGTCTACGATAAAAATCATCATAGTAAGTCATGATTTTTGGCCATCTCTCTTTTTATCTTTCTGGCAATTTCTTCAGCGTCTTTCTCTGTAAGCTTGCTTTTACTTGCTATAGCTTCGGCTATTCGTATTTTTCTAAGGTGTTCTTGAAGAGCTTTTCTTATTACAGCACTCCAATTCACTTCCTTATGCTCTTGCAATTCTTCCTTTAAGTCCTCGGATATTGCCAATGTTATGTTAACCATGTGTAAATATGTGCATACACCTATTTAAACTTTTAGATTTTGTATCTTTTTAAGGATTTCTGACTTTCATATTAATCCTCTCAAATAAAGCTGTCTTTTACCTTCTGGGAATTTTTCTATCGCATAGCGCAGCATTGTCCTTGGCATATTTTTATAATGCACTTTTAAAAATTCTTCTTCTATTTTTTGATTTCTCTTGCCAATTTCTCTTAGCATCCAGCCAACTGCCTTATGAATTAAATCATGCTTGTCTTGCAATAAAATTTCTGATATACCTAATGCGTCATTGAATTGATTATTCTTTATTAAATGGAAAGTAGAAATTATTGATATTCTTCTCTCCCATAAATTATTGGAGTTTGCTAATTTATACAAGATATTTTTGGGTTTGTCCGATAGATAATTTCCTATTATTTTATCAGCTGATAAATCAACTAAATCCCAATTATTAATTTTCTTTATATTATTCAGATAAAAGTTAAATATTTCCTTTCTTTTTTCAACATTTTCCTGATAATTATTGACTAAAATTAACAAAGCGCACAGTCTCTCTTCATGTATTTTAGATTCTAAAAGCATTTCTATGTCTTTAAAAGATAAATTGGAAAATTTCTTTGCTATTTTCCTTGTTTCCGGAACTGATAAACCTAAGAATATATCGCCTTCGGCATATTGCCCTTGTCCTGTTTTAAAAAAGTTTTTAAGAATTTTTGCCCTTTTTATATCTGCATTTTTTTCAATTTCTTTTTTTAGTTGAGAATACATAGCATTATTCTTATAATATAGGTATTTAATAATTGCCTAAATTATTTTCTCACGTTATAAATTTCAACAATAATACTTTTATCTCCGAAAGTTGAAAAAAGATGCTCTGTAGGAAATTTCTCCCAATGCTGTGACAAGCCCTTTGGAGCTTTTAATCTGACAATGCCTTTTTCTTTGAGTAAGCACATCTTATTAAGATAGTCAAGCATTTCTATCCTATTTCCCGTTATTATATTAAAATCATAGCCATGCCTTCTTAATACCTCTCGTATTTCATCTGGGAAAGTAATGTCCATTGCTTCTGCATTAAACATCATTGCAATAGCCATTCCAATATGGCAAGAATAACCTCGATGTCTCAAAATCTCTTTGCTTATATCTTCTTTGTCAACACATTCTCCAAAATTAGAAAAAAGATCGTGAAGGCTTTTTGGACCGCAGAAATAAACATGAATTGGATCATAGCCATTATCGTACAATGCTCTCGCATCCTTATCATTACCGCAAACTAATGTTTTGTATAAATTTCCGCAGCCTGAAAACAACGACGAAGAAAGCGCCAATGCGCAGATTGTTTTTAATCTTCTTCTCATAGCTATCGTAAAAAATAGAAATATATAATGTTTATTATAGCGTGAAATTATTTTTTCAATGCCATTCTATGATAGCTTGTTTCTTTCTTTTTAGTTAGATGCTTCTGGGCTTTTGCCTGTAGTTCGTTTTCTTTTGAGCGCTGCTCTGCAACTGCCTGCTCCTTTTCTTTTTCGTCTATTTTTTGCTCTTCGGTCTTTTCTATCAAAGTTTTTTCTTCAGGTTTTTTAATTTCCTCTTTTTTTTCTTCTGGCTTTTTATCTGCTTCTTTGTTTCTTTTTTCTAATTTTTGCTTTATGAATTTTACATGCTCTGGGATTTCTACAAAGTCTAATCTTACTATATCTTTCTCTTTTATTGCCTTTAGTTTAATTTTTGAAGGGGGATTTTTTCTCCCTCTGAACCAGATTTCGTTATTGAAGAATACATCAAGCTTCACTTTCTTAACATCCCTATCTGGAATTTTCATGTGCTTTGCTATAAATTTCTTTATAGCTTTTATAGCTCTTCCTGTTCTTTCGTATTGCGGAACTTTGAGCCATTCCCTTCTTAGAGGGATTATGTATTCTTTTTCTATGATATTATCTGCCATTTTAACCTAAATGCTGTTTTTTCTGCCTTCGCGGCTTAATCTTTAATTTTGTCCTGCGCCAGTGCCTTCTGTGCTTTGTGATTTGCGATGGATGGACTCGTTTACGCAAGCCGTATTTTCTTATGACTGCCCAAAATGGAGCCCATTTTGTCTGCCTGTTTGCAACACCTAAATGAATTTTTTTTGGATAATAATGCGTCATTGTATTAATTCTCCATTTCCATTAACAGTTAATACTTCATAATCTAAAAAAGTTTTATAAGGTGTATAAAGACTAGATGATACATTCTCTTCTAGTTCTGGCGTCTCTTGCCATAAAAAGTATTTTCTGCCTTTTATTAATCCTGCAATGCCACTATGATAATTTACAGCCTGTCTCATCTTATTTGTAGGACATATTTCAACCTGGAATAATTCTTTTTCTTCATCTAACCAGCTAATTCGCATAAATGCCTTAAGGCGTTTAGAATAATAAAAACAATGTCTAGCCGCTAATAATGTAATAGCAAATTTTTTATTTATTTCGGCTATTTCGCAATAACGCATATTTTGTCTCATTGTACAACTCCTTCCAAGAAAGCCTTACCTTTTTCTGTTAATTTTCTGCCTGCTTTTTTTTCCTTTGATTTTTCAATTAAACCTGCTTTTTCCGCCTGCTGCAAAATAGTCCTGATAATTTTCCCGCCTGATTTTCTAAACTCAGGAGGCTGCATGCCTCTGTCTTTTCTTCCGCCATATCTTGTTCTTAATCTCCCAGTTCCTACAATTCCCCTTATGTAAATCTGCCTTAAGATACTTGCGGCTCTCTTATGCCAGAAATCAGCTTCTGCTATTGGGCGGGCTTTATGCGCAGAGCTTTTTACAAAATCTATCCATTCTGGCTTATTAAACTCGGGAATTTTCTTTAAGGCATCTGCTAGATAATTATTATACTTCCCAGATTCTATTGCTCTTATGTCTGTCATTTTAGTTATTAATGAGGGTGAGAAATAAGGCTTATAAAGATTTCCCTTAGAAATCTTTAATCCATTCAACTTTACAAAATAAAAGTTGAAGGTTATAAATCTTGTTACCTATTGGGCTTTTCAGCTTCACTGAAATTCCTCGTAAGGAATTTCTGTATTTCATGGCATAAAATAAATAAAATAATGCACTAGTAAATTGGCGTGTAGCCCTAGCTCATAGGCATTGCCTCACTAAGACTAAGAAGAATAAGATTAATAGTTAATAAATTCTTCTAAAATTTTTTGAGTGGCTTCGCCACTATTCTAATACCCCCGAAGCATAACCGCCCCTCCCGCCAACACAGCAGCCAACGAAGTCAAGCCAGTCGTCGCCCCAGTCGTCGCCAACAGTGGAAACTGTTTGAATAGGTTCATCACTTGGATTTAAAATCCATGATCTTAGTTTTTTATATTTGAAATATTTTGATTGAGAAACTTCTGCTAGATTTTTAGCACCTTGTTCTTTATTACTTACTATTATAAATCCATCATTTGCAAAATCTTCTGCGCTCATTCCTCCTTCTTTGTATGTATTTCTTGGTGCAAAGCCTACTTTTTCATCTTCACTGAATCTTATTCCATTTTTCAATACTTTTCCGCCTTTTAATACTTTTTCTAATTTTCCAATGTCTAATTCTTCGCTTGTTCCAACTCCTTCTTCGTCATAAACAACAAAAACGCCTGCGCCATACTTTGTTCTTATATTTTCAGGAATCCATAAATTTCTTTGGAAAATCCAAAGATATGTTGGCTTCATTATTTCATCTCTT
The DNA here is from genome assembly GCA_964547875.1 of Candidatus Woesearchaeota archaeon. Classification (GTDB taxonomy): domain Archaea; phylum Nanobdellota; class Nanobdellia; order Pacearchaeales; family GW2011-AR1; genus JAUSIK01. The sequence continues at coordinate 164,931 of CAZJPE010000002.1, forward strand.
AATTCAACACATTCATCTTCGCCCTGAAAATCTTCTGGACCGCAGTAAACAGCATAAAGCAAATAAGATGTTTGCTCTCTATTTGGAAGAGACATTTTTGGTGTTTTGTTCTTTAGAATATCTTTTGCAACACTTCTGTAATCATTTGGTCCGGTATATGGATGAGCAAATGATAGAGTTTCATCTAAATAAGGAACATTAATTTTTGTAAATCCTCTTTCAATGCTTGGTCGCATATCCATTTCTGTCATGAATTTTCTCATTGATTTGAGTATTTAAATGTTTCTATTTGTTACTATTAGATAGTTAACTCTAATTCATATGCTATCTTTATTTTATCTTTTTAGATTGCTTTCTTAAGATTATTGTAAAGCCTATTATTTTGTAACTGCATGGGTAATTCGTCTTGCTTGCTATTTCATCTGCCATTTCTTTTACTTTATTTTTATCTCTATTTGCTGATTTTAGCACTGATATTCTTACTTGAGTATGGGTTTTAAGAATAGAATTTATAGAGCCTATGATGCCCTGTGTCATGCCGTTCTTGCCTATTTGGAATTTCCCTTCGAAGCTCATTTTTTGATTTTTATGCCTCCCGAAGGAAGCGCTGCTAATATTTCTTCTTTGCTATATTTTGGCAATGATTTTTGCAGTTCAGGAAGCATTTGTAGCTTGTCTTTTTCTCCTGGAGTTATTTTTAATAATATATTTTTTGATTTAACTGAGCTTAATGGCACTGCTCTTAATTTAGACTTTTGCTTTATTAGAGCTAATTCTAAAGGAATAGAGATTCTTTTTATTTCACCTTTTACTCCGAAAGTGCCTTGCTTCATTGCATCTGATTTATATAATTGAGAAAGCTTGAAAATATCTATATTTGCCTGCTTGCTTCTTTCTCTCCAAGCCCTGCTAAACGAAGCTGTAAAAATTGCTGTTTCTTTAATGTCATTATTTGTTACTTTTTTTATATCTGCTAAAATAACGGAAAACGGGCTTCCTGGCATTTGAGTATGCATTATTATTCTGTCTTGTTTTATTGCTTGCATTTTTTTTATTAATTCTTCATTTTGCTCGGCGTTTTTTCCGCCTACTACTAATTTCTTAGACGATGTGTAAAACCACCTATACTTCTGATAATCTTTGAATTCCATAAAAAACATGAGAAAATGAGGTTTTTAAAACAATCCTTTTTAGTCTCCAGAAACAGATTTTGCGTTTTCAATAACTTTATGAGTATCACCATAAAATAATTTGCTTGCATTCAATATCTCAATGGATGTCATTGAGCCATCTTTTGCTATGTCTATAACTATTCCATTTGGCAATTCTATGCTTTTCCAATATTCTTTGTCATTTATTTCGATATTGAGAACATCTGCTTCTTCATCATACCATATTTCTTTTGCTTTCATCTTAATCTAACCAATATGCTGTAACTATAAATATCTTTCCTTTAAATTTTTTATAGACGACTTTAAGTATTCTTCCTGATGGCGGGATTCTGGAGATTGCATTAGATGCATCTTCCCAATTCTTATCTTTCATTTCTCTTGAATTTTTAAGAGCATATTCTATTGCGTCATTGGTAATGTCTTTCTTTTTCTTTTCGTGTTTTCTTAACCAATGCTTAGAATATTCTATCCCCATTGATGAAAGAATTGATTAGATTATATATTTGTTTGGTATTAGATTAATTGTGTCGAGCGTTCAGTCTCTGAGGATTCGAGAATTTATTCTGTTATTCCTTCGAGAGTTAGTAGTGGTCCCTCTCTCGCCAATATATCATTATCAGTAACTCTATAAATAAAACGCTTGATATCTAATACCTTATATGTTTGATTGTGTTTTAACGGTTCAGATATTTCTTTTCTATCGGACCCACTCATGTTAAAAAAATATATCTTCTCTCCAATACGAGGAAGATATTTGCCTCTTGCTAAACATAATTCTCCTTGTCCTTGTATTCTCAAAAAGTATTTTTTGTTGCATTCACTTTCCATAATTTTACATAGGTTATGGCTATTTAAAATCTTTCTATTTGTCATTACTTAATAATAACATTAACCCTCGTCTTTCCTGCTGATTTAATTGCATCAATTGATTTAAAACAATCCCTTTGCCTCTATTTGCAGGAAGAAGCTTAAATCTTCATAGGGATTGCTTTGGGATTCGCCTTTGTCCGGGCGATAAATTATTATTCTGTATTTTGTCTCGCAGAGAGGAGTATCCTCTGGGAGGACTATTTTAATGCGCTCTGCATCCACATCTCCAGGACGGACTGAAAGAGAGCCTGAGCCGAACTTAATCCATTGCTCTGCCACTTCCTTTGAAACTCCGCAATTCTTATTTATATTGGGGTCGTCAAGAATAGTATCGTATCTAAATAATTGAGAGCCTACTACGCCGCTTTCTGTATTTCTTATGCCGAAAGCGACTCCAAATTCTGCGCCCTGCTTTACTTTTGCTGTGCTTTCAGTTAATTTCAAAACTGCTCTTTCATCATCGCTGACAAATAAATTCTTTATTTCTTCTTTTACTTTCTCATTTATTTCATCAACATTATCTGTAGCTCCTGTGAAAATTGAGCGAACAAGAACCAAGCCGAGAATAAGCATTGACATTGCCAAGACTATTATTACAATTGTTCCGATAGATAATTCTACTGCTGCTTTTTTGTTAAGATTTTTATTGTGCATTTGCTATTTGTTGAAATTGCGCAAGAAAATCTGAATTATTTAATAAAGAATTCAGGGCGTAAACAAAGAATACTATGCCAATTATAATGCCGACAATGCTTAATATTGTGCCTGCCCTTGCCCATTTATTTCTCGCTATTTTGTTCTGCTTCATGCTGAATATTAATCCTATTACTCCAAGAATTACGCCTGTTATAGAAGAGAATACTATGCTCAAAATGCCTAAAATTACTCCCCCTACACCGAAGCTATTATCATTCATTTGCGATTCCTCTTTTTTCATTTTTGTAAAAGCACTCTTTATTTTATAAATGTTGTTATCGTAAGGATTGGCAAAGATATTAAAAGTTTTGGAGACTATTTGCAATATGGAAAAAAGAGAATTCAGAGCTTCTACATTAGAAGAGAGAAAAGAATTTTATGAAAAAGAATTTGACATAAATAAGGTTAAGAGATGGTTTTCTTCCAATAATATGAAATTGCCGCAATTATGCGCGCTTGATGCAGGAACTGAAACTAGAATTATTGTAAATAAGAAATTTAAGGGAAAAATGTTGTACTTTCCCTTCAATGAATTGAAAAAAAAGATTAAACAATATATTCCTGAAGATGTTTATTATGATAGAAATTTTTATGACAATCCTTTAAGTGTTTTAAATGGCCTAAAATTTAACAAATGGGAAAAACAGGAGTTAGCATTTGATATTGATGCAGATAATATAAAATGCAAATGTCTAAAGGGAGAGAAATTATGCGATTCGTGCGTAAAGAGAGCGTTTGAGTTGACTAAGAAAATGAAGACGAGGCTTGAAAAGAGATTTAGGGATATTAAAATTGTTTATTCTGGAAGAGGATTTCATTTGCATGTTTTTGATAAAAGCGCTTTTTTATTGAGCGTAAAGGAGAGAGAAGAGCTTAACAAAAAATTTTCAAGATTTCCCATAGATGGCTGGGTTTCAAGAGGTTATATTCGCCTGATAAGAATGCCATATAGCTTAAACGGGCTTGTATCAAGAAAGGTCATTCCTATAAGGGATAGATTTAATAAAGAAAATGCTTATCCTAAATTCTTAACCTAACCTTTCTGTTCCTTTTTGTCGTAATAATATTTCTTTTTCTTGTCTTTCTTTGATTTTTTAGCCATGGTGACACCTCTTTTATGTTTTTATAAGGTGAGAGAATTATATAAATTTTTTGATTTGAAAAATGGAGGCGGAGGGAATCGAACCCCCGGCGCCACGAGCACTGACTCATTGCTCCAACTCTCAGTGAGATGAAGTCCTGAGACTTCAGTTTCACATCATCTTAACTTATGTTAAATAATCGTGTGCTCTCCCACTGAGCTACGCCTCCATATGAAAATAAGATATAATGGGCTTTTAAACTTTTTTAGAAAAATGTGAGCCAGAAATAGGCCAGATTCTGTCAAATCTCGCTTAATTGCGAACGATTTGTGCTGACATCTGTCTAAGCGAGCGGCTTGGGCTCTTGCATCGGCGAAGGCAGTCGTTTCATCCTTTCTCTCTCTTCTTTGCTTCCTGCAGGTTCATTGCTCGGAGAGAGCGGTATCGTTTCTGTTCTGGAGCTCTGCCTCACGACAGCTTCCTTTTCAGAAAGTCGCTTTTTCAGACTCCTTTGGAGTTTGGATGTCCGGACCTTCCTCAGCATTAGAACTCATTCCAGTTCTTTCCAATTTAATGGATAATGCCGTAATCAGCTATCTGACTCACTCAAATTTAGGTTGAGGAGGGTTTATAAACATTTTTATAAACCTGCATTCCTAGATATACGGATGAAAAGAAATGACTTAAAAAGGCGAGGAGATGATAAATTCTTTAATTTATCTGCAATTGTTTTATTCGGGATATTTTTAATTATAGGAATAGTATTCTATGTTTCATTAAACATTGTTAAGTCTGGAGATAAATTAGGAAGCACTAGCAGAGTGGTGACTTTATCGCCTGATGAGAAAGGCAAGAATTTTAATTTTGGAATTGAAGAGATAATTTATTCTGTTGTTTTTGCTTTATTCATGTCTGGATTCTTATTTTGGGCAAAGTCTATTATGACTAAGAATACTTTTTTAGGAATAGTGATAGGCATTATCGGGAGCGCGATAATAGGATATGCATTTTATCTGCAATATTGGGGGCCTTATACTGCAGGATTTATGCTTGCAACAGGATTAGTTGTTTTAGCTTATCTTGGAATGAATTTTTTTAAGTATAAAAATTGAGATGTAGGATTATTTGCTAATTTGTGATAGTTATACTTACCTTAATATGCCATAGGGTCTATTCTCTAAGTAATTTTTTCCTTGAATTCCTTCAATAACTTTTGGTTTAAGCAAATACCTTCCTTCTGTTGCAAGACTAGTCGCATGTTTATAATCTGAAGCACAAAAAGAAAGTTCTATTATTTCCCCATCTTGTGGATTAATGCCTCTTAAAATATACAGATTTTTTACTTCTCTTGCAGTTAATTTTGATTTAATATCTTCTTTTAGATTTTCTTTTTCCATAAATTTTATGGTTCTTTATCTACTATTTAAACATTTATAATATCAAATAAAAAACAAATCGGCAAGGAGAAAGGCAATTTACTGAAATATAAGTAAGGCTATTAGTAGCTGCGTGCTGAACTCCTCCTTGCGTCGGAGCTTACACACCAGCTCTATCAACGTCATCTTCTATGACGGCCTTAGTTGTCTCGTCTTGCGGATGGCTTCGTCCTTAGATGCTTTCAGGACTTATCCACTGATGCGTAGCTGCCCAGCCTGCTCTTAACAACTGGTAAACCAGAGGCACCCGAGCACTGTTCCTCTCGTACTAAATGCTCGTTCCACTCAAACAACAGCGCGCCTAGTAGATATCACACAAACTGCCTCACGTACTTAATCAAAGCTTATGATTTTGCTTTGCGTGGACTATACCTTCATCCTTTGCTTGTAACAAAGGAGATCAGCGTGTTACATATTCTGTTAAAAGAATAAGTCTAAATTTTGTCAGAATTGACGGATTCCTATTTACATTTTTGCAAATGTAAAAAATCTAAGTCTCTACGGGGGTAAATAATCTTAAGAAGATTGACTGTATTGATCTATTTTTATTCTTACAGCTCGACCATATTTTTTGATGGCATCTAAAGCCAACTGATATTCTGGTAAAGCACTTATTAATGATTCTGGAAGATATCTTTCTATATTTTTAGTAACTCTTTCTAATTGAAGAGCGACATTTTCTAAACTCATAACAATTCCTTCTTTAACAGAATCTCTATCTATAGTCATAAAAAAAGAGATATTTATTTCCTTTTTAAATCTTTCTTGACTATCACCTTCCCTCGGTATTGCCATTCTGCTCCAGTTTAAAAGCAAAAAGGTTCCACCGATATGAGCTGATTTTATTTTTCATGCGATTGCTCGCACGCAACGTCGTGTTTTTGATAGTTGCGTTTTGATACGGTTTCGTTAGTTTAAACTCTTCATATGTGCGTTCTTAACCCAGCTAACGATCCCTTTTAATGCGTGAACTCCGACACCCTTGGTAGC
>CAZJPE010000003.1:0-58572 GCA_964547875.1 Candidatus Woesearchaeota archaeon
GCAGAGAGGGAAGGGGACATTGGCCTCCTCCTTGCGAGGAAGCACAGGCGTTCACCCCTGAAAGTTGCGAGAAGATTATGAGAGAATCTTCTCAAAAGAGATTTGAGGAAACCAAGAGATATCAAGAGAATTTTGCCGGGGAGTGCAGAGCAAAGGAGGGGAGATGGGATTGCAGTTTTGGAGATATAACTCCTGGCGAGCCTTGTAGATGTTTCTTTGATGAAAGAGAGCGAGAAGAGAGGGAAAGTAGTTATAGAGAGGAATATGAGAATAGATATAGCGAGTTTAGACCGCCTGAAGGGGAATTTAGACCTCCAGAGGGTTTCGTGCCGCCTGAAGGGGAAACAGCGCTTCCACCTGAAGGATTTATTCCGCCGGAAGGATTTGTTCCACCTGAAAGTTTCGTTCCACCTTCAACAACTGAACCTGCGCCTGATACTACAACTACCACAACAACAGATGGAGGAGGAACGACGACTACAACAACTACGACAGAAAGTTCTGGAACTAGCGGAACATCTGAAACATCTGGCGGAGGAACATTGACAGGAAGCGTTATAGCGACAGATAATAGATTTTTTGATTATTATTATTGGGGTTAATTTTGTATGATGGGGGCATGGAATGGAATATGAATTAGACCCTGAAGAAGATTATAGGATTATCGTTTATTGAGCTTTTTTAGAAAGCTTTATATTGAATTGTTTTTTTATTGTTAAATGAATATTGACGAGAGATTTGAGTTAATTAAAAAAAATAGTTCGGAAATTATAATTGAAGACGAGCTGAAGACCTTATTGAAAAAAAAGAAAAAGCCGATTGCGTATTGTGGTTATGAATTGAGCGGGCCGATGCATCTTGGGCATTTTGTGACGATTATGAAATTAATTGATTTAGAGAAGGCAGGATTTAAAGTTAAGATCTTATTAGCAGACATTCATAGTTTATTGAATAGGAAGGGAGACGAGAAGGACATAAAGAAAGAAATTCAGATTTGGAGGAAAACTATCAAGGCTATCGGGATAGAGGCAGATGTTGTATTGGGAAGTGATTTCCAATTTAAGAAAGAATATCAATTAGATGTTATGAGATTGGCGCAAGGTTCAAGCATACATAGGGGGCTTAGAAGCATGCAGGAGATTGCTCGCGATATAGAGAATGCGACAATATCGCAATTGTGGTATCCTTTAATGCAAGTGGCCGACATAAAACATTTAGGAGTTGATGTTGCAGTAGGAGGAATAGAACAGAGAAAGGTTCATATGATTGGAAAAGATTTGAAGAAAATATTGAGGCATGATTTTATTGCTTTACATACTTATTTGATTACATCTTTAAAAGGACCTGGAGAAAAGATGTCAAAATCTATTCCGGGATCTGGAATTTCTGTTATTGATTCATTTGAGGAGATTAAGAAAAATATGGGAGGGGCTTATTGTCCTGCTGGAATTGTTGAAAATAATCCTGTTTTACAGATTTGTAAATTAATTATTTTTCTTAGATTAGGGAATATAGAGATAGAACGAGATGAGAGATTTGGAGGAAATTTATTAGTAGCAGATTATAATGATTTAGAGAAATTATATATTGATGGGAAATTACACCCAATGGATTTGAAGAACGCCGTTGCCTTGGCTTTAGAAAAGATTATTGCACCGATTAGGAAGAATTATAAATAGATTTATATATTTCGATTTAGTAACTTTTTTATGGCGAAACTTCATCCCTTGAAGATAGGTCTCGGCAGTTTTTTTACTATCCTTGGTTTATATTTAACTTTTGGTTTCAAGGATGGGATAGACTACACAATAGGGGGAATTTTTTTTATAGCTTTAGGGCTAGGAATACTTGCTTCTAACTGATAAAATGGATAAAATTTCTATTAAAAAGAATATTTTGGATCTTTCTTATAAAAGAAATCTTTATCTTATTAACGCCGTTTTATTAATAGGCGGAGGCAGCATTATCGCTTCATTTACTGGGTTGATATTAAATTTAGATAGGGCCTTTCAATACTCCGTAATATTGTTTATAGTGATTTTATTCAGTTATTTTTCTTATAATTCTATTAATGGCAAGCTTAGAGATATCTCGCAGGAGATTAAAGATTTGAGCAATCAGCGGGTATGAAATTTAACAATGTCTTTATCTTTTAAGACATGCGATAAACCCACTTTTTGATTTGGGAATTTTGACGAAGGGCCCGTTATTTTTGTTTCTTTGATTTTGTTTGATAGGCCTTTGAGGATTGATTCTGCGACGTCTTTTACTGTTGAATTTTCTTTTAATACTATTGGGTCTTTTGAGGGCTGCTTGCCTGGCTCTTTTGTGTAAATTCTGATTATACGCATTTCTTTGAAAATTTTTTCTTTTAATTGCTCTATGTTCTGATTTGTTAATGCCGATATTAATATGCCGTTGATATTCTTGCTTTTAATTGTTGCTTCTAATTTTCTTCGTTGTTCTTGAGATAGGATATCTGATTTGTTGATTATAACTATTTTTGAGCCTTTTGCCTTTGTCGTATATGGAGATATTTTTTCTATATCTGCGAGAGATTCTATTACCATTATTAAACAATCTGCGTTATTGATTAGGCCTTGGTCAAGAGCTTCTGAGCCTATTGATGGAAGATCAATTATTTGTGCCTTTACGCCTTGATAATCCATTGTGCCTATTTCAGGGCTTGATGTTGTGAAAGGATAGGAAGAGATTTTTGGCTTTGCGTTTGTTAATTTTGCCAGAATTGAGGATTTTCCTGAGTTTGGCAAGCCGACGATAACGCATTGAAAGTATTCTTTTCTTATTCCTTTATGAGATTGTTTGCTTTTTTTTGATTTTTCTTGTTTTTCTTTTAGTTTTTTTAATCTTGTACGAAGTTCTTTTAAGAGATTTTCTGCAGATTTGTGTTTTGGAGCTACTCTAATAAGTTCTTCTAATCTTTGTATTTTTTCTTCTATTGTTTTAGCTTCCAAATAAGATTTTTCTGCTTTATAATATTCAGGAGATGCATTGATTGGCATATATTAGTTTAGATATTATAATTAAAAAACTTATTCTTCTCTTTGTTTTTCTAATACTGCGATTATACTAATAATGATAGATATTATTATGCTTAATCTAGATACAAGGAGGTTTAATATATCTAATGGATTTGTTTGAATCAAGATTATTGCAAATATGTTCATTTTACTTAAAGAATAATTCTCTTATTATCCCAAATATTAAAATTGTAATTGCTATTATTCCAAGTACCCACGCAATAATTTGAAGCTTAGAAATTTTTTGTTTCGACATTATTTCATTAAGGTGAATAAGTTTATTAAGGTTTTTATTTTTGGTTATTTATGAAGGATTTTTTCAAGAGAAAATTAAAAAATGGGATGAGCGTTTTGTTTGAAAAGAGAGAGCTGCCTCTTGTCAGCGTCAGCATTACAAATAGGTTCGGAGGAGCTTATGAAAATAGCGAGATAAAGGGAATTGCTCATTTTATTGAACATTTGGTTTTTACAGGGACAGAGAGCAGGAGCCATGAGGATATTTCGCGAGAGATAGAGAAGAAAGGAGGGATTTTGAATGCTTTTACAGCGCAGGAGATAACGAGCTTTCATTTTAAAATGCCAAGCGAGCATTTATTTTCCGGATTGGATATTTTGATTGATATTTTAAAAAATCCAAAATTTGACAGGAAAAAATTTGAAAAAGAGAAGAAGGTTATTTTAGAGGAGATTAAGATGTATAGAGATGATCCGCAGAAGCATGTTTTTGAGCTGATAGAGAGAGCATTGTTTAAAAAGCCATTTGGAGAGGGGGTGATTGGAAACGAAGAAAGCATTAAAAATATGAGTAGGGATTTTGTTTTTGATTATTTCTGGAAGGCTTATAATCCTGCGAATTACATCGTGGCTATTGTTGGAGACGCAGATTTTGAAAAGATTTGTGAGTATTTAGAAGATAATTTTAAAAAAGATAAAAGTAGCTTTGAGAAAATTAAAATAACAAAAAAGAGCGAGGAGATTGTTGTCAAGAGAGAGGGAATTGACCAGGCGAATTTTATTTTTGCCGTTCACTCTCCTCTTGCTGGCGAGAAAGAGCATTATACATTAGAAATTTTAGATGCTTATTTGGCTGATGGAATGTCCTCAAGATTGTTTTTGAAGATTCGCGAGGAAAAAGGGCTGGCATATGCTATTAAGAGCGCTATTGTTGCCGAAAAAAGCTATTCTTATTATTTGATATATATTGGAACTATGAAAGATAAAGTTGATGAAGTTAAGAGATTGATTTTAGAGGGATTTGAAAATATTAAAAATATGAGCGAAGGAGATTTGAAGGAAGCTAAGGATAGAGTGATCGGATTAAGGCATGTTGCTAAAGAGGATAGCTCAAAAGTTATGAATGAGTTAATGCTTAATGAGATTATTGGAGAGGCAGAGGATTATTATAAGCATGACGATAGGATACGCGAGGTTAGGCTAGAGGATGTTAAGAGGTTGGCTAGGGAGCTGATTAGGGAATACAGTAGCGCCGTGATTTTGCCTAAATGAAGGGTTTGATGATAATTGGTTTAAAAGATTATTTTGTATAGATTAATCATAAGTAAATTAATTAAACTTATTTGTTTTTGTTTTGGATAATGGCTGAAAAATTACATAGAGCATTTGTCTGCATTGATTTTCCTGATGAAGTTATTAAAGAAGTTGCTAGAGTGCAGGGTCTTTTAGAGAATATTAAATTTATTGGGAAAATGACTGAATTGGAAAATTTACATCTTACTTTAAAGTTTTTAGGAGAAATTAATGATAATAAATTAAGGGAGGTTAAGAGAAGATTGCTGGATATTAGGCTTGAGAAGTTTGAATCTAAATTAGATGGCATTGGGATTTTTAGTTATCATGGAAATCCAAGAATTGTTTGGATTAAAATTGGAGGGAGAGGTATTTTTGAACTGCAGAAAAGGATTGACGAGAGCTTGATGGACTTGTTTAAGCCTGAAGAGAGATTTATGAGCCACATGACTATTGCGAGAATTAAGTATAATAAAGATAAGATTGGCTTTAAGAGATTTATTGATGGGATTAAATTAAAAGACATTAGATTTGGGGTCGAGGTATTTAAATTAAAGACAAGTGAGTTGATGGAAATGGGTCCTGTTTATAGAGATGTTGAGATATATGAGTCGGATTAGATTTATTTGCCTTTGTAGATTTTATTAACAAGCTCTATAAACTTTTGTGATTTTTTGCCTAAAAAGGATTTCAGCTCTTCTTCTTTTGCATTTATTATTTGCTTCAATGTTTTGTATTTTTTTAGGAGTTTTTTTGCTGTTTTTGGGCCAATTGATGGAAAGCCTTCAAGAACGAATTGCAGTTTTTTAGAATCAGGCATTGGCATTTTGGCTCTTAATGAGATTTCTGTTTTTTTCTTCTTTGCGATTAAAGAAAGAAATTGAGCTGTCTCTTTCTCGTCTTTTGTGAAAATTATAGGGATTCTATAATCGAGAGAGATAGAGAGCAGAAAGCCTTTTATTGCGTTTTCATTCAAGTTCGTATCGCTTAGATCCAAGTTTTGATAGCCTTCTAAGATTAGCAGGGCTTTTTTGTATTGCTTGAGATTTTCTAATTGCGAGAAGATTCTTTTATTGAGCATTGAGGATATAAAGTCAGATATTGTCTTCCTTTCTATTGCTGTTTCGCCTATAAGATAATCTGCAATAGAGAGCTGTTCGTATTCTAGTGGAATATTTAGATTTATTAGTTCTGGAATTACGAGGGAGTTTTTTTCCCTGTTGTCTATTATTATCTTTTGCAGTATTTTTATTTGATTTTTCAGTGATTTTTTTGAGAAGATGTTGAAGAATGGCATTTTTAGATAAGTTTTAATCCAAATTGTTTTAGTCTTTCAAAATGCTTTTTATTATATGTAAAAAGCTCTAGATCATTTTGGATACAGATTGCAGCTATAAATATATCTCTAAATTCAATATCAGCCCCCTGCCTTTTAAGCTTTTTTCTTATATCCCCTGCCTTGTATGCTGATTTCTTATCTAGCTCTTTAGTATTTAGCCATGTTATTAAGCTATCAATTATTTCTTCTTTTTTATCTTTTCTTCCACTCCATAATTCAAATATGTTTATGGCCGTTGTATAAAACTCGGCATCTAGTGATATTATCGCATTTTTTATTTTATCATTATTTTTTAAAAGCTCAATTATCACATCTGAGTCTAGGCATGCTTTTCTGACCACTTTTTCCAACCCCTTTTAATTTCTTTCATTTCTCCCTCGTCTATCCCTCCCTTACCCGCAAATTCCAATATTTTCTCCTTATTTGTTTTTTTTGACAAGAGTTTTCTAATTACCGTTGTGTAACTTTCTTCTCCTTTCAATTCTGTTAGTTTTTCATATACTTCATTTGATATGTTAATTAGTTTTGACATATATATATCTATGTATATGTATATATAAACCTTGGGTTTTTATAGCAGAAGTCAAAGAAATGCACTATTCGAAGTCCTCTAAAGTTTTTGGCTTGTTCTCAAATTCTTCTTTCAATATTTCTATTGTTTTATACATTTTTTTCTCCCTTGCCGTGGAAGCGTAATGGAAGGCCACATCTCGGGTGTCTTTTGTCAATAATATTATTAATTTTCCAGGCGAGAGGCGCGCTGTCCTACCTGCTCTTTGGATTTTTCTTATTGCGCTCGGGATAGGCTCATAGAATATAACTGCGGAGACTTCTGGAATGTCAAGGCCTTCCTCACCTATTGATGTCGCGACAATGGTGTTAATTTTCCCTTCCTTGAAATCTTCTATTATCTGCTTCTGCTCTTTTTGCGACAAGCCTATGTTGGCTTTTTTTGCCTGGCCTATGAAAACTTTTGATTTTATACCTGGGATTGAATTAAGCCTTCTTGCAATTGTTGCGGTAGTTTCCCTGAATTGCGCGAATACAATTATTTTTGCGCTTTTATTCTCTGTGAATTCAGATTCAAGTATGATAGCCAGCTCTTCTATTTTTGGATGCTCTATATTATTTTTTATTAAACTTTTAAGAGAATTTAATGCTGCTATGAACTCGGGAGTTTTTACAAGAGACTGGACTGCCCTTGATTTTTTGTTCCTTGCCTGCGTTAATAAGTTTTCTAAGTATTCATTCAATCCTGAAAGCGTTTGTGTTTCCAATAGCTCGATGGCGTGAGAGAGCTTTATTGCTTGTGCTGTTAATGACATTCCCATCATAGCGTTAAAATCTCTTATAGGTATTCTTGCCGCGAGCCTGTTTTGTAGTTGGAGCAGAGTTATCTTATTTACAGGACCGAATAATAAATTGCGGGATTTTAATTGCTCTATTTTCTTGTCGTAGATTTGTTTTAGTAAGAGCTTTATTTCTATAAATTCTTTTGGAAACGGAACTTCTATTTTTTTAAAGTCTAAATTTTGGAGATAGGGCTTCACATCAGGCGAGTCGCGATTACGAACTTCTATTTTTTCTATATCAAGATGCTTACAGATCTCTCTTATCTTTTCTGAATCTGAGCCTGGAGAGGCTGTTAATCCGAGAATATGGGGGTTTTTTACCTGTTTTTTATAATATGAAACAACAGTAGTATAATCATAATTTTTTAGACAGCGATGGCATTCGTCCATGATTAATAGGGACGTATCATTAAGAGAGTAAAGATTATTTCTTAAGTCATTTGCGATACATTGAGGCGTTGAGAATATCATATCTGCTGTTTGGAATATTTTTTTTCTTTTATCAGGTTGGATAGAACCTGTAAATAATTGTAAGTCTGCGAATAATTCGGGAAGATTAGATTTGAATGTCTGAAAATGCTGTTCTACTAAAGGTCGCGTTGGAGCGAGCATTAAAATTTTTTTTGTTGGATATTGTTTTATGTTATTGACAGCAAGGAGAAGTGCTATCAGCGTTTTTCCTAAACCTGTTGGGAGAACTACTAGAGTATTTGCGTTTTTCGCTGTTTCAAAGATTGCCTGTTGATAGGCACGGGGAGTCATGTCTGGCATTTTTGTTTTAGAGTATCTATAATATTGACTATATAAGATTTTATAAAATATGATTTGTTTGATGAAATAGAATTAGAGTGAGGTAAAAGATAAAAATGAAAAGTGGAAAGGTAACACTATTTATTCCATATAAAACTAGTGGAGAATCTAATAATTTAATTAATAAAGTGAGAGAAACTTGTTCTGATGTTGAGATGATTGTTTGTAGTGGTTCTTTACGGCCCCCTATTCATTTTCCATTCATTAAGGATGAAGAAGGCAGACCTTACTATGGGAAAGAGGGCATAAATTTTTATCTAGAAAGAAGGATTACTAAATAGTTGCTTTAGGATTTGATTGGAGATTATTAAATTTATATTTTCATTAAATTATTGTCAAAGCTAGAAATACAAAAATTGCCGTGATTGTGGCAAGGGTTGTCCATAAGACGCGGGAGCCGAAGAAGATTTGGGCGCCATCAAGTTTTGAGAGAGGAAGAAGATTCCAGAACGCATAATATGCGGATATTTTAGCGAGATATTCTAGATTTGCAGGAAGGAGATAGGTTATAAGAGAGAGAAGGAGAATAGAGAAAATCCCTGCCGCGCCTATAAGGGCGTGATGCCAGTCTGTAATTTCTGTAAATGAGTAGAACCCAAACCTTTTGGATGCTCTGTATTTCAAGGCTCTTGTTTCATATGTTAAGATTGGCATGAATTTTATAATGCCGAGAGTAAATATTGCTAGCAGAGAAGGGAGAATTATACCTGCAGGTATTGGCTTTTTGAAATATTCTCTTTTTCCGAAGCCGTATCTTGACATTTCCCAGATTTCGTGCTCAACGTTTGAATCTAGAAGATAAGCTGTTAATTTTTTTGTAGAAATAGAGATTGCGATTATTATTATTGAGAAGACTAATGTGATTAAGGCTTGATTCCATTGCTGATTTATGAGAAAGGAGAAACTTGCGACCAGCGCTAAGACAAATATAGCGATTATAATATGCGACAATTCTGATTGTTTCATCTTGATGCTTGCTTCGCAACTATAATATTTAAGTTTATTGCTTTTAATAAATGATAATTTTTATGAATAATGGCTTGTAATTAGGGCAAATGGGCTAATATTTATTCTCTACGTTAAAATATCTGATAAATATATCTATTATTAACTATTCATAATTATATAATTGGAGAACATAAACTATAAATACTCTTTTTTACATAAAAAGTTTATGTTAAGGATTAAAAACATTACAGAGGTAATCGGAAAGCAGGTTTTTACGTCCGAAGGTGATTTCTTTGGACAGATAGAAGACGTGAATTTGGCTGAAAACAAGATTGATGGATGGAAAATAAAAGTTGGGAGCGGATTCATGAGCATGTTTGGCGGCGCAAGGGGCGTTGTAATTCCTCATCAGTTTGTCAAGGCTGTTGGGGATATTTTTATTGTGAACAAGACTTCTTTGCCGGAGAAGGAGGAAGCTGCTGCTTTTAGCGTGGAAGAAGCAGAGGCTGCTTAGCAAGAGGCAATTCTTTTTATTTTATGTGTTATATGATCTTCTTTAATGTTTTGCATAGTTGATTTATACTATAACGAGCATCTTGCAATAGATTTAAATATATTATTTTGTTTTGATATTGATGGTTGAGACGATATTCACTAATCCGCTTTTTGTTGAGACTATTTTGCCATTTCTTTTGATGTTTACATTGGTTTTTGCCATATTAGAGAAAACAAAGATATTAGGGGACGGCAAGAAGCAGATTGACGCGATTGTCGCGCTTGTCATTGGATTGATTTTTATTGCATTTGGGAGCGCAACTGACATTGTTGTTAGGATGGTTCCTATTTTGGGAATTGCTCTTGTGGTGATTTTAATATTCATGATTCTATTGGGAAGCATGTTTTCTGACAAGTTTGAGATGCCTCCATGGCTGAAAATTGTCGTTGGGATTTTAGTCGGGATTTTAGTTATTGCAACTGTCTTGGTTTTGACAGGAGGATTGGATTACGTTATTCAATTTCTTTATGGGGAAAATTCTGGCATTTTAGTCAACGGAGTTTTGATTTTGATTATAATCGGAGCTATTGCGCTGGCTGTTTTTGGTGGGAAGAAAGACGAGGAGAGAAGCGGGAAATAGTTTGTTAGGATGTTTCTTACGAAACATATTTAAATGATTTTTCATTGTAAAAGAGATGGTTTATAGTATTCAAGAGATTTTGTATTTGTGGGAGAGTGTTGGGGTTTTCCAGTTCTTGCTGCCGTTTTTGCTTGTTTTCGCTTTTGTTTTTGGCGTTTTGAATTACATGAGAATGTTCCGAGATAATAGAGGAATTCAGATGATTATCGCAGTTGTAATTGGCTTGCTTGCAATTAGGCTTCCTTTTTTCACGCAGTTTTATCAGGAATTAGCTCCGAGATTGGGAATAGGAATTTTTATTATTCTTTCTTTGTTTATATTAGCGGGCTTATTTTTCAGCCAGAGAAATAGAGGGGGAATAATGATAGGATTATTTGTTACTGCGGCTGTTATAGCACTTATTATAATTTATCAGACTTTTGGCTATTTGGGATGGAGCTATTATGGAAATTTTGGAGCTGATTCTGTTGGGTGGATTATTGGGGCGATTTTGCTTATTGCGCTGATAATTACAGTTGCTCTTTCAGGGGGAAAGAAGAGTCAGCCAAGTGAGATGTGGAAAGATTTTCCACTTGGAGCTTTTATGAGGCCTCGTAAGGGCGATTTCAATGATTACGGAGAAGATTAAAGATGCCGGTTGATATTTCAGGAATAAGTTATTTTGCGCCTTTATTGGCTTTTTTAGTCGTTTTTGTAATTGTGTTTGCTTTGCTGAATAAGACTAAATTACTTGGAGAGAATGCGTTTATCCAGCTTTTTGTTTCTTTTGTTATTGGGACTATTTTTGTTTCTGCTGCAGGAGTCAGGGATTACGTTTTGACGATAACTCCTTGGTTTGCTGTTTTAGTTGTAAGCTTATTTTTTGTGTTGTTTGTTATAGGATTTGTGGGGAAGCCTGCTGAATCTATGACAAAGGGAGTTGGAATAGCGTTTATTTTATTGCTAATTATTGTATTCTTGTTTTCTGGATTTGTTGTTTTTTCTGAGTTTCTTACTCCATATTTACCTGGAGGACCTGCTTCGTGGATTTACAGCTCAAGAGTTGTCGGGGCTTTGCTGCTTGTAGTTATCAGCGCTATTGTGAGCTGGATATTGGTAAGGCGCGTTAAGGAAGATAAGGATTAAATTTTTTCATAATGTTTAAATAGAACTTAATTCTGAGAAATTTAAGATGGCGAAGAAAATCATTAACGGAATTCAATATGCTATAGGGGCGGTTATCTTTAGAGATAATGGCGAAGAGGTTCTTATGATGAAGCGCGAAGGTGTAGAAGATATTGGCTGGGAGCCAATTAAGGGAGCTATTCATATTGGCGAAACTGAAGAGCAAGCTCTTATGAGGGAAGTTGGGGAAGAAGTAGGGATTAATGTGAGAATTGTTAAGAAGCTGCCAATTCAGTACGAGGGAGAGATACCTGACCAGGGAAGTAAAATAAGGGTATGTGCCTCCATTTTTGCATGTGAATATATATCGGGCGATGTTAATTTAGGAGAATCTGAACATAAAGATTATAGATGGATGACTCTTGAAGAAGCAGTAAATAAAATGTGGATAAAAGAAGGCGGTAAATTTATAAGAAAAGCTCACGAGGCATATTTAACAACTAAAACCTGTTAATTAATAAATTAGAAAATAGTTGATTTTTATTTGTGCTCGTGATGCGCGTGAGAATGCTTATGTTCGGAATGTTCTGCAGTATGATGGTGCTTTCTTGATAGCGAGCTGAAAGATTTCTGGGTTTCTATAAGCTCTTTTTTCAAGTCTGAAACGCCTGATGCGTATTGGCCAATTTTTTGCAAGATTGAAAGCTGGAGAGTATCAATGATTTTTTCTATTCTTTTTAAACGCTCGTCCATGCCAAAGAGCTTTGTTTCAGCCATTGTTTTTAAATCTCCTAATTTTTCAATCTGGCTTCTTATTTTTAAGAGCTTTTCTGACATAACTTGCTCTGCTATTTCATTTATAGTGTCTGAGCTAATTTGCGTTTGTGCATATTGTGGGTATTGATAATCGTATCCTTGTTGTTCATATTGTTTTGGGTATTGTTCTTGGTATTGTTCGGGAGCTTGTTGGTATTGTCCTGGGGAGGGGGCTTGAATTTCCTGCTGGCTTTCCTGCTCTTGGGCTATGGGAAAAGATTGTTGATAACCTGTCATGCCTGTTTCTTGATATTGAGCTTGGGGATTTGCAGTTATGGCTTCTTTTATTTGCGCCTGCGTTAACGCATTTTCTATTTCTTTTTGAGAGATTCCTTTTTGTCTTAGGAGTTGCATAATTTCCTGATCAGAAATACCCTCTTGCCTCATTCTTTTTATTTCGTCTGTTGTGCTCATATGTATAACCTCTTTCTCACTAGCTTATTTCCTGAAAAGATCAAATTGCCTTTGGAGTATGGATAGCTCTTCTTTTCTTGCGGTGTTAGAGAGCTGTTCGGTTATTCTTTCAAGAAGCTCTTTAATTCTTAGGCTTTCTTCTTTTAATTGGAGGACTGTTTTTTTTAATTCTTGGATTTCATTGAGTGTCTTTTCTCTTTCTTCAATATGCGTCTGACCTATGAGGATAACGCGATCTCTTAGAAGGCGGAGTTTTTCCTCTAAATCTCTTATTGACATCGTATCTCTTGAGAATTGCTGCTGATAGTCTGATGTCTCTGGCATAATTATTGAAGTGCTATTGGGTTTATATATTTTGAGTTGCTATTCTGATATTATATTAATGTATTTGATAAAATGATCATATTATAAAGTTGATTATAGAAACATATATAATTATTATGTTATTTATAGGGTTATGATATTCAAAGAAGGGGCACCTTTATTTGCAAGAGAGATTGAAAGGCATGAAGGGGAAGACGTTTTATACGTGAATTACATGCAGGCAGGTTTTGTACCTTCAATTGCTGATAATCCAGATATTATGGCGCGGACTATTGACGCTCTTGCTGAAAATCCAAACAGCTCGAGGGTTGTTTTTGTACAGCAGAGAAATTATAATTATCCGTTTGAGCAGATAGGCTTATTAGCAGAGATAGCTAGATTGTATAATTTTCTTGTCAAGCATGAGGAGATATTGTCGCCAGGAAGATTGCAACTTTTTGGGAACGTTCCTGAAGTGCATGGAGATTTGAGTTATTTGCTAATGCTATTGAGACAGGATCCTATTGGATGTTATGTTGAATTGAATAGTAGAATAAGGGCGTTAAGAGAGCAGTTCAATAGAGGAGATGCTACAAATAAATCTGCTTTGATTAGTTATGTTAGATTATTGGAAAGATTTCAGAGTTCTTTGGAGAGCACAAAATTAATTCAATCAATAATTGGCAAGCTTGATGATTATAGCCTTGGAGAGAGGGAGATTTATAGAGAATTGTTCAGGCCAGATATCTTGCCTAATTTTACATTTACGAGACTAGTTGCTCAATTACCGAAGGAGGCTGTTTTAGTGAATCAGTATGAAATTAAGAATGAGGACGAGATTGTAACAGTTACTATATTGAAGAGGGAGAATGATTCAAAATATTTTTACCATGTAATGCCTCCTGAATACAGCTTAAATGATGAGCAGCATATGCTGCTGAATTTAGCGAGAAATGTATTGACAGAGCACAGGCCAAAGGCAGAGGAATTTACAGACCCGGAGAGAACAAGAGAGGTTTTTTTTAACATTTCAAGAGATTTGTTGCAGGAATTAGGGAGAAGTAGGGGAATAGGATTGAGCAATAGGGAGATTAATCAGCTGGCGAGGATTTTAGTAAGGCATACAATTGGATTTGGATTGATTGAGATTTTATTGCTGGATGATAGATTGCAGGACATTGTGCTAAACGCACCGATTGCATTGAATCCTGTTTTTGTAAGGCATTCTAATTACGACGAGTGCGTTACAAACATTATCCCGAGCTATGAGGATGCAGATTCTTGGGCTGCTAAGCTTAGATTACAGAGTGGGAGGCCTTTAGACGAGGCAAATCCTGTTTTAGATAGTGATTTAGTTTTTAGGAATGTCAGAGCAAGAGTCGCCGCAATTACTAAGCCTTTATCGCCATCTGGTTTGGCTTATGCTTTCAGGAGACATAGAGACGAGCCATGGACATTACCTCTTTTTGTGAAGAATAAGATGATTAATTCCTTTACTGCTGGCTTATTGAGCTTTTTGATTGACGGGGCAAGGACTTTGATTATTGCAGGAACTAGAAGCTCGGGAAAAACTTCGTTGCTTGGGGCTTTGATGTTAGAGATAATGCCTAAATATAGAGTTATAGTTATTGAAGATACGGCAGAGCTCGCAGTTGATTCTATGAGAAAAGTAGGATATGATATTTTGAGAATGAAGGTTCGCTCTGCTTTAGTAAAGGGCACAACCGAAGTAGAGGCTTCTGAAGGGATAAGGACTAGTTTGAGATTAGGAGATTCTGCTTTGATTGTCGGCGAGGTTCGTAGCGACGAGGCAAAAGCACTTTATGAGGCAATGCGCATTGGGGCCTTGGCAAACGTTGTCGCAGGAACAATTCACGGAGATTCTCCTTATGGAGTTTTTGATAGAGTTGTAAATGATTTGCAAGTTCCTCCTACAAGTTTTAAGGCTAGCGATATTATTGTAATTGCGAATCCTATTAAAACTGCAGATGGATTACATTCTAATAGAAGGGTGATTAGCGTGACTGAAGTGAGAAAGCATTGGGATAATGATCCTGCCTTAGAGAAGGGCTTTGTGGATTTGCTGAAATATAATGTTGAGAAGGACGAATTAGAGCCGACAGAAGAATTGATAAATGGAGAGTCAGAAATTATCAAGGCTATTGCTTCTAATGTCAAGGGATGGGCTGGAAATTGGGACGCTATTTATGATAATATAATTTTAAGGGGAAAGGTAAAGCAGGAGATTGTAGATGTTGCAGAGAGACTGAATAAGCCTGAATTATTAGAGGCGAGGTTTAATGCAATTGCAAATGGAATTTTTCATAGAATAAGCGATGAAGTTCGGGAAGAGAGGGGATTGCCTTTGAGTGAGATTGTTTTTCCCAGATGGAAGGAATGGCTTTATAAGAATGCTGAAAAAATGTAAATGTAGCTAAATTATTCTTTTTCTTTTTAGAGTTTAGTTATTTGTCATTTAATTCGTTATTTTACAAATTGGACATTTTCAAGATCTTGGAATTGTATATCGCCCGTGAGAAATTTTATATTTCTTAATTTTGCTATAATATAACCTATATAATCGACATAAGATAATTTTCTTTTTTTGTGTTCTGCCCTAAAATAATTTGCCATTTTTATTATCCCATCTTCAATTTCAACTGCAAATTCTAGAAATTTTTCATAATATTCATCTGCTTTTTCTTTTCCATGCAATAAAAGCATTCCATAATGCAGCTTCATCAGGTTTAATTTTGAGGTTATTATCGCAATTTCTTTTTCATAATCTTTATATGTAGGATTTCCATTAATTATTTCATAGAGAGCATATGTGTCAAAAAATAGGTTTTTATCTCTCCCATCCATTTCTTACCATATTTTTAAATTCCTGACCTGACATTTTTCTCTTTTTAATTGAGCCAAATATATCCGAGAAATCTACTTGTTTGACTATCTCTATTATTATTTTATCATTTTCTTCAAGGTTTTCTTTTTCAACAAGGATTTTTGGAAGTATTACTCCCATTGAATTTCCCCATTTCATTACTTCTACTTGTATTGCCATGTTATACTTTTGTTAGACATTAGTTATATTAAATGTTTCGTTATAATTCTAACTCGTCAAGCCGCTTAGAGCTATTGAGGCTAAGAGCGTGAGGGAGAGGATTGAAATTAGGGATGTTGCTAAATATAATGTGAGGGCGCGCTTTAGATTCCTTGCTAATTCAAATTTTTCCTTTAATATGTCACGGCCTGATTCTAGCACTACTAAAGCTGATGTCAATATAAAGACTATTTCAATTATGTATAAGCCTATGCTCGCCTGAATGAAGTAAGGAGGTATCATTTGAGTTATGTCAAAGATTGAGGCTATGCCTCCTATGTTTGCTAAGGATGTTGCGCCTGCGCCTAATTCCTGCTGAAGAGCTTGTAGTTTGTTTAAGATAGAGGTTATCATTGAAGCTAAACCTACAACTATGCCTGCTAAAAGAGGGGCAAGAAATGTCATGTTTGACTTCATGTCAGAGATAATTTCTGCTAAAAGGTCTTTCAGGCGTTGATTTATTTTATTGATATTTTTCACATATTCAGATATTGCCATTAACGAGTTGGCTGCAACTTGAAGGCCTTTTTTAACTGATTCAATCAGAATCTTCATTGAGGTTGCTATTAATTGAGAGGGGAAGAATATTATTGCGCCTATTTTTTTGTCAAAGACCGCTCTTTCTAATGACATTCCTGCTTGCTGAATGTTTTGGTTAACTAGGGAAAAGAAATCGTGCGTTTTCTGGCTTTTTATTAGTTGCGCTACTTCACCGAATGCTATTTCTGCTGGAATGCCATCGCCCAAGCGATTTCCTAATTGGAAGATTGAGTTAGTGAATTCTTCTTCCAGTATTTTCGTGTCTTCTCTTTCTTTTATTAAGTATCTTGTTTTTTGTTTGTATGCGATTGAGAAAAATAGTGCTATTGACAATGGTATGAAAAGACTAAATAGCACTGCAAAAGGGCTGAATGGGCCTATTAGCTTGCCTTCAAGAATTATGAAGTCAAATAGCTTTGTTTCTTTTAGGAATGGCAGGCTTAGTTCTGCGAAAAAATAATCGCTTTTCAGATTGAAAAGAGATGTTATTGCATTTATTTGGAAGATGAACGGGAGTGCACCTAGGATAAGAAGAGGAAATGCAATTATGAATGCAGTTAGCCAGGGCTTTTTGGATTTGAATTTAGGATAATTTGGATTTAATTCGAGGATTTTAGATTCGCCGTATCCGCCAGGGCGCTTTAGCAGTGTTTCTGAAGTCAAATAGAAAACAAGAAACGGAATTAGAATATTGAATATTACAAATACATGATGCCATTTTAACACACCCTGCAATAAAGTAGATGCAAGAGGAAGGAGAGCTAATCCTAGAGTTGGAAGGATAATTCCGAGCATGTAAACATTTGTCAATGGCGAGCGGATTTCTCTTGAATACTTGAGCATTTTTTCGTAAACGCCGTCAAGAATAACTTGCAGGGATTTTTCAAGAATTAGGATTCTTCTATTTTCAGATGGTTCAAAAAGGGAGGATTCTATTAAATGAAAGGATTCTATAAATTCAGGAGCATAATCCTGCCAGGTTTCTAAATAGAATTCTAGAGATTGTTTAATTGTTGAGAATTTTCCTATCTCAATATCATAGAATATTTTTTTAAAGTCTAATGCTAAAGGGCCTTCGAGATGCTCTGAAGCGAAATGTATTGCTCTTTCTAGATTTGATGTGTGCTTCATGTAGACTACTGTATAAAGAATTGCCGGTACCATTTGAGAAGAGGCTTGCAATCTCCAGATATTTGCCAACCTTTTTGGCATTGTGTACGTGTAATAGAAAACGAAGAAAGAGGCTATTACGCCTAAGAATCCTAAGAGGAGCTGAATTGAATTATTGATTAAGTAGATTGAAACTGTTGTCAGGATTGTTGCAAAAAAGATTAAGAGCATTGACAATAATGAGAGTGTTAATGCTTCTTCTGCAGTCACATTTAATCTTGCCGCGTCTAAGTGAGATTGGATTTTCTGCCTGTCTTTTCCTGCAATTTTTATTTTTATTATATTTCCTAAAGATTTTGCCCAGCGCTCATATCTTGAGAGCTCTGGAATCATTTCTTGCTTGAATTTTACATATTCTTTTGAATCTTCTTCAAAATCTTGAGATATTTGGGATTCCAGTTTTCTGCTATATTTTTCCAAGATTTCTTTTGTTGATGGCATTGTCTCTTTTTTATATGATTTAATATGCTAAAGGAGTTATAAATGATTTGGTTTGTTTTTTAAATTAAGGAGATTATTTGAAGAAATCAAAAGGTTTAAATATAACTAATTATAATGAAATATTATAAAATATAATAATTGAAATGGTGCAGAACATTATAGACATAGGGAATAGAGAAGATAGAATTCTTAATATCGTGAAGGCTAAATACGGACTTAGAAATAAAAGTGAAGCAGTTGCTTTTATCGCTAAAATATACGAGGAAAGCTTTCTTGAGCCCGAGTTAAGGCCAGAATATTTAAAAAAATTACAAAAAATAAAAAATGAAGGATATGGAGAAACCTTTAGTTCTATAGGACAATTAAGAAAGAAAATAGAAAAGAGATGAAATGTCGTACAATTATAGAACAAGTAAAAACTTAGATAGAATCTTAGAAAAACTTCTCAAGAAAGATAAAGCTATTTATGAGCAAGTTATTAATAAGATTGAAGAAATCATAAGTTCTTCAGACATTGGACATTATAAAAACTTAAGATATGACTTAAAAGACAAAAAAAGAGTGCATATCGGACATTTTGTCCTAGTTTTCAAATTCAACAAAACAAAAAATCTAATAGAATTTGACGATTTTGATCATCATGACAATGTTTATAAGAAAAGATAGCTTTTTTGAAGCAGGATTAGATTTAATAATATGATTAATTTTATAATTTGATGGCTGGAAAAAGGGGAGAATTAGTTTGGGACGAGCTTATTCCTTGGATTATTGGACTAGCTGTATTGGCTTTGATATTTGTGCTTTATTTTATATTAAGCGGGAAGGGGCAGGGAATTATTGATTATCTAAAAAGCTTGTTTAGGTTTGGAAGATGAAGATTAAAGGAGATATAAGAATTTCGCATTTGATTGGAGGAATTGTAGCTATTTTTGTTTTAGTAGTAGTCATATGGGGATTAAGCTCTTTTTTTGGAGGACAGGCATTTGCTTTTTTTGATTTTATTCCTGGTTTTAACAGGAGTGTTGGAAAAGTAGTGGGAATTGAAATTTTAAGATATGATATTGGCAATGCTAAAGTCGAGTATTATGATGGCACAAGATGGAATAATCTTGATAGAGAGGTTTTTTTAGGGGATAAAAAAGTTAAATATGAAGATGTTAAAAGAAATTTTGAGAGCTTTTATTATGGAACAAAAAGAGAGAATAACTTGATTGAGATTGAACAAAGTATTTCTTTAATCGGAGTTTTGAATTTAGTTAATGGCTACAATAATAATGTAATTAAAATTGACAAGAATTTAGAGGACTGGAGCAAGAGTTTAGGAGTACTTAGCTTCAAGAGTTTTGTGATTTATGTGCCAGCGGGAATTGCAACAGGATATAACAAGAATTTAGATGTTATTTTTCAGAGAGTTGGAAGCGTTAGCTGTAGGGAATGCAAAAGTGGGGATGTGAGATTTCAGTTTATGAACAGAGAGTTGAGTAGGGGAAGCCCTATTAGTTTTATCTTGGGCTTGGGAGATCAAACTAAGATAATGTATGCAGATGCGAAAAAGCTTGCGAGCATTGATGTTAAGGGAGATTTTTTGACAAGGATGTTTAATTATATGAAGGATTGGAGGAATAGCGTTTTTAAAAAGCCAATTGGAATTAATTACGTGCTTGATGAGTCTGGAGTTTTGCAATATTTTTGTTCTGAATTAAGGGATAAGAGATATATTGTTGTTGAGCTAAGCAAGGGAGTGAATAGCGATGCAACGTGTTAGGATGATGAAGAAGGGAGTTGTCGGAGAGAGCATTACAAATATATTATTATGGATAATTTTTTTTATTTTGGCTTTTGGGGCTGTTTGGTTTTTAATTAAGAAGCTGACTTCTTAATTAATGAAAGTAAACCTCTTAGTGCAATATAAATGCCTTAATTGACTGATTTATTAGATGGCTTTATTTAGAAATTAATATTAAGAACAATTATTATACAAAGATGTTGATGGTATCATGTTTTATTATAAAATTGACTTAATAAAGGCGTAATTGTTATAACTTTGTAGTTATGTATAATAATAACATTTATAAAGGTTATACTAATTGAAGAATTGTGGAATATAAAGAAGTTGCAAAGGCTATAGCGAATGGAAATGAGGATTATATTGGGAGAGTTGTAAGTAAAAAGCCAAATTTCTTTTCAAATTTTTTCGGACAACCAAGAAATAGGGTTTATTATTTAGAAGTACAAAATAAAACTAGTGATAGAATCAAAAGAAAAAAAGTTGGTTGTGGTGGTGTAGCTCTTGTAGGAAGTTCTGTTGTATTTTATGATACAACCATCCAATCAATAGCTTTCACAGAGCAAGGACTGGAAGTTGTTGTGACGAGAACTTCTGAAGACGGATGTTCTTTATTTGCTCCGACAAATATTCATAGAGGTGATGTTTTTTTGATACCTAGAAGTAGGTTTCCAAAGTAATTTTTAGAAATTGTTATAAATAGAGGTTTCTTTTGATTGTTATGAGGTTTTTCAAAAGAGGCAAAAGACATAAAGAAGGCGCTGTGGATGCTGCTGTTATCATTGGGGTTTTGCTTGCAATAGTCGGATTTATTATTGTCTTGTTCTTTTTTAGTGAATTTGATTTTAGTTCTTATAGCGAGGATGAGCTTTGCAAATTAAGCGTATTAAGTAGGGCTAGCTCTCCTGCAAACGTGCAGAGCGCTATTCCATTGAAATGTACTACTAAGAAAATCTGCTTGAGTAAAAATGAAGATTGCAAAAGGAATTTTGCAGGGGAGAAGATTGAAAAAGTTGATGTTTCTGGCAGCGAAGATGCGATTGCTAAACAGATTGCAAAGACAAGCGCAGATGCTATGCTTGATTGCTGGAAAATCATGGGAGAGGGAAAATTAGATTTATTTGGGAGTTTTTGGACGCAGTCAGGATGGAGCGAGAGCAAGCCAACTTGCGTTATTTGTTCAAGAATTGCAGTTGACGAGAGCGTTAGCAAGGACATTTTAGAAAAAGTTGACATTAATAAATACATGAGAGACAATGTTATTCCAGAGCTTGGGGTTAATTATATTTCCGCATTTACAGGAGGAGGGGCTATTAGTTATGTAAGTGCAGATCCTGCAAAGGAGAACGCTTTTAAGGAATTTGCAGAGAAAAATACAAATGTCGTATTAAGCGAGAGCAGAGAAAATAGGGAATTGGCAATTGTTTTTATGCAATTTAGGCCTCCTAAAGTTGAAGACGTTTTGAAAACCATGACTTATATTGGAGGGACTGTTGCTGGATTGACTTTTATTTCGCCAATTAGCTCGGCAGTCAAGCCTATTGTTATGAATCCTGTTGGAGGCGGGATAGTTGCTGCCGGCGTCTTGGCAGCTGGAGGATACGGAATGTGGAATGCTTTACAGGGACAATTAGCTGTTCCTGGTTATTGTGGAAAGTTTGTAAGCAATAGAAAGAATATTGAAGGATGCTCAATGGTACAGGGAATTAACTACAATGCTCGTGATTTTAATTTGCTATGCCCGCAGGTTGAGGGGAATTTGTAAATGAAAGACAAAAAAGGGATTTTTACTATAAGTGAAATACTTGGATTGATAATTGCCGCGATTGGAATAGCAATAGTTGCTTATGCGGCGTATAAATTATATGCAGTTTCAGTGAATCAGGAGAGCGAGAATGCAAAGAATCTTCTTAATGTAATTGAAAGGAAGATAGACAATTTGAATAATAATGAAGTGGGAAGATTTCAGATAAGAGGAATTAAGGATTGGTTTTTAGTCGGATGGGGCGAGGATGATATTGGACGTATTGATAAGTGTTTTTTTAAAAGTTGTATTTGCATTTGCAAGGGCGATAGGACTGACTTGGAAAATTCATGCCAGGAAAATGGGTTTTGTAGAAATTTTAATTTTGGAAAGATTGGTGTTTTTGAATTTAAGAAGATTATAGGAAAAGATATCATTGATTCTGTTGGAAATACTATTAAAGAAGAGGATGTTGTTAAGGATATTTTTAATCCAAGATATAAAGAAAGTAGAATTTGGTATAGGGATGGGTTTCATAAAAATCCTTTATTAAATGACGCTTGCCCGCAATTTTATGAGAGCAATCTCGCAGAGATTTTGATTTATGAGGATAAGAATAGCCTGGCTATTTTGAAGATTAGCGAGATGAAGGACGAATTAGTAAGGTTTCTGGCGGGGTGTGGAAAGTGAGTGGGAATAGTAAGGGAGAACTTGGAGATTTTTTGCTGGATAATGTTGTTTTCTTGATTTTATTAGTTGTTTTTTTTTCTGGCATGCTGTATTTTATTCTTCAGCAGCAGGAAGGAGCTTCTGTATGGGAAGAGTATTATGCCAAGGAGATTGTCAAGATAATTGATTTTTCTGAAAGAGGAGACAAGGCGTGCATGGACGTGCACAAGGCAACAGAGATAGCTAAGAAAAATAATATTGCAAGCTTTAGCGAGATATTTAGATTTGATAATTCTGCCAATGAGATTTGCGTCAAGTTGAGCAGAGGAAGAAAAACCTGCTTTAATTATTTTAACGAACTCGATGTTGTTAATCTTGATTTAAGATTGGGCGTGCCTGGGAATGTTTTGTGCTTCGATATTGTTGATTCTAATAGGGGTGCTGATAATGAGAAATAGATTGAACAATAAGAAGGGCGCATTGGGGACGCAGATTTTTGGAATATTTGAATCATTGCTTTTCATGCTAATTATAGGAGGCTGGATAGCGTTCGGGAGTTCTCTTTTTTATGGTAAGGGATATGATTTTCGTGAGGCAGAAGCCGATTTATTGAGCTATAAAATAAGCAATTGCATTATTGAGAATGAGGTTAGTGTGGATTTTTTTGAGAAATTTTTTGAGAAATGTGGCTTAGAAAAGCAGGTTGTTGAGAAAAATAATCTTATAAAAATTTGCAAAAATAGCACAGATTGCATTGGAGAAAATAGAAACGAGAAAATTTTATTTCAGTCAGGGAGCAATTTTGTGGCTTGCGGGATTGCTTACAAGAAAAAAAGTAATGTTCCTGAATGCGTAATTGATAAATTTAGCAAAAATGGAGAGAGATTTGAGATTGTTGTTGGAAGCAGGCAGGGTTCTAGGAGACTGGAGGGATGAAGCTTAATATTAATAAACGAGGGCAGTTGGGGAAGATTTTTAGTGCAAATGTTGTCTTGATAATTTTAGTTTTTCTTATGGCTATTTATTTAGTTTTAGTTGGATTTGTTGTTGGAATAAAAAAGCCCGACATTCCTTCTTTTATTAATGTTGAGCTTGGCGATGTTTTGTTTAGAGAGATTAATTTTAGCGTTGATAATAAAAATGAAAAGATGCTGATTTTTGACGCATTGATAGGGTATTGGAATGGTAAGATTGATATTAATTTAATTGAGAATGCTCTGAAGGATTTTGTTAAAAATGACGCTATAGAGGGCCATTGCCTTGCAATTGCGCAGGGTGATGAGATGAAGCCTGCTGGATTAACAGGGGGATCTGCCTTGGATGATTTTTTTATTGAATTTAAGAATGGAGAGATTTATTCAGGGCATACTGGCTCAAAGCCTTATCAACTTAATGTATATGAAGAAAAAGGCGAGTTTGGAGAGATTTCTTTTTCTATTTTGGATAAGAAGAGAATTTATGTGCAGTATTATTATGGGAGGTGTTTGGATGAGAAATAGGCGAGGGCAGTTGGCGGGATTGCTTTTTCCTTTGGCTGCACTAGTTTTAGTTGGGGTTTCTTTATTTACATTTGTTAGCTTTAATGGCAAATTTAGCGAGGATTCTGAAGGAAGGGATAACATGTTGTCCAGCATTGCTTTTTACGAGAATTACATTATAAAAGACAGCGGAATTATAGGGAGGGATGTTATTTTGAGCAGAGAATTACCAATGACTGATGTGGAATTGAAAGGTAAATTTCAGGAATTTGCCGTAAAAAGGGATTTTGGTATTGTTGATATAGAGAATTATTTTGATAAGATTGAGAGAGGGGAATTTGAATTTAAACATTCTGGAAACGGGTATTTATTTGAAATAAAGAATTTGGATTTGAGAGTAGAAAGGGGAGCAAATAGCTTTAGCAGAAATTTGAGCTTTCAGATTATTTTTGATTTTGACGGCAAGGTTTTGAGTTGAGAGATTTAATAAAAAGATTTATATAGAGAATTAAGCTTGATTAAACATGAATGATAAAAGAGGACAAGAACTTAGTATCGGGACTACTATATTGATCGCATTAGGGATTATTATTTTAGTTTTATTAGTTTTGGGATTTTCAATTGGATGGGAGAATTTGTTTAGTAAGATTGGAATTTTCCAAGGAAGTGACTTGAGCGCAATGGTTGAGGCTTGCAAGGTTGCAGTTGCGTCAAGCTCTAAAGCTTCTTATTGCGAATTTAAGAATGTTAAGCTAAGTGACGGAAAGAAGATGATTAACTGTGAGTACGGAGAAGTGCAAAGAGGTTTGGTTAATAGCGGGACATTATCTTCTTGTGAGGGAGTGACTTATAAGCATGGCATTAATGGTGAGAAAGCTGCTTAATTTTAGATAAAAATTTAAACTCTTTTTTATTAATTTAATCTTCTACAAGGAAAATTTCCATATTAGGGCCTTGTTTTAGAAATCGCCTATAAAATTCAATGTCATTTTGTTCTTCTTGTGTTAGAAAGACGTATTTTTGGGAGTCTGAGAATTCGTAGTCTCTTGACATTGATTTCATAGTGTCTAATATTTCTTTGACTGATTGGCATTTTCTCCAGCTATCTGGCGTTTTTATTTTAAATCCTTCTCTGTTTTTGGTAATGGTTAAATAATATAATTCCTTTGCCATATTCTTAGTTAATAGATAAGGATTTAAATATTCTTTTATTAGACATAATTGTATGGATTATGTAACGCCGAGCTTTAGGAAGACAAAAGGGGATAAGAAAGCCAAAAGAAGATACGGGATTTACAAGAGGGGCGGGAAGCATAGAAGCGCTAATATTTTGAAGAGAGAAGGTTAAAATGTATTTAAAAATATGGTGTCAGAGGAGGAATTCTTTTTGTTATAAGCATTGTTATATTAATTATCGGTTTTTCAATTTCTTATTCTAATTCTTTGGATAATTTAATAAGCATTCTTAGGAATATTTATTTTAATATGGGCTATACTGATTCTGCCGATTTTGTTCTAGAATATGGTGATCTTTAAATTAATAAACCCTGTCGTATTTATATCGTTATGGAGCAATATTATTTTCTTTTTGGAATTGGATTGTTGTGGAGCATATTTGCCGTTGTTCAGGATTTGAAAACTCGGGAAGTTTCAAATTGGCTGAATTTTTCTTTAATTGGATTCGCATTGGCTTATAGGGCGTTTTATTCTTTATTTTCTTCCGATTATTTATTTTTAATTTCAGGGCTTTTGGGATTTGGAGTGTTTTTTGGATTGGCGCATTTGTTCTATTATACTAAGGTTTTTGCAGGTGGAGACGCAAAATTGTTGATGGGATTTGGAGTTATTTTGCCTTATGGAAATTTTAATGAATTGCTTTTCTTAGGAGTGACTTTTTGTTTTGCATTATTCTTTTTTGGGGCTTTGTACGGATTAATTTATAGCGTTTTTATTGTTTTGAAAAATATGAAAAGGTTTAAGAGGGAATTTTTTAGGAGAATTAAAATAGTTAAATGGGTTTTTTTTGTTTTGTTGTTATTTAGTATTATACTTATGTTTTTAGATTATAGCATTATTATTTTTGGCATTTTTGTGATTTTGCTTTTATTTTTGTATGCTTATGTAAAGGCATTGGATTCGTGCATGATTAAATTAGTGAATTTTAAGAATTTACAAGAGGGCGACTGGCTTGAAAAGGATGTTAAAATAGGGAAGAAGATGATTAAGAAGAGCGTTCATGGCTTGAGCAAAGATGAGATAAAACTATTGAAGAAATTCAGGAAGAGCGTTTATATCAAAGAAGGAATTCCTTTTACTCCTGCATTTTTGCTCTCCTTGATAGCTATGGTATTCTTCTCTTTAACTTCAGGATTTGACTTTTTACTTTCTCTATTTTGATCTTTTCTACGGATTTTTTTATTTTTTCAACATTTATCTCTTTTTTTATTTCTTCAAGCTTTTCTAAAGAAAGCTCCTGCCTTTCTGATTTTAGATTCAGGGGCTTGTCATAGATAGGGATTATGTTTAATATTATCTCGCCAAATGCTTTTTCAGGGATTATAGATGTCGACTTTGCTTTTAACGATTCTATTAATTTTTTTGATATTTTTTCTGATAGAGCATAAACTTCTTTTGGGATGTCTTTTTCATTCTCTATTGGATTTTTTGGAATTATTAAAGTATGGCCTTTTGAAATTGATTTTACAGAGAGGACTGCAATTGCTTTTTCATTTTCGTCTATTTTTACTGATTGAATTTTTCCTTCTACAATCATTCTAAATATTTTTTGAGATTCCTGCGAGCGCTGCCGTTCTAGCATTGCTTCCAGAGACTCGGGAGCGAGAGAATCTATCTGCTCTTGGGCTTCTTTTCTTTTTTCTGGGGAAAGATGGGAGATTTGCTGCTCTAGTTGGGATTTTAGCTCTTTGGTTTGTTCTTTTGTAAGTGCCATAAATAATTCAATTTAATTAACTTTAAATATTTAGTTTTTATTCAAAAATTATGATAGAAAGAAAATGTCTCCCTGATAAGTGGCATGCGAGATTGATTTGTGGCTGTGGGGAAAGAGTAACTGACGAAGCAAAACGTATAGATATGACTTCTATTTTGTTTAATTCAGATATTGTACGCTTATGTGACGAGAAGGGAAGATTTTTATCTGGAGGTGCTTTTTATGAGCTGTCAAAAGTAGTCTATTGGATTGAAGATGATGCTTGTGATTTTTTGGAGAAAGAGCATCGGTTTTCCTTTTAAGAGTATATTTCTATGGGAAGACTTGATAATTTAGTAATTAAAAAAATTATTAGTTATAGAGTAAGTCCTCTTTAGCCAAATGCCCTTCTGTAATCTTCTATTTTAACTGAAGAAACGTGTTTGAGCTTCGAGAGCGAGTTTTCTATAATATCCGTTGATTTTTCTTCAGGCCAGGCAAATTTTAATTTTATTGCTTTCAAACCAAAGGCTATTTCTTCTTCTTCAGATGAGATGTTTTTTGCGCCTTTTTCCATTAGTGCTTTCTTTGCTTTTTCTTTTATCTCTCCAAGATTTGCATTTGGAGAGTCTGGGAGGATTTTTAGTATTACTGCTGATATGCTTGCCATTTTATGAGTTAGACGTAGCTGTTTAAAAAGCTTCTGAAAACTAAAAACTGAAATTATAATAATGCTTTTAAATGCATATTATTTTCATGATTTATGGATGATAATTATCAAAAGCTGATTGCTCGGATTTCAGAGGCTGCAAGAATCAGCGTTGCGGAGATAGAGAGGAAGATTGACGCAAAGAGGGCGAGGCTATCAGGGCTTGTTAGCAAGGAGGGGGCTGCGCAGATTGTTGCTGCAGAGCTTGGAATAAATTTTGAGCAGGAGAGGATGAAAATTTCAGAGTTGGTGCATGGTATGAGAAGAGTCAATGTTATAGGAAAAATTTTAGAAGTTTTTCCGATAAGAGAGTATAGTAAAAATGGAAGAGAGGGAAAGGTATGTAATTTCCTGATTGCGGACGAGGGCTCTAACACAAGGGTTGTTGTTTGGGATAATCATCATATAGTGCTATTTGAAGATGGCAAGCTAAAAGCAGGGGACGTTGTGGAGATTTCAAATGCAAATATAAGAAATGGAGAGTTGCATTTAACTTCTTTTTCTGATATCAAAAAGAGCAAGGAAGTATTGGATAATGTTGTTGCAGAGAGAGTTTTTACAGAGAGGAAGATTAGGGATGTGAGAGAGGGCGAGCGCTTTAAGACTAGGGCAGTCGTTGTGCAGGTTTTTGAGCCGAGATATTTTGAGGCATGCCCAAAATGCGGGAAGAAAGTTGTTGATAAATCATGCAAGCAGCATGGCGTAGTTGAAGGGAGGAAGAGGGCATTGCTTAGTGTTGTGCTTGATGACGGGAGCGAGAGCATAAGAGGAGTATTGTTTGGCGAGCAGATTAATAAGATTGGATTAAACGAGAACGACGTTTTTTCTTTGGAGAATTTCGCTGTCAAGAAGAATGAACTGCTCGGAGAGGAGAAGTTTTTCTGCGGTAATGTAAGAGCTAATGCTTTATTTAATACAATTGAGATGAATGTTGAGGATGTTTTTGACGTCAAGCCTGATGAGCTGATTAGCGAGTTGGAGAAGAGAGCTTGGGCAAATTTAGCGAAGTAAGGGCTGTTTCACAACTAAATTTATAAACTGATTGTTTTTATTGAGTAAATGGCCAAGGAAGAAAAGAAAGAGGGTGAAGAGAGCGCAGAGCCGAAATTAACTGACATTCCTGGAATAGGGCCAGGAATTGCTACAAAACTAGAAGCTGCCGGCGTTTATGATTTAATGGGGTTGGCTGTCATGTCTCCTTCTGCGTTATCTGAGATGGCTGGTGTTGGGGAGGTGGTTGCAAGGAAAGCTATTCAGGCAGCCAGGACAATGATGAAACTTGGTTTTGTAGATGGAGTAGAATTCGCTAAGAGAAGAGAGAATGTTGGTTATGTCTCTACAGGGAGCAAGAATCTTGATATTTTATTGGGAGGAAAGGGAATTGAGACAAGGGCAATGACAGAGACCTATGGTGCTTTTTCAAGTGGAAAAACACAACTTGCTTTGACATTAGCGGTTAATGTCCAATTGCCAAAGGAGCAGGGTGGATTGAATGGAAAGGCAGTTGTAATTGATACAGAATCTACATTTAGACCTGAAAGAATTAGGCAGATTGCAGAGGGTTTAGGAGCAAATCCTGAAAAGGTGTTAAAGAATATTTTAGTCGCTAGGGCATTTTCTAGTGATCATCAGATATTGTTAATAGACAAAGTGAATGATATGATTAAAAATGGCGAGGATATTAAGTTAATAATTATTGATTCTCTAACTGCTCATTTTAGGGCAGAGTTTAGCGGAAGAGGACAGCTTGCAGATAGGCAGCAGAAATTAAATCGTTATTTACACGATTTAATGAAAATGGCAGAGCGACATAATTTAGCAGTTTTTGTTACTAATCAAGTAATGGCAAATCCTGGGATGCTATTTGGGGATCCTACTACTCCTGTCGGAGGGCATATTGTTGGGCACATGAGCACTATAAGAGTCTATTTACGCAAGGGCAAGGGAGGGAGCAGAGTTGCAAAGATCATTGACGCTCCGCATTTGCCTGAAAATGAGGCGCAGTTTTTCATTACAAAGCATGGCGTGAGGGATGAGGGGCAGGACGATGACTGATGGGAGAGATAAAATAGTATTTGGAGATGGTATTATTATATATAAATAAGATAACTATTCTGGAACTTAAGAGAAGATGGTATTGGCCATTTTGGCCGATTTTAAATGATGATTAGGAAGATTTAAATTTTTAGATTTGTATTTTAATTAATGAATTGGAAAGAGAAATATCCCATAATTTTGCTTGTTATTTATTTGATAATATGGATTATTCTTGCTGTTTCGCCTAAATACAGAAGCGTCTGGATTGACGAAAATATATTGACTGTTTTATTTGTCGTTTTGCTCGTTGTTAGCTATAAATGGTTTAAATTTTCAAATTTTAGCTATGGCTTGCTGTTTGTTTTTATGATATTGCACGCAATCGGAGGGCATTATAGCTATAACGACAATCCTTTATTTGATTTTTTACAGAACATGTTTGAAATGAGAAGAAATCATTATGATAGGATTGTGCATTTTTTATTTGGTATTATGTTTTTTCTTCCTATTTATGAAGTTGTAACTAGGATGTTTAAAGTGCCTAAGGGATGGAGGGGATTTTTCATTGCATTTTTTGTCGTAGTTGCGTTAAAGGGAGGTTTTGAAGTCATTGAATATGCCTATGTGTGGGTCAAGTCTGATCCGCTGACAGTTAGTAATTATCTTGGAGAGCAGGGAGATTCATGGGACGCACATAAAGATGTTGGCTTGGGAATTATTGGAGCCATGATTAGCTGGATGATAATCGGAGTTAATAGAATTTTGAGAAAGGTTTGATGGAGTTTATCAATAAAGAATTGCTGAAAAGAGAGAGAATTAAGAAATTAAATGGGGGCTTTTTAGACGGAGAGCCCTATGGGAATGTTTTAATTGAGAATTTTTTGAACAGAAAGGACGCGAGGGAAATTTTTGAAGCTTTGAAAAAAGAGAAATTTGATGATAAGGAGAGCGATTTATTTTCTTTAAAGCAGACTAATGATTTTGCTGATATTGATGGCGCTTTGAAGGATTTTTATAATCTTATAAAATCAAAGGAATTTATTAAATGGCTTGAGGATATTAGCGGAATTAAATTGAAGATGAAAATTGACATGAGCGGAAGCTTGTATGAAAGTTGTGATTATTTATTATGCCATGATGACAGATTGGCTGGAAGGAAAATCGCTTTTGTTTATTATTTAAGCAATTGCAGAGGCGGAGAATTCGTAATGTATAATAGCTATAGGGGAAAAGTTGGGGAAGAAGCAAGGAGAATTTTGCCTAAATTTAATTCTATTTTATTGTTTAAAGTAGGCAATAAAAGTTTTCATTCTGTGAATGAAGTTATAAGCGGGAAGAGATATGCAATTGGAGGATGGTTTCATTAAAGATTTAAAACATGATAAATAAAGTTTATTTGAATAGAGAAGTTATAAAGAGAATGAGGTGGAATTATTTAGATAAGAAGATGTTGAGATTGGATGGATTTTTTAGCAATGGTTTTTATAAGAGCATTTTTGAGGGTATTAAGAGGGTTAATGGGGAGCGCATTAAAATAGCTGGTAGACATTCTTATGAGAAGCTGGATGTTATGAAGATTAATGAGATATTTAAGAATAAGGAATTTGTTAATTTTATTAATTTAATCAGCTGTGAGAATTTTAATGATTATGAGATTAATGTGAAGAGATTTAGGCAGGGAGATTATACTTTAGTGCATGATTATATCGCAGGAAAGGGAATAGAATTTTTGTTTATTCTTGCTGACAAATGGGATGATAAATATGGAGGATATGTTGTTTATACTGACAATAAAAGTAAGAGTATGATCTTTTCTATTAAGGGAAATAGTTTTATATTGATTAATAAAAGGGATGTGGGGAGATTTGTTAAGTATGTTAATCATCTTGCTGGAAAGAGGAGTTTTGTTTTGGTTGAGGGAAGATTTTATTGATTTTAATTTTTGCATAAGCTTAAAAGGATTAAATTTGAATAATATAATATGAAAAACTTTAGAGAAATCGGATTAAGCCGAGATTTGCTAAGAGTTCTTGAAGAAATAAATTTTGATGAGCCTACTGAAATTCAGGAGAAGGTTATTCCTTTAGCATTAGCTGGGAGAGACGTTATAGGGGAAAGCGCAACTGGGTCTGGCAAGACTTTGGCTTTTGGAGCGCCAATTATTGAAAATATAGAAAAAGGAAAGTTTTTGCAGGCATTGATATTAACGCCGACTAGAGAGTTGGCAGAGCAGGTTTCTAAATCACTATTAGTTTTTTCAAGGTATAAACACTTAAGAATAGTTGCTGTTTATGGAGGGGTTTCGCTAAATCCACAAATAGAGAATTTAAGGAGAGCAGAGATTGCTGTTGGCACGCCTGGCAGAATACTTGACCATATTTCCAGAAGGACAATTGATCTGTCAAGAGTTAGATTCTTGGTTTTGGACGAAGCAGACAGGATGCTTGACATGGGATTTCTTCCAGACGTGACAAAGATAATAGGACATTGCCCGAGAAATAGGCAGACTTTTTTATTTTCTGCAACTATTTCGAGCGATATATTAGGAATTTCTAAGAGATATATGAAAGGCTCTGTTGAGGTGTCTGTTGAATCTTATGTTGATCCTTCAAAACTTGAACAGGTTGTTTATGAGGTATCTTCAAAAGAGAAATTTTCTTTTTTAGTGCATCTTCTTAAAGAAGAGAGTTCTAAACTTGTATTAGTTTTCTGCAATACAAAGAGAAATGCGGATTTTATTGGAAAAAATTTGCGAAGATATGGTTTTGACGCATTGGCTCTTCATGGAGATTTAAGCCAGAACAAGAGAAACAGCGTTCTTGAGCACTTTCATAAAAGCGAGAAATTTATTTTGGTCTGCACTGACGTTGCTGCTAGAGGCTTGGACATAAAAAATGTGTCTCACGTTTATAATTATGACTCTCCTAAAACTAGTATAGAGTACATTCATAGAGTTGGAAGAACAGCGAGGGCTGGAAAGGAGGGAAAGGCTATAACAATTTTGTCTGAAAGGGATTTTGAGAATTTCAGAAGAGTGCTAAGAGACGAGTCCTTAGAAATAAAAAAAGTGCCTCTTCCAGAATTTGAGAAAATTTTTGTCAAGATGTCTGACGAGGGACATGGGAGATTTGGCAGATTTTCTAATAGAGGGCGAAGCAGGGATTTTGGCAGAGCAGGATTTAGCAGGATACGAAATAGTTTTGGCGGGGCGAATCGTCAGGATTTTAGAGGCAGGCGAGATTTTAAAGAGAGGGAAGACAGAGGGTTTGGCAGAAGTGGCGGAAATAGAGATTCTCGCCATGGGCGTTATAGAGGGGAAAGAGGAGAGCGGGGCTTTAGAGGAAGGGGAAACGAAAGACATTTTTATAGGCGGAGAATTAGGCATTGATTATTTATTTTTTAATTAATAGAACAATAAGGCAACTTGTTCTTCAATCTTTTTCTTTCTTGCTCAAAATGTTTTCTGCATAAATAATTCCGACCGCTTTTACCGATTAACATAGGATAAACTTCCTTGTATGCTTTATTTGTGCAAGTTCCGTGATAATCACAAACATGAACTCTTTTTCCATTTAACATTTTAGTCATTGGAGCAATTCTTTTCATTTTTTTCTTATGCATAGTAATGGGAGTGAATGCCCCTACGCGGATTTGAACCGCGGTTTCAACCTTTTTGCCTTTTGGCCGCAAGGTTGCGTTCTATCCAGACTGAACTATAAGGGCCATAACTTTCAAAGAAACGAGAATATTTATAAATGCTTGTCCAAGTCTTTTTGGTAATTATACAATTCTGAATTTTTAAACCATAGCGACAACTCGCGCTCTGCGGTTTCTTTGGAATCTGACGAATGAACGAGATTTCTTAACACGCGAGATTTTGAGTTTGCAATTTCGTAGGATTCAAACATTGCGTAATCGCCGCGGATTGTGCCCGGGGAGGCTTGTTTTGGTTCTGTCGGGCCGATTATTTTTCTTACAATTTCTATTGCATGAGGGCCTTCCAATGCTATTGCTATGACTGGAGATTCCTGAAGAAAGCTTATGTTCCAGGATTGTATGAGAGAACCGAATTCCATATGGTTTTTATATTTGAATGATTTTCCTTCTTTTTCATGAGCTGATCTTGTTTTTTCAAAGACTTTTTTTGCCCATTGTTCATCAAGAGGATAGTGTTTCTGGGCTAGTTTTTTATCTGCTTTGAGCATTTTCATTCCTATAATTTTAAGGCCTGCTTCTTCGAATCTTGAGATTATTCTTCCTGTTAGGCCCCTCACGACTCCGTCTGGTTTTATTAAAACGAGAGTTTTTTCTGCTTCCATGATTTATTTTAGATGAGAAGGATTTTAAAGATTGCTGTTATATGAACCAGATGGATTTTTTATATAAAAAATCTGTTGAATTTGAGCAATACGAGAAGGTTGGAAATAAGATCAAAGATATAATGAGGGCGCGTGGATTGGCTGTTAATAGTCTTGCCCAAAGATTAAAAGATGAAAATGTTTTTCAATATCGCAGCACTGCAAGAAAATTTGTTATTGATATTCGGAATGGCTACATGAATTTTTGGATAGGCGAAGATAAAAGCAGAGAAAGAATAAGGAATTTAGAGAAACTTTCTTATTTGTTCTCCTTTTTGAATATAAATGTTGATGACGATATTGTTGAGATTATTAGAAAAGCTAATCCTGGTTTTAGCTATATTTTAAAGAGAGATTGTGACTTTATATAAATCTTTAAAACTCTTGGTTCTTATTTTGATATATGAAGATTATAGCTGATTTGCAAATACATTCTAAATATGCCAGGGCTACATCTAAGAATTTAAGTTTAGAGAATTTAGAAAAATATGGGAGAATAAAGGGATTGAATTTATTAGGCGTTGGAGATTTTCAGCATCCTTTGCACAGGAAGGATATTGATAGTTATTTGAAGGAGGAGAGAAATGGTATTTTGTATTCTATGAGTGGATTTGCTTTTTTATGGCAGACAGAAGTAAGCTTGATGTTTTCTCAAGGAGGGAAAAGAAGGGCAGTGCATTTATTAGTATTTGCGCCTTCGCGGGAAATTGCAGACAAGATTACTGGCTATTTGGCAAGCAAAGGGAGATTGGATTATGATGGCAGGCCGATTTTTGGAATATCGTGTAGGCAGATTGTTCATGATTTGAAGAACATTGATGATAATATTGAGATAATTAGTGCTCATGCTTTCACGCCATGGTTTGGAATGTATGGCTCGCAGTCTGGATTTGATAGCTTGAAAGAATGCTTTTTGGATATGAGTGATAAGATTCATGCTATTGAAAGCGGGATGAGCGCAGATCCTTCTATGATATGGAGATTAAAAGAAAATGTGCAGATTGTAAGTTTTTCAGACGCACATAGCTTCTGGCCCTGGCGCATTGGGCGAGAAGCAACTATCTTTGATATTTCTGAATTAAGCTATTCTAGGGTTATTAATGCGATAAGAACTGGAGAGGGATTAATTGGGACAATTGAAACTCCGCCCGAATATGGGAAATATCATTGGGATGGGCATAGGAACTGCAATTTTTCATGTGCGCCTTCAGAGACTAAAAAATTAGATGGAAAATGCCCTGTTTGTGGAAAGGATTTAATTATCGGAGTTGAGAACAGGATTGACAAGATTGCCAAGGAAAAGGAAGGATATAAACCTCATGGCGCGAAGGAATTTTATAAGCTATTGCCTCTGCATGAGTTAATTGCTTTATATTTAGGGAGCAGTTTGAGCTCTAGGAAGACATGGGAGCTATACAATAAATTTATTGCGAGATTCGGGAACGAGTTTAATGTTTTGTTGAATATTTCCCGCGAGGAGCTTATTCAGGAGTTTACGAAAGAGCTTTTGTTGATTGAGCTGATTATTGAAAATAGAACTGGAAGATTAAAAGTAAAGCCAGGATTTGACGGAGAGTATGGAAAGGTTTTGATGC
This sequence comes from Candidatus Woesearchaeota archaeon, assembly GCA_964547875.1. Taxonomy (GTDB): domain Archaea; phylum Nanobdellota; class Nanobdellia; order Pacearchaeales; family GW2011-AR1; genus JAUSIK01. Next base: position 35,350 of record CAZJPE010000003.1, read on the forward strand.
CTGATATTGAGAGTCTCGCTCTCAAATCCTCGGCGAAGGATTCGCCTTCGGAAAAACAGAGCAGACTGTTTTAGATTTTTTCCTGACGAATTTTATTTTAATAAACTTATAATGTGCAGATTGCGTTTTTTGATTGCAAATGGGGCAGATATCTTTTAGAGTGTAATGATTATCTGGGCATTTTTTTAGTTTCATTTTTTCGTTGTCGTTTTATTTTTTAATTCAATTTCTGGAAATAGATAGCTTCTAAAATTGCAGTTATTGCAAACCCATTCTTCAGGAACGCCTGCGGCTGAAAGAGGAGTTATTTCTTTTTTTACATTGACAGATTTGCATTTTGGGCAGATTCTAATTGCTTTTGTCATTTTTTCTTTATATACTTTTTATATTGTTGATATTTTCTTTTGTCTTAGCCAAATATACGCCAGAGCACTAAGATGATAACTATTATTAATAGAATCCAGAACAGCAGATTTAATATGTCTTTTCTTTTCATGAATTTTTAGAGAGATTTACTTTTAATTATTTTTCTACAATTTCAAAGAGCGCATGAGCTTCTTTTGCTTTATGCCTGATTTGTTCAAGAGCCGAGAGAATTTTCTTATTTGCATCTTTGAAGTCTTTTGCTTGTATTTCTATGGAGAATTGAGATGAACCCAGATATTTTATTCTTGCTGGGATTTCTAGAAGAATTTTCTTGATTGTGGACAATCCAATAGAGGAAGATGAAGACAGCCTGAATATCTTTTTGACTATTTTTTCCTTTTCCAGTTTTTCAATCAATATTTTTAATAATTTTTCAGTCTCTTCTTTTGTAAAAAACTTTTTTAACAAAGCGGGGTTTTCTTTTGCCTGCTCAAAAAAATCTATTAAATTGTATTCTTTTTTTATCTTGCCGATCACGGATTCTGGATTTTTTATTATGGCGTTAAGCATGCTTATAATATTTCTTTCTTTTTTGTATTGCTGAAGAACAGATTCTCTTTCTTTTCCTGTAACTCGCCTTAAACTTAGCTGAATATTGCCATTTTCAATGTGAAGGACTTTGCACACTATTTTTCTGTTGGGAGCAATGTAATCTCTTAGGTTGCGGATTCTTCCTGCTGCAACTTCTGACAATACCATTGAGCCTTCACCGTTTCCCTCTATGTTTAGGAATACAGTTGTTTTTTCTATTTTCTTTACAGTGCATAAAACTAACGCGCCTTCGTTTAACTCCATACTTGTCTCACCGGCGCCTTAATTTTTGCCTTGCCCCCTGTTGTTTCCAATAGTAGGCGATTACATTTAGAGCATTTTATTGAACTTGAGGATTTGCCAAATATTATTTGCTGGAGATTGCATCTAGGACAGCTGATTTTTAGGAATTTGCTTTTGAGCTTTTTCATTTTTTTGTATAGGATAGAAGGTTTTAAATGCTTTCTATACTTTAATTAATTCTATATCAAGAACTTTTTTCAATTCAGAGATAAACTGGGTTTCTTTTTCTTTTTCTATTAGGCAGCCCGCTGCATTGGGGTGGCCGCCTACCTCTCCTCCTATTGGTATTAAAGCTTTCGCCAGGATTTCGCGGACATTTCTGCCTTCTTTTCCAACTATTCTAGCAGAGACCTTTATCTTATCTTCATTATATGCGAGGGCGATTATAATTGTCCCCTCTGAATAAAAAGGAGAATGAGATATTATTGAGGCAGTTGTTCCAATTATCGTATCTTTAATATTATTTTTTGCGTTTATTATTGTGTAATTCTTACCTGATATTTTTTCTGCTTCTTGGATGTATTTCAAGGCTGAGATAAGATGCTGCTTGTATTCTCGGTATATCTTTTCAGCATCTTCTTTGTATGATTTATTTCCAAGACAGAAACCTAAGGCGACTTGGGGATGGTCCATTCTGCTGCAGGCATTTATTAAAGCAGACAATTCTCTTGCATCTTCTAGTTTATTCTGGAATTTAAGCAAATAGATATTTCCTATTAAACTTGAGACGTTAATCTTTCCTGCGCTTTTTAACATTATTGCAGTCGTAAGGTTTGACATTTCTTCCTCTGTCAGTTCGTAAAGTGCCTTGTATGAGCCATTATTTTTTGGGATATTCGCATCTTTGAGAACTTCTATTACGCCTTGATATGAGCCTGTAACATTCGGTATGTAAGGGCTTGAGGAGTATTCCAATACTTTATTGATAGCACGCGTTGAGGGATAGATTAAAAGCCCTTTTTTTACAATTGCCCCTGAATCTTTAATTATCTCGTCATAAGATTTTCTTATATTTTGATCGTGAGCATCACCCACCATTCCTATAATTGCGAGATTTGACAAGTCTATATTTTCATTGGAGAGGGACTTGGCTATGAAGTATGAGAGGGCTGATGAAGAAATTGACTCTTTTTTCTCCAATAGAGGATTTAGCATGAAGATATTCTGAGGAATGTTTTGATGTATTTCGTGGTGGTCTATTATGATAATGTTTGTATTTTTATCTTTCAGATGATTCAGGCTTGAAGATGCAAGGTCTAGGAAAATTAGGGTATAATCATCTGAAAGTGTTTTTATGAACTCTTCATCCAATGATTTTATTATCTGTAAAGAGAATTTTATGTTTGCCCTCTGAAGAGCGCGCGAGAAGATAGCTGCAGAAGTAATGCCATCTGTGTCAAAATGGCTGATAATTTTGATTGGTTTTTTTTCTGAATACGACTTTATTTTTTCTATCAACTCTTTTATTTTGCGCTGCATTCTCACTCTTTTAGTTTATTGGACTTTAGCTAGACGATGCTGGAGCCAGAGCTTTTCTGCAAGTGATTTTTTTGCAGTATAATCATGCTTGTGTTTTGCTATATGAACTTTGATTTTTTCCATTTTTTTTGCTATTATGCCGCTTTCTTTTATATATTTGATTTTCTTATCTTTTAATATTTGAGTTATTTTTTTTCCTAAGAGCCTTGTTTTTGGGATCCCGTGTTTGTCCCTTAGGATTAGGCCCATTTTTGCAGGCGCCATGCCTTGCTCTGCCAAGTCCAGGATTATCTTCTCTAATTCTTCGGCCTTGATTTTAATCCAGCTCGGCTTTTCTGTTTTTTCTTCAGACTTTTCTTCGTGCATGTTTGTTTTTAGGATGTAGGGATTAAAAAGGTTGTGGTTTTGTTAAGTAAAGTTCCTAACTTAATACAAATCTTAACATTATGCTTCCTTCTATAAGCATCAGAAATAACTTATTTGTATATAATTTTCTATAATTAAATGAATAATTATAATAAATATTCAAACGTAAAAATATTAAGTTAAAGGGTTTACTTTACAGGTTTTGTGAACAGAAGGTTTTAGAAACTTAAAAAATCTCTAACTCATTCACTTTCTTAAAGAAAGTGAATATTTAAAAACTATTAGTTTAATCTGATTAGATGAAACTGCCTAAAGAAGTTAGGAGGTATTGCCCTTATTGTAGGGAGCATAATTTGCATAGCGTTGATAGTGCAAAGCAGAAATCAAGAAGCTCTTCGCATCCTTTGTCAAGGGGCTCTCCGACAAGAGTTAAGGCAAGAAGCCTGCATGGGTTTGGGAACTGGGGAAAGCTTTCTAAGAAAGGAGCGAAAGACTGGAAGATGAAGACTAAAGTTACAAAGAGAATTACAATCATATATAAATGCAAGAAATGCGGGAAGATTCATAATATTAAAAAAGCTATTAGATCTGGAAGAATTGAAATAGGAGAAAAGGTGTCTAAATAATGGTAGGGACTAAGAAGAAAAGTGCGAAGAAGGGTTTTTATGAGGTAGAGGCGCCTATGACTGCTGTCAAGATTTCTTTGTATGGAAGTTCTGCAGAAGAGTTTGATGGGAAAGTTGCGAAGTTAGATTTAACTAAAAGCCTGAGAGGAAGAAGCGTTGAATTGAGGATGAGAGTTAAAAATGATAATGGGATTCTTAGAGGAATACCTATAAGCGCGAATTTAGTAGGGTCATATATTAGAAGAGCAATGAGGAGAGGAAGTGATTATGTTGAGGATTCTTTTTTAGCAGAATGTGCGGATGCTGTTATTACAATCAAGCCGTTTTTAATTACAAGAATGAAAGTTTCACGGGCGATACAGAAGGCATTGCGTGATGCTGCTAGAAAGTATATTATTGAGCATGTTAAAATTCGTAGTGTGAAGGAGCTTTTTTCTGATGTTATAGCTAATAAATTACAGAAAGGAATGTCTCTTAAATTAAAGAAGATTTATCCATTAGCATTTTGTGAGATTAGGACATTTGAAGTCCTAGGGCACCAAGGCTCCCCGGAGGTTCCCCTATCCTTCAAAGAGCAAGATTCCCCTTTGGAAAACCTCTCTTTAAAAAGCCAAGGTGTTTAAGATTGATTAGATTTGAGATGATAGCCCTACCAGGATTCGAACCTGGGTCTGCAGGACCAAAACCTGCTATGCTTGACCACTACACCATAGGGCTATATTTGTAGAAAATTTGGAAAGTTTATAAGGGTTATGATTGGGAATTTTTATATATGCATTTTGTTATTGTTTTTAATGGAAAAAAGAGAGATTGTGCTTTATGGAATAATTGTAGTTTTGGCTATTATTTCACGCTTCGCTTTTTTGGATTTAAGGATTTTGCATCATGACGAGGGAGTGAATTATTTTTTTGCAAATGAGATCTTAGAAAGCGGGAGATTTATATACGACCCCTTGAATTATCATGGGCCATTTTATTTTTTTGCTTTGGCTTTATCATTTTTAATTTTTGGAATTTCTGAATTTTCATTGAGATTTCCTGCTGTTATTTTCGGCATTTTAATTGTTATTTTGCCTTTATTTTTTAATAGAAAAGAATTTGGAAGATATATTGTTCCTGTCTTTCTTTTAATCTCGCCTTCTTTAATGTATTATTCAAGATACTCGATACATGAGGGTGCTTTTGTTTTATTTTCTTTGTTAAGCGTTTATTTTTTTAGCTTGATTTTAGAGAAGAAGAATTTGAAATATTTGCCTTATTTTGTTATTGCTTTGGCTTTATTGTTTACAATTAAGGAGACAGTTGTTATTATGCTTTTTATCATTTTTATTATAAGTATTATTAATTATAAGAGAATTAGAGAAATTGATTTTAAAGAAAGTCTGAATATTATATTAGTCTCTCTCTTTATTTTTATTTTTATTTTTATTTTATTGTTTACAAGCTTTTTTTTCAATATCAATGGCTTAGGCGATTCTCTTAGAGCTTTTTCGCCTTGGATCGATAGGGGCCTAAATGAAATAGGACATGATAAATCATTTTATTATTACAGCCTGATTTTGCTTGAATACGAACTGCCAATTTTATTATTTGCTTTGATAGGGGTAATTTACACTTTCAAATTTAGAAAAAATGTTTTTGTTTTGAATTTTAGTTTGTGGATGATTCTGAGTTTTTTGATTTATAGTTTTATTCCTTATAAAACTCCTTGGTTGATAATTAACATTGTAGCGCCGATGTGCTTTATTGCATGTTTTGGTTTTAAGAACATCAAATTTAAATATAAGTGGATATTTCTTTTGATTTCTATATTTTATTTAATTAGTGTTTTGTTGTATGTTAATTTTGGTTTTCCTTGGCAGGAGGAAAATAAATATGCTTATGTACATACTGATATTGATATTTTACGCTTGGTGGATAGGGTTAATAATTATGAGGAGCCGCAGATATTAATCGTATCTAAGGAATATTGGCCATTGCCTTTTTATTTCCATGAAAAGAAGGTTGATTATTTAGATAATGGGTTTGAAGGATATGGTAATTACTCTGATTATAACTTATTTATTTTTAATGCTCCTGATTTTGTTGAGGAAGAGTTGCCTATTGGATACGAGCATAACAAATATAAGTTAAGGCCTGGCGTGGAGTTGGTGTTGGTTGAGAAAGCGTAGAAGTATTAGAAAAGTATATAAATTAACTTAAATTTGTTTAGATATGAAAAAGAGGATTAATACTATTCTTATTTGGGTTATTCTCTCGGTTGTTTTGGTTGTTGGAATAGTGATTGCTTTTTATAGTTTTAATCTTTTTGGAGGAGTTTATTATAGCCCTGTAAATTGTGAATTAACAGAATATGTTTCTAGCGATTATGACCGAGATGGTATTCCTGCTTTGTGTAATTTTGATGGAAGCGGCAATGATAATTGTCCAAAAGCAAAAAATCCTGATCAAAAAGATTCTGATGGTGATGGATTAGGAGATAAATGTGACGCTTGTCCTCCAGGAAAGGAAAATAAGGATGGCGATAGCTTCTGTGATGATGCTGACAAAAATCCTAATATTGCTAAAGATTGGGTAGTTAATCCTACACCTGTTCCACCTTCTTCAGTTGGTTTTAGAGTAGCGCGCAGTCCTAGCGCACCAACTTCACCTCCTCCTGGAAGTCCTATAAGACCTGTAAGGCCTTATTGATTATTAATATTGCGATTTATATCTTCCTCTTTTTTCAACTTTTTTTAGGTGATCTAATACTTGAGACTGATTTTTTGATGTTTTATAACCTTCAAGAATTTTTTGGAAACATGAATGAGCTATGTTGAAATGCTTTGCTTCTAGGGCCTCTTTGATTAGATGTATGTCAACTGCTTTATCTTCTGCTCTTGCTGAAGTAAATCCAAGTCCGAAGTCTATAAAATATAGTTGATTATTTTTGTTTGAGAGAATCATATTAGAGGTTGTTAAGTCTCCATGTATAATGTTATTATCATGAAGTATAGCTATTTGTTTTCCTATTTGATTAGAAATTTTAACATAGTCTAATGAATCTAGGTGCTCTGAAAGCTTTTTTCCTTCAATAAATTCTATCTCGATTTCTTTTGTTTTTTCGTCCTTTTTTAGAATTTTTGGACAAGGGATAAGAGCAGATGCTTTTTTTAATAGGTTAAATTCGCGCTTTGTTCTTTGCTTTCTTATTTTTTCGTCAAGTATAGGGAGGCGATATGATTTTCTGATTCTTCTTTTTATTAGTAGACTATTTTTTTGAATTAGTATTGCCTCTGCGCCTCGTTCAATTATTTTTTCTTTCATTTTTATATTAATAATGTGTTATTCTCTCATAGAATTCTTTTATTCTTTGTCCTCGAAAGCGTTTAATTTTTTTATCTTGTACAAATTTTAATACGTAGACTATACTTGCGGTGGCAAAATCATCTCTGATTAAAAAATTACATTTTTTATTTTCTCTAAATAAATCTTCCCTACCATTAACAATAAACCTCTTTTTAAGAAATAGATTATATTCGTTTTCTTGCTTAAAATATCTTAAGTTTTGATAGTTGTTTCTTGGATTATCTCTAAAATCAGAAGTTTTCCACTTATGATTATCTAGAAATTGGATTTTCCAGTTACAAGTTTTTTCTTCTTCTAAGGAAAGAAAAAAATGCTCCCATGGCGAATCTTTTTCGTTTACTACATACGCTATTTCTTCCATTTTTAGAATAATTTTCCTTTGAATTTTTTTGCTAATTTTTTTAGTTGTTTCTGACTTATTGGCAATTTGCCTTTTTGCAGATTATCCATATTGATTTCTTTTTCTGTTTTAACGAAACTTTTTAATAATTTGTATTGTGCGAGAAGGTCTCTAACTTCGCGAGTTGTAGTGCCAGAGCCTTTCGCTATTCGTTGCATTCTAGATGTTTGTTTTTCAAGAATTTCGGGATTTTCTTTTTCCTCTTTTGTCATTGATTGTATTATGTGAGACCATCGCTTTGTTTGGTTTGCTTGGGATTCTAATTGTTCTGTTGATATTTTTTCTTTTGCTTTTCCCAGTCCTGGTATTAGTTGTAGGATTTTGTCAAATGAGCCGATATTTTCCATGCTTTTAAGCTGTTCAAACATATCATCCATTGTGAATTTTCCTTGCTCTAGACGAGCTTTCTGGATTTCAATTTGCTTTTTGTCTATTACAGAATGGATTTTTTCTATTAATGATTTTAAATCTCCCATGCCTAAAAGTCTTGATAAGAAGGATTCAGGATCAAATGTTTCCAAGTCTGACGGCTTTTCGCCTGTTCCTATGAATACTACGGGAGCTTTTACTTCTGCGCAAGCTGTTAGAGCGCCTCCTGCTTTCGCTGTGGAGTCCATTCTTGTTATTATAATGCCTGTTATATCGAGAGCTTCTTTGAATTTTTGAGCTTGGGTTTTTGCGGCCTGGCCAATGTCAGCGGGCATCACGAGAAAGATCTCAGTAGGACTGATTAATTTGTTTAATGATTTTATTTCTTTTATTAGCTTATTGTCCAGAGCATCTCTACCTGCGGTGTCAACAAGGATGAGGTCGTAATTTTTTAATTCTTTTTCAAATTGCTTCCAGATTTTTTCAGGGTCTTTTTCTTTTTTATTTGTGAATACTGGAAAATTCAATTTTGCTCCTAGTTGCTCTAATTGCTCTGCTGCCGCTGGACGATAGACGTCTAATCCAAGAGCGCAGACTTTATGGCCCCGTTTTGCGTAATACGACGCTAATTTTGCCGTCGTAGTTGTCTTGCCAGAGCCGTATAAGCCGACTAGCATGAACGTATTTTTCTTTTGGAGCTTTATTTCTCTTTTTTGACCGAGAATTGATAATAGCTCGTCATGAAGGAGCTTTATGATGTGCTCTTTTTTTTCTATGCCTTTTACTCTTTCATCGAGGGCAGATTGTTTTATTTTTTTTGTTAATTCCAGGACAAGATGGACATTTACGTCTGCTTCAATTAACGCTCTTTGCAAGTCTTTTACTATTGAGTCGAGTAGTTTTTTGTCAAGAAAGATGGCGTTAGCTATCTTGTCTGTTGTCTTTTTCAATATGCTTGAGAGTTTTTCCAGCATAATTTTTTTAGGAGAATAAGGGTTAATAAAGTTGTGGTTTTTAAAATTAAAAGCAGCTGTTTTGTGTGCAATAAAAACGTGCTTGAGAATAATTTATATATGCTGAATTATTAATTTATGATATGGAAAATCCATCCTTAAAAAGAGCGAATAAGATATTATTATGGGTATTTAGTTTGATATTATTGGCATTTGAGGTTTATTCGTTTACGACAGATAGCCATTATAAATGGGATTTTTTCTTTTTGATTGCATTATTATGGAGCGTTTATTTTATCAGAGACAGGATAAGACTGCATCCGCTTCATTTCTTTCTTTTAGGATTATTTTTAGTGTTGCATAATCTTGGGACTTTTGATACCTACGGCGTTTATTATCTAGGGCTGGAATATGATTTATACGTGCACGGCTTTTTCGGGTTTGTCGCGGCATTGATGCTTTATAGGACTTATCATTTAGTTGGGCCTTATAAAGGTTGGTTTATGTATTTGGCTATTATTGCGGTTGTTTTAGGATTCAGTGCATTTCACGAATTGTTTGAATATGGAGGGGCTTTAACCGTTGGAAAGGGAGAAGGAGTTTTATTTGTAGGAGCAGGGGATTTAGACGAATGGGATACGCAGAAAGACATGTTTAATAATTTAATAGGAGGATTGATAGGAATAGTGTTGTATAAGATCAGCGGATTGGCTAGGGGCGATATTAATACAGAGGTTAAAAAGAGGAAATAATTAAATAATTATTAATAATGCTAAATATCTATAAATAATATTTAATAGATATAATTAGTTTTTAATAGTATTAAATAATATTATTTAATTATTATTTTACTTATTTTTTGTTCTACGTTGAAGATGGACCGAGAGCGAAAGATTTATTAAGTTTATTTAATATTATTTAACTATGTTATTAATAAAGAAGAGGCGAGATGGTATTGAAGACATTTAATTTGAATGAGGAGATTTATAAGAAATTTTCTGAATATTGTAAAAAGCAGGGGATAAGCATGAGCAAGAAAGTCGAGAATTTTATTAGAGCAGAATTAGAGAGATTGAAGATTGGGATTAATATAATTGAGAAGGCTGAGAAAGTTGAGAAGATTGAGACTGGCAAAAAAGTCGGTGAATTGAAGAATGCTGAGCATTCTTTTAAGAAGTATTGCTGAAGATATCATATCTTTTTATAATATTATTATAACTTAATGTAATGTATCCCCCAACTTTGGAAAATATTTTAGATTTTTTAGATAATCATGTTGTTGAATTAAGATTTAAAATTGTTGAATAATGGTAAACATAATCTATATATTAAAAGAGATTTAGATTAATTTCTGTTCAGGTTAGAAAAGAAATAGAAGATGAAATAGAATCTGAAGCAGAGAGGTTTTATTTTGCAAATAGAAATTTTGTCAGGTATTATTGACTAGATTTAAATAGTTTATTCCAAGCCTAGATTTTTTAGGATTTCTTTTTTTGTGAATGGGGTTAGGTCATTGTAAGATTGGCCTGTGCCTAAATAGTAAATGGGTTTTTTTGTTATATACGAAACTGAAAGAATTGCTCCTGCTTTTTCGTCTACATCTGCTTTTGTGAGGATTATGCCGTCTATGTTTATTGATTCGTTGAATGTTCTTGCCTGCTCTGTTGCGTCGTTGCCTGTTATAGACTCGCCTACGAAGAGCTTTATATCTGGCTGGGAGACTCTGACTATTTTTTCCATTTCTTTTATTAGATTTGCTTTTGTGTACATTCTTCCTGCAGTGTCTATTAAGACTACTTTAATTCTATGGGCCTCTGCGTATTTTTTTGCGTCAAATGCTACTGCTGCAGGATCTGAGCCATATTTATGCTTTATTAATGGAACTTTCAGATTTTCAGCATGGGTTTTTAATTGCTCTATAGAAGCTGCTCTAAATGTATCTGCTGCGGCGAGAACGCAGGAGATTTTGTTTTGCTTTAATAAATGAGCGATTTTTGCTATTGAGGTTGTTTTTCCACTACCATTAATTCCTACAAAGATTATGGTGAAAATTCCTAATTTTTTATTTATTTGCTCTAATAAATTAGGGGGCTCTATAAGAATATTGTCTATTGCTTCTTTTAGAGAATTAATTATTGTATCTTTAATTTCTGATTTTTTTATTTCTATGCCAACTAAATCTTTTGCCAATTCTTCTTTTATTTTGTCAACTACTTCAAGAGCAACATTATTTTCCAGGAGAATTGTCTCTAATTCCTGAAATAATTCGTCAAATTGCTCTTTTGTTAATGTCGAGGTTGAGAGCTTTGATATTAGTTTTGTGAAGAAGCCTTCTTTTTTCTCTGGCTGCTTTAATTGCTCTTCTTTGGGCGTTTCTTGCGGTATTATTTCTTCTTTTTCTTTTACCTTTTTTACTCTTATCTTTTTTAGTTTTTTCTTTTCCTCGGGCTTTTCAGGTTTTTGTTCTTCTGGCTTTTTTTTAAACCATGATGTGAATTTTTCTCTTAGTGCTTTGAACATGATTTTGTTAATAATAAAGGATTTATAAATAATGGTTTTTTGTTTAATGGAAGATAAATTATTAGTTGACTTTTATCTTATATTCAAATACTTTGTCATAAGGTATTATCCAGCTGCAAGTTTGCTTTATTGATGCGTTTTCCATTATTTTTCTGAATAATCTTATGGAATTGCCATGGGCAGAGACTGCAACATCGGCTTTTTGTTTTTTCATTAATTTCTTCAAGTCTTTTATGAAAGATTTTACTCTTTTTTCCACCATGGCAAAGCTTTCTCCTTTTTGAGGTCTTGCATAAAAATCTCTGTGGATTTTATTGAATGCTTCTATGCCGTGTTTTTCTATGAAATTTTTATGGGATGTACCATTTAATTTTCCGTAATTTCTTTCTATTATTCTATCATCTTTTTTGATTATTCTGCATTCAAGATGATATTTTAATACCTTTTTTAAGGTTTGTTTTGAGCGTTTTAATCTTGTTTGAAATGCTATTTGAAATTTTTTATTTTTTAATATTTTTGCTACAATTTCTGCTTGTTTTATGCCTTTCTTTGTCAAAGGCGGATCGTGAAAACCTGTGAATTTTTTATCTCTATTATAGGTTGTTTCGCCGTGTCTGAAAATATAGATATGCAAGATTTCCATATTTTTATATAAATAGGGCAAGATTTTTATATGTATGGTTCTTTAATTAATTTTATAAGGTTGCGTTTTTGATATTTTATATGATAGATTATAATGCGATATATGAATTATTACGCAAGGAAAAATATAGCGAAACTTTACAGCAGATAGATAAGAATTTTTTATCTGATTTTATTAATTATTTGGGCGAATTGAGAGGGAAGGTTAATGCTGATAATGATTCTTTTTATGAGGGTATTAACGATACTAAAAAACAATTGGAGAACTCTATTTCACTTTTTAAGAGCATGATATTGAGAAGAAAGAAAAAATTATTGAATTTAGTTTTTGTCGCAGCCGAGACTGGAATTATGAAACGCGATTATGAGAATATGTTTGATTTTGAGAGAAGGATGTTTGACAATCTTGTAAGGGCGTTTGAGGAGGGAGATAAAGAGCTTTCTAAAATCATGAATAATCGCACTGAAAAAAATGAAGAGGGATATAAGATGGTCATTTTAAACGAGGATATTGAGCAATTTGTTGACATGAATGGCAAGATTGTCGGGCCTTTTGGAAAGGGCGAGCTGGTTAATTTAGATGAAAAAGTTTGTGAGGTTTTGGTTGCAGGGAAAAAGGCAATGTATGTGGACGAATAATGGTTTTTTCATAAAACATAAACTTTTTAACTCATGCAGTTTTTTCATTTTGTGCCTCTATAGCTCAGGGGTAGAGCAGTGGTTTTGTACGAATTCAAAAATAAAAGAATTCCAGATGAACCAAAGGTCGGGGGTTCGAATCCCTCTAGAGGCTTGGCCTCATAGTTCAGTGGCAAAACATATCCTTGACGTGGATGAGTCCCCAGTTCGATTCTGGGTGGGGCCATTTGTGGATGGAGCGGCAGTTCGATTCTGCCTGGGACCATTTTTTAATTATTCTGTAATAAATAAAAGGTTTCCTAAATGAATTATCTAACTAACTTATTTACTAACTAAGTAAATAAGAAAGATTTTTATACTAATTTTTGCTTTGATTTATGTTTATTTACTGAAAAGAGGACGCATGAAAAAGTATTTGCTTCTTATCGAAGACCATAGGCTTTGGGAGGAATTCAAGAAGATTATAAAAAGGGATATTAATAGCGAGATTCTTGAATTGATAAAAGAGAAGATTAAATGGATTAAAGGAGGCAAAAAATGAGCTATGAAAGAAGAGCGCAAATGACTATCTTTGTGATTATTGCGATAGTTATTGTTGCAGGGATTGTTATTTATTTTATTGTGAGAGATAGGTTAGGACTTGGTGGTATTTCCTCTGAATTGCAGCCCGTGTTTGAGCATTATGAAGAATGTATAAAACAAGAAGCAAGGACAGCTATTGAATTGGCTGAAAGTCAAGGAGGATTTATCAATGTTGATTATGAGCCCGGAAGCGAATATGCTCCATTTTCCTCACAATTGAATTTTCTAGGATTTCCTATTCCTTATTGGTATTATGTTAGTGGGAATGGATTAATAAAAGAACAAGTGCCTTTAAGAGGAGATATTGAGAATGGCATTGCAGAATATGTTGAGGAGAGAGCAAATGACTGTGATTTTGAGAGTTTTTATGCGCAGGGATTTTCAATTAGTTTAGATGAGGCAGATGCCAAAGTTGGTATTGATGAGGACAATGTTAACGTTGAAGTGAATTCTGAAATTGTTGTTTCCAAAGGAGACGAGATTGCGAGGAAGAATATTCACGAAGTTAATGTTGACAGCAAACTTGGGAAGTTTTATGATATTGCGAGAAAGATTTACGAGAAAGAAAGGGATAGTGCTATTTTTGATAATTATGGAGTTGATGTACTGAGATTATACGCACCTGTTGATGGCGTGGAAATAAGCTGTTCAGGAAAAGTATGGAAGACAACAGACGTTGTTAATGAGCTGAAGTTGGGGTTAGAGGCAAACATAGGCAAGATAAAAGCCAGGGGGAATTATTATGACTTGAATGATAAGAAAGATGAATATTATGTTTTTGGCATAGGGGAGAATGTTGACGAAAATGTTAATTTTATTTATTTGAAAGACATGCCGACGAAAGTTGAGCTTGTTGGAGAAGGAGTGGATGATAGCTTGATGATAGCGTCGCCTGTAGGAATCCAAGAAGGATTGGGAGTCATGGGATTTTGCTATGCGCCTTATCATTTTGTTTATGATGTTAGTTTTCCTGTATTAGTGCAGGTTTATAACAATGAAGAGATATTTCAGTTTCCAATTGTAGCAATTATTGATAATAATGTTGCCAGAGAAGCGGTCTTTTCTGAATCGGAATTTGAAGCAGGAGGAGAATTTGATTTATGCGAATTTAACGCACAGGATGTTGAAATTAACTTGTATGATAATAACTTGAATAAAATTAATGGAAATATAGATTATCAGTGTTTTGACCAAAGATGCAGATTGGGCGAAACTAGTGACGGCAGTCTTATTGGAAAAGCGCCATCATGCTTGAACGGGTATTTGTTAGTTAGTGCTGATGGGTTTGAAGAGAAGAAAGAATTATTTTCAAGCAATAAAGATAGAGCAATTGATGTGATATTGGACAGAGAATACGAGGTTGAGATTGAGTTTGAATTTGGGGGGAGAGCAATTAGAGACGAGAGTGCAATAATATCATTCAGTAAAGGGGAAAAGAGTGTTAGTGCTGTTTTGCCTGATGTTTCTAAGATTAAATTATCAGAGGGAAGTTATGAGCTGAAAGTTTATGTATATGGGAATTCTAGCATAAGGATAGCTGGCGGTAAAAAGACGCAGTGCCAGGAAGTTCCTAGAGCCGGGATTTTAGGATTTTTTGGCTCTACAAAAGAAGAGTGCTTTGACATTGTTCTTCCTGAGACAAAGATAGAGCATGCTTTAATTGGAGGAGGGAATGGAAATAGTTATATTAGTGAATCTCAATTAGAAGATGGAAGAATAAAAGTTAGGGTTGATTCTCTGCCTGTTCCTAAATCTTTGGAAGAATTGCAATATAATTATGCGTCTTTTGATAGCTTAGGGGTTGATGTAGAATGAGAGCGAAATTATTTGTTTTGAGTCTAATAGTACTGGGAATTTTTGCTGGTTTTGCCAATGCGCAGGTTTCAAGTTTTGCGAGCTCTGTCGCACACCAGCCAAGGGCAAGCTTTCAGGCAGTCTACGGATCTGATGATAGATTAAATACTTATTGGCCTATTTTAGGGGATAAAGAGAGTTGTTTGGCTAGACAGGATTTATTATTGCAAGTATCTCCTGGAGGTTGTGCGCCGAGCGTTGTTCGGAGTGATTTGCTTGCCGAGCAGAATGTTCCTGTTTTTTGCCAGATAGATGCGCTGCAGATAAATCCATTGATTGATATTGAGCAGATCAGAAGCATAAGCTTTAGCAGCAAATATCCAAGAGATGTTATAGGCGCCGGGTTTCATCCTGCAAGGGCAGCCTTAAGGAGCAGGGATAAATTATTAGGAAGCCCTTTGATAAATAACATAGGATATGTTGTAGTTGTGCTGAAGAAAAACCCTGCTGAAAAAGATTTACCTAATTTTGTGAATGTAAATCTAAGCGCGAGAATTGATTATGAAGCTGACAATGCTTTTGGCGTTGGAAGGGCAGAGTTTGTATTGTCGCCTTCAAGCGATTATGATTGGGAGCAAACTGACGAGAGATTTAGAAATAGTTTTTGGAATGGGAGATATTTTGTTAGATTAGAGCAGGCTGATCCTAATTTTGCAGTTGTTTCTATATACAGCGGGCAAAAAGGATTGCTTGGGGGAATTGGCAAGATAGCTAGTGTCAGAGTAGAGAGAGGTAGTATTTCAAGCCCTATCTATGTTCCGGGAGCTTATTGCAGGGCAGGCTTAGAAGTTGCTTATGACGGCTTTGTTTCAGCAGAAAATATGGCTACAATTGTGATTAGCGATGATAAAGGGACAGACAGCTTAGATGTTTATGAGGGAAGTAGGTTTTTGAATGATAGATGTAGCGTTAATAAAATTATAATTGACGAGACGAATAGTACTGGAGGGGTTTCTATAAAATGTTCAGATGGAAAAAGACACAATTTGGTGCTGAGGAGTAATTTTACCAACGCTACTGGAAGGCAGGACAAGGATTTGGGTTCTTTGAATATGAATTTTGACGATGCTATTGCTTCATTGGAGAAAGTTGTTGACGAGTATTCTGCTGAAAAAGAAAGAAATGTAGAGGGAGCTGAAAGTTATGGAGAAAGAGCTTTGATTAGAGCGATTAAATTATCCGCATTGGCTGGAAAAGAGCGGACTCGAGTGAGATTAATTAGCAAGTTTGTTGAGAGATATCCTGATTCTGGTTTTGCAGAATATAGGCACGAGTTGAATAGAATTAGCGAGATTGATTTTTCTGATTCAACTGATGTTTTGAATGTTGACAATAAATTCTGGAATGTTAGACTTACACAGCTTAAGAAGCCTAAGAAGGAGTCTTTTGTTGAATTGAGCTTGACAGGAGCGAGTGCAGAAACAGCTAAGATTGATTTGAAAGAACTTAAGAACTTTACAGGAGGAATTGGAACATTAGAGAGCATAAAGATAGACAACATTGTTAATGAAGAGGAAATTGCGATTAGCGCTAATTGCAGAGTCAGCGAGGAAGGCGGAAAATTCAGCATAAAAGGAAGTAGTTTCAGATTAAAATTGTTTAATGATGCTACAAAGGTCTGCGATAAATCTTTTGTAAAACTGAAAGACGTGGTTCTTGAAAGGAATGCTAAAATAAGATTAGTGCCTAGGTCGCAAGGAACTCGGACAGAAACTAATTTGAGCATAAATATAGGTATTGAGAAAAGGGCGATTAAATTATCGACTGAAAAGACAGAGGAATTGATTGAGAATTTGAACAAGAGCGTGAAGAGATGGGAGGAGATTAATAATAATCTTGGGAAAGTCGTAGAAGGATTGAAGGGAGCGTGCTTTGCAACCTCTGCTGTTTTAACTGTTACTAATTTTTTGACAGGAATAGAGGGCGAGGCTTTGGCAAGGCAAAAGGTAATGGTTGGATGGACAAAGCAATGCAGTGATTTAGTCAGCAAGGGAGATTATCCTACTATTAATGCATGTTATTTGGATAATGCTAATAAGATTAAGGGAGATGTTCGGGCTGCAAATGAGGTGATTAATGGGGTTAATAATAAAATAGATAGCATAGAAAAGAATTTTGTACAAAAAGGTACTGGCTTATTTGGAGGAGATAGCGTTGACAGAAGCAAGGCGGCTGTTGATTATTGTAACGACTTGAAGAATGGATATGGAGAAAGGGATGTTAAGACTTCTCAAGGCGTGATGAAATTTAAAGACTTGCTTGGAGATTGCGAGAAAGGATATAATGAGCAGGGGCTTTATGGATATAACGAGCTTAGGGAGATGGAGTATAATTTATTAATGCAGGAGAAGAGCACATCTGAACATATTAAGAATAATTCAGGGACGTTATTGGAAAGCAGTTATGCGCAGATTTTGAATAACAAGGAAGGATTTTTAGATGTTCAGAAAGCGCAGAAAGCGCGGGAATTGGGATTGCCTGCTCCTGCTGTTATGACAAGTAGTGTTCAAAAGAATGTAGTTGCAGAAGTTGTTTCTGTCAGCAGGATTAGTGAAGTTAATTTGAAAGAGCTTGTTCCTTCTGCTGACACGCATTTAGCGAGTGTTAATGTTTATAACAGCGAGGGAACAACGATTAATAATATTAAGAGAGAGGGCTTTACAGGAGCAGGAGAGAATTATTATTTAGGACTGGTTAAAAATTCTGAAGGGCATTATGATGTCCAAGATGTTTTTAGGAAGAAAGAAAGCAGCTATGAGATTTTGAGCACGGAAAAGAAAAGAGAATTTTTAGACATTTATGGAATTGGAAGAATAACTTCTGCTGAAACAGTGAGCTATGTTAATTCTTATAAAAATCCTGAAGTGCGATATTATGAAACAGAGCCTTATAAGGGAATGCCTGCTATTGTTCCGTTTGATATTCAATCTGGATGGTATGCGGCAACTCGCCAGACTTTACCTACGTTTGGAGGAATAGGAGCATTTGATGCAAGCGGGCGAGTGACAAGCTTTTACTTATGTAACGTAGGGCCTAATGGGAATGAGCAGTTTTTTGAAGGATATGGGGATGATATCTGTCAATTAATAAATTTGAATACAGGGCAGCCGCTTGGATTTTTCCCTGGATTGAGCGAGCAGGAAGCAAGGAGAAAAGTTGGAGAGGCTGTTTTAGCAATTCAGGATGCTGCGAGTCAATTTGGAAAAAAGAGAGTGGCTATTAGAGGAAGGGATTTCTTTGTTGGAAGACCTGCGGCAAATATTCCCTCAACGCAATGCCAGAATTTTATGTCTCCAGAAGAATGCCATTTATTATTCAATGTCTGTGATCCTGTAATATGCCCTTCTTCAAGATGTGATTTTGGAGGGAAATATCCTGTTGCAGACGTTGTGCAGACAGGGATTATCGGCTCTACTTTATTATGTCTGCCTAATGTGAGAGAAAAGATTATTGTTCCTGTTTGTTTGACTGGAATACATGCTGGAATAGATGGCTTTGTTTCAATTTTGAAGAATCATAGAGATTGTTTGCAAGAGAGTTTAGCTACAGGAAGAAGCGTTGGGATATGCGATCAGATTTATTCTATTTATTTGTGTGAGTTTTTCTGGAGGCAGGCTGCGCCAGTTGCCAAAGTAGTTTTGCCGAAGATTATTGAAACTGCTTATGGGCAGGGGACAAGAGGAGGAGGAGAGTATCTGACAGCAAGTGCTGCCTGGGAGAATACACAGAATTCTATTAATTATTTCACTCAGAGCTATGCTGTTAATTCTATTAATGCGTTTAAAGCGCGTTCAATAGAAGAAGTAGGGACTCCTATTTGCAGGGCTTTTGTTTCTGTTAAGGCTCCGACTTCATTCAAGACATTGGTTGAGCCTGAAAGCCCACCTCAATTTCACGCATGGTTTAGCGCAACAAGATATACTGATGCTACAGTGCCTGCAACTTCGCAATACAAAGTATTTTATCATATTTTTGCTGGGAAAGATCAAGGAGTGCATTATAGCGTTTATTTGAAGAATCCGCCTGAAAGTTCGTTCTTTACATTGCCTGCGATCGTGCATGTTGCATCAGGATTTGTTGGAAGAGGGCAGTATTCTTCTGAATCGAGAGACTTCACAGCTCCAGAGGGATACAAGGAATTATGCGTTAGAGTAAATGACATTGAAGAGTGTGGATTCAAGCAGGTGAGCACGAGCTTCGCTTTGAATTATTTGAGAGATTCGTATGTTAGCGATGAATTGAAGGAAAGCCAGATTAAATCAGAGAAAGAATGTGTTAGCGGCAGTACTAATTTAGGAGCTGTTGTATTGAATCCTAATTTACAAGCTGGCGTAGAAGAAGCCTTATTGCCGTTTGCTTATGAAAGAGGAGTTGTCAGGATTTGCTCTACAGGAAATCCAGGGAGCCAGACAGATCCAACAAGATTTGTTGAAATGGGGTATTGCGATGATCAGAGGATTAAATGCTGGCTTGACAAGCAGAGCGTTGCAAATGCGATAACTGACAATAACAAAGGATTGAGAAATGCAACTTTGAGCGAGATTGAGACAAGGCAGAGAGCTGATTTAGCGCAAAAAGGAATAATAGTTGGAGACGACACTGCTGTTGCAGAGATTAAGCAATTAAAAGAGGTTGTTGATGGATTGAGAGGCAGGGGAAGTATTAGCGAGAGAGAGCTAAATGAAACAGCGATTAGATTAGATGCATTGTTTAAAAAAGTTGTCTTGAATCATCATAAGGCAAATCTGCTTTATTTGATTGGGGATTTGCGAGCTATTTATGTTGAGAAAGAGATTAATAAGATTAAATTAGCAGCGGCGATTTCAAATGCGGCTGAGAAAATTGTTGGGGAGGCTAGGTCTGCAGCTGGCGGGACGAGTGGAACTGGCGGCGAGGTAAAATATTTATTGAGTGGAGAATATGACGGAAATAAAGTTATCAATATAATTCAGAGGAAAGACGGAAGCGACAGGGTTTTCTTGAGCATTGACAAAGGAAGGGTTTACACTTTAACTCCTAAAATTTTGATAGGCAATGTTCAACAGACTGCAGAGACAAGTTTTAGCATAAATTTATTGAATTCTAATAGTTTTGATGAATTTTATGATTTTATCAAGAGTAAAACTTCAACTAATACGCTAAGAGAAACTGCTGAGGATTATTATACATTTAGGAATGCAGTAATTAAAGGAAATACGATTGAATTAAAGGTTGCGCGCGTTTAGAAAAAAATAAAACAAGGAGTTTAGAAACTCCTTAGCTTGTATTCTACTTTTACTGATGCGCTTACTTCTAAATCTCTTGGAACTAGATTTATTGCTGCTTGCTTTGCCTCTGCTATAGAGCCTTCTGCAGAATCTGCTCTATAGTAAATTATTGGGCCGTAATTAAATTCCTCTCCTTCTACAGAAAGCAATTTTCCGATATTTTTTCCCAATCCTCTTGCTGTTGCTTCTGCTTTTTTTGTCGCGTCTTTACTTGCTTCTTCTAATGCCTGAGCTTTGTATTCATTCTGCTTCTCCTGCGAGAGTTCGAAATTTATGTACGAGACTAGAGCTCCTGCGCTGACAGAGGCGTCAACAATGTCTGCGACAAGGTTAAAGTCCTTAGTTTCAATTATTATATCCTGCCTTGCTATGTATCCTTTTAGCTCATTTTTTCCTTCTTGCCAGTCGTATTCTGGGTAGATATTGAAATTAAGAGTTTTTATATCTTTTTTATCTATTCCTATTTTTAGCAATTGCAATATTGTTTCGTCTAGTATTTTGTCATGCATTTCCTTGGCTAATTGCGCCGTCTTGTTCTTAGCTTCTATATAGACATTCACACTGACTTTATCAGGGCTTACTTTTAAAGTAGAAATTCCTTGTGCTGAAACTGTCGCGCCAGAGCTGGAGTTATATAGAAATCCTATTACTAGGATTATTGCAATTGCTATTATTGCTATTATTGACTTATTTTCCATTTTGTTTACCTCCTTTCATTTTTGTTGAGTTCCATATAAGGAATATTAGAATTGCTGTTAACGCTCCAAGCATGAACCATGCCCATGCGTTTGTTGAGCTGAGCAAATTTGGCAATTGGGATATTTGCGGCTCTGCGATTCTTGATGCTTCTTCTGCAATTGCTCCTGCGCCTTCCGATGTTATTATCGGCATATCTTCTATTATTGTCTGCTTTTGTGTTTGCGTGCTTTCTATTCCAACAAAGAGCTTTATTCCTAAGGCAATAATAGAGGTTGTCAATATAGCAGGGATTATGCCTTTGAGTATTGAGCGAGGAGAGATTACAATTTTTTTATTTGAAATTTTATATTTATAGATTTTTTTTCCTTTCTGGCTCCAATAAAACCCCTTAATTTTTTCTATCAGCCCTGCTTGTTCTAATTTGTTGATATTGTATTCTATTGTATTTATAGGAATGTTAAGAGATTTTGATATTTCTGTTTCGCTTAGTTCTCGCTCTGCTAAAAAACTTAGAATTTTTTTTGATGTTTTGTTTGAGATAACATCTGCGATTTTATCTGTTCTCGGGTCGTCTAAATCTATCATTATTGATTTATTTGTCATGATTTATTTTAATGAGCAGCGGTTTATAAATGAAGCGAAGGGTTCTAAGGAGATTGAAGTCTATCCTGGGGCACCAAGGTTCCCCGGAGGTTCTCCCCTCCTTTAAGAGAGCAAGGTTCATCTTTGGAAAACCCCCTCCTTTAAGATGCAGGGAGAAGGATTCGAACCTTCGTAGGCACTAAGCCACTTGGTCCTAATATGCATGTGGGAGCTAGGATTTGAACCTAGGTAAGCACTAAGCTACTGCGGCCTAAACGCAGCCCATTTGACCACTCTGGCACTCCCACATTAACATTTTCATGTAATCTTTTTTAAAACATATTCCATAGTATTCCTTTTTATATCTTTTGTGTTCCCATTTGTCTTTTAATATAGGTATTTTTAGCTCTTCGAATAGTTCAATCAGCCCTTCCCACAGTTCTCTACTTGCAGTAGATAATCCAAAACCTCTCCTTCTTTTACCTCCTTCTGTGGCCATTATCCCTTTAAGGAAGGCTATTTTTATATTTTCATTAGAATATTTTATCTGTTTTGGAACAATTACTATGTTACTTTTTTTACCTGAAGGTATTTCAAATACTTCTTTCAGTAGATTATATATTGCTTTACTATCCATTTGTATAGTGAACGTCTGTTTCTTTCCTTCTCTAGGTTTAACTTGATTAATATTAAAGCTTCTATTAAATAAAACTCTAGAAATTTCTTTGATGTACTCTATTAAGCTTTTATCGGATAATTCTATTACTATTTGGAGTTTACTTTTTCTTAAGTGACCGTCTCCAATAATTGCACCTACAAAAAAGGCAAGTTCTTCATTTAATTGTAAAGGGATTCTTGTTAGTTTTGATGGACCGTATCTTGCTTTAGTTAATATTTCTTTACTGTTTTTTTCTATCATCCTTAATTCTTTTTGAGAATTAATTACCTCTTGTTTATATATCATAAAAATAATTAGAAATCAAAGATAATAAATGTTTCGTTGCCTGTTCCGTTTGACCGCTCCGGCATCCCTGCATAAAATTTGAGAGATAAAAGAAGTTTTAAGTTTACCTATTTAATTCTTATCAACGGAAATTTTGATATTTGAATTGTTACTCTGTCATTGCGCTTTAGTTCGTATTCTCTGATTGAGTCAATTGCTAATACCGAAGGGATTAATGGGGTAATTGTTATTTCTTCGTTTTCTTTTATTGTTAATGATTTTATTCTTATTTTTGATAGTTTGCCTTGATAAGGCTCTCTTACTATCATTTTAATGTATCTTGCTTTTGGCGGGAAGGGCTTGCCTCCTGCTGATTTGAACCACGCAGTTGAGCCTGTGCCTGTTGTGAAAATTAGACCAGATGATTTTTGTACTTCTTTTTTATTTTTAAATTTTATTTTATATTTTGAGATTAAATAGGCTTTTTTATTTGCGATAAAGACTTCATTTAAGGCCAATAAATCGAGCGGTTTATTATTTATTGATATTTTTATTCTCTCAAGTTTTTCTATTTTATATTCATTTTTTATAATTTTATTTAATTTTTTTTCTAGTTGATTTATTGAAAGAGTTGTTAAGGCGCCCTCACTTATTTTTGGATTGCTGTTTACTGCTAAAAGCGGTTTATTTTTTA